>DATMLO010000071.1:0-44383 GCA_035570495.1 Allostellaceae bacterium | reverse complement strand
CAACATCCACCCGCAGCGGTTGGGTGTTCGAGGCGATCGGCGCGCGCGGATCGAGCTGATGCGAGCTGATCCAGGTTACGCCGCCCAGGAGGATCACCACCAGCGCCGGGATCGACCAGGTGACAAACTCAATGCTGCCTTCATAGGCAAAATGGGGGTCGTGGTTCGCGCGCTTGTTGGACGCACGGAACCACCATGCGACCCCGAGGGTTGCGAGGATCACGGGAACGACAACCACGAGCATGATCTCGGTGGCGTTGATCATCAGCAGCCATTCGGCCGCCGCGATCGGCCCCTGTGGATCGATGACCCCGGCCCGACTGCAGGAGGCGAGGAACGGCAGGGCGCCAAGCGCCAGGGCGCGCAACACCCAAGAGCCCCGCGACGTGGCCGGTCGTCTCAACCCGGGATGGCGCGATTTGCTGGTAGTCATCGTGACGAGCCTCGCCGACGGTGACGTTCGCCTTCGTTACGCTTTTGTGTTCGCCTTGTGACGCCCGCGACGGCGGGTGGGTGTTACGATACGCCGATCCGGCCTTGTACCGCTACCGGCTTTGAGTCAAAGCTCGATTTCGACTATCGGATCGGACATCGGGAGGAGATGCAATGGGCAGGCTGGAAGGCAAGACCGCCTTAGTCACCGGGTCGGGGCGCAATATCGGTCGCGCCACTGTGCTGAAGCTGGCGGCCGAAGGATGCAACGTCATCGTCAACGCGCGCTCGAACCAGGCCGAAGCCGACGCAGTCGTCGCCGAAGCGCGGGCGCTTGGCGTCAAGGCGCTGGCGATCGTCGCCGATGTCGGCAACAAGGCGCAGGTCGAGGCGATGGCGAAGAAGGCGCTCGCCGAATTCGGCCGCGTCGACATCCTGATCAACAACGCGGCGATCCGCCCGCACAAGCCGTTTCGCGAGCTGACCGATGGCGATTGGGAGCTGGTGCGCGGCGTGGTGCTTGACGGGGCGTTCTATTTAACCCGCGCGCTGGTCGGCCCGATGGTCGACAACAAATTCGGCCAGATCCTCTTCTTTGTCGGCGACGGCGCCTATTCGGGCCGCGGCCATGGCCGCGCGCATCTGTCGGCGGTCAAGATGGCGCTGGTCGGCTTGGCGCGCGGGCTCGCCTCGGAATTCGCCCAGCACAACATTCGGGTCAATGTCGTCTCGCCCGGCAGCATCGACACGCGCCGCGACAACCCCGAATGGTACGGCAACCGGCCGCCCGACGCCTCCGGCATCCCGCTGGGCCGTCAGGGCAAGATCGAAGAGATCGCCGCGACCTGCCTGTTCCTCGTCACCGAGGATGGCGGGTTCATCACTGGCCAGACGATCCACGTCAACGGCGGCGCGGCCTACTACTAACCGGCGCCGGCGCCGGTTAGACGGCGGCTACCGGCGGCCGCCGCGAAACCCGCCGCCGCCGTGCCAGCCGCCGCCCCAACCCCAGCCCCAGCCGAACGACACCCCGACCGGCCAGCCGCCGTAATACGGGTAGCCATAGCCGTAACCGTAGTAGGGATACCCGTAGTTATAGCCGTAATACGGATAGGGATAAGCGGCGGCGTAGGGGTTGTAATAGGGATAGCCATAGGCCGGCGCCGGATAGCCAGGCGCCGCCGGCGCGGCGGGCTGCGCGTAGCTCATCGGCGCGCCCGGCACGGGATTGACCGCCTGCGGGTAAGCCTGCGGCGCGACGGCGCCGGTGTTGAGCTGATTCAGCTGTTGCGCATTCAATTGTTCGGCCGATTGCGCCCAGGCGGGCGCGGCGACCGCCACGACGGCGACGAAGGCAGCCACCTTCAACAAATAACTCATCGAGCGATCCTTCCAACGTGAGAGGCCGGGGCGACTTTATAAATCGTCCTCTGCCATTTTGCGCATTAACCGGCGTGAAGGTTTCCGAACACGCCGTCTGCGTCAAATCAAACTCTCGGCAACCCCGCGTTCGATGCGGCCGACGGCAGAGGCATCGCGAATTTAACGCGAGTTGGGGCGTTGCGGCATGGACTCCAAATGTCACCGCACTGCCCGAAAAATGACATTTTTGCCTAATACGCAATAGTTCGTCGGCTCATTCGAGCCCAGGGGTAGTCATTACGTAGGTTATTAGAGTGCTGAGAACGTAAAACCATCCCAGCGCAGCTACAACTCTTGCGGCTGTGTACTACCGGACAATCTGGAGTTGTTTAAAGCGAGCGATCGTTGATCGTCGCAATGCTCCTGTTCGGCTTTCTTTTAACAACCAGAGGGGGCGGTGCATGACGGCACCGGCATTGATTGCGCTTTTAATCGGGGCAGGCTTCGCCCAGCCGCAGGCGCAGGCTATCGTCAACTACGCTGAGATCGAAAGCGGTCAGCAACTAGACTACTGCGCTCGGTCCTGGATGGGCGAAGGTCTCTTCGGCCTGACCCAGCGACTGCGACGTGACCTGCACCAGGAGGCCGGGACGGATGGCTGCGTTTCGCCAAACGTACAAGTTCAGTTCATCGCCCGCGTTTGGCCGTACTACTACCCGGAGTGCGCGGTCCGCTTTGCTGCCGGCGATCTAAAGCTCTTCGACCGGTGCTTTGGTCGAAGACCTCATACTGGTTGATTAGAGATCGCAAGTACACTACTGCTGCTTGAAATACGATAGCTAATTGCTATCACATTGTTCCATGGGGAGCAGTAATGGCCCGCAGCACACCCACGTTGGCAGACGATCGCGGGATTCCTGCCGGATTGGTGAGCGTCGCGCTAGGGGTTAGTTTGGCCGTTCTTGTTTTGGGGCTGGCGTGCGCGGCGTTTGGGTGGGTGAGCACCTCTCTCAGCAGCCTGACTATTTGCGTGGGTTTTGGGATTCTGCTCGTATGTTTCGGGACCAAAGCGGCCGGCAAGTATAAGAATTTATCCGCCACAGGGGCCGGCGCGCTTGCGATAGCACTATATTTAATCGTTCTTAAAACCAATGAGTCAGAACAATTCGTGAAAGAAGGCGTAATCGATATAGATGGCGGCACTATTTCGGATCTGGTACTTCAAGATGACAAATATCCCTTTCACCACTACAATGAAGCGCAACGATTTCATTTTGTCATATTAAAAAGAGAATTTACCTTCGATACACTCTATGCATCTTATTATGACCCTCGTGGTAAATTCACGGAACTTGAAGCAGATTCAAGCACCATATCGAATGAATATCTTAAGCCTGCCAAAGGTTGGGAAGATATCCATTGGATACTCGACGTAAGTACTGAAAAAATTACTGGAAACGGCAAAACGCTATTCCGCTCTAAGATCACAGGAGCAAATGCGGTTTCGAGTAGATACTCCGCACTCTCTATTCCTGGCGTTGTTACAGCCGCGTATGCGGAAACAACGCAACCAGACGGAGCAGATATTGCCGACCTGGTAAAACATCTGGCCGATCCGGATGCGGCTGTGTGGCGAACCGCGAAAGATGCGCTCGCTGCCCGCGGGCCGGTCGCTGTAAAACCGCTGATGGCGGCCTTGGGAACGACGGCGTCTTCTGATAATAAGCTAACGTTGGGAGTGATATATACTTTGGTTCAAATGTTACGTGATGATCGGACGGTAGGACCAGCTATATCGATCCAACTTAGTGACGAAGATTTAAAGAGAATAGTATATTTGTTGTCTAACAAAGAGAAGTCAATACGAGATTTCGCGACCGAATTTTTACAGAATTTAAAAGATACGCGTACAGCTGACTTCATAATAACATCTATGGCGACCGATTTAGATAAATTATCGCTCGCAACGAAATCGGTAACGCTACGACTTCTTTTGACGCCTCGTCAATATTTACCCATATTTACAGAACTCGCGTCGAATACTCAAAACCCCTACCTCTCCGACGAGGGCATTCAGGCAATAGCCAATTTGGCGGCCGCAGCCGATACTCAAGCTGTACAAGACAGCGCTCAAAATCTGATGTCAAAATATCCAAATTACAAATTCAACGTGATAGCAGCGTCATTTCCGACCAAAAAAGCTGCCGAGGAGCAGATAGACGAATATAATAAGATTTTCTTATCAAAAAATTTGGAAATTAAACCGGAGATTTTAGCACCGACAGGGTCTGGTTACTGGGGCGTAACGTTGGGAAAGAACCTTAATTTTGATGATGCAAAAGACATACGCATCAAGGCAGCTGCGTCGGGGATTTATAATAAGCCATCTATCTACTATCCGTATTTGTATTTACTTCATAATAGCTCCTAATTCTAATGGGCAGCTAAATCCTTTGAGCCAACTTTAGTCCGATTTAAAGCAACCGATCCGTCGCGATCTTTGCGCCGTCCGCCATCGCCTGAAGCTTGGCCCAGACGACATCCTCGGGCACGCGGCCCATCCCGGCCGAGGTATCGAAGCCGCAATCGGTCGCGGCCATCACCCGTTTCGGATCGCCGACCGCCTGCGCGACACGCTCCAGCCGATCGGCGACAACCTCCGGGTGCTCGACAAAATTGGTCAGGTCGTCGATCACCCCAGCGGCGATGATCTGATCGTCGGCGAGCGGGTACTTGGCCAGCACCTTGTACTCGTGCTGATGGCGCGGATTGCCAAAGGGCAGCACAAAGCCGCCGACATTGGCCTTTTGCAGGATAGGCAAAATGTCTTCCAGCGGCACGTCGCGATCGTGCGGGCCTTCGTAATTGCCCCAGCAGACATGGAGGCGCACCCGGTCGCGCGGAACATTGACGATAGCAGTGTTGATCGCCGCGATGACGCGCTCGACAAAGCCGAGAAAATCGGCGAGCGGCCGGTCGTTGTAGCTGAGGTGGCGTTCGAGCGCGAGATCGGGGCAATCGAGCTGCAGCAGGAAGCCCGCCTTGACGATCGCCTCGTATTCAACCCTGAGCGCGGCGGCGACAGCGGCGAGATAGGATTCCTCGCTGTCGTAATATTCGTTCTTCATCGCTCCGACGATGATCCCGGGCGACGGCGCGGTGTAGAACGGCTCGACAAAGCCCAGCTTGCGCGCGTCGAGGGTCGCGTGGAAATCGGCGAGCTCGGTCTTCAACTCAGTGTCGTCGGCATAGGTAATGGGGCCGATGGTACGCGGCGGCTCGTAATTGCCCACTGCCTCGCGGCCGGCGAGCATTTGCATCATCTGTTCCTTGAGCAACGGATAGCGCTCGACATCGCCGCGCGGCCAGCGCTTCCACGAGCCGCCAAACCCCGTCATGCGATGGCGCACATAAAGAAAGAACGCCTCGCGCTGCTGCTCGCCGTTATTGCCGACATCGACCCCCGCGGCGATCTGCTTGTCGACGATCTGCGCCACCGCAGCCTTGCCGGACCGGGCGATTTCGGCCTCGTCGACCGCCTCACCGCGAGCCCGGCGGACATAGAGTCTAGTCAGTTCCGGCGGGCGCGGCAGACTGCCGGTATGCGTCGTCAGGATGCGCTCGGTGCTCCACTTCATGGCGGCATCTCTCCCTCAATCGTGCCGGCGCCGGTGTTCGGCGTGCTCGCTCAACTCGCCAAGTTGATGCACCAGGAGCACGAGGAACAGCAAGAGCGCCAATACCGTCTTGATCGCAGCGGCGCTCTCCAGCTTCTCCGGAAGTTCGCGGCAGTGCTGCACGAGCTCGATGCCGATCCCGATGGCGAGCAGCGCATGATAGGGGCGGCCAAAGGTGGTGCTCAGCCAGCGTTCGAGCCGCCGCGCGGCCTCGGTGACAGCAAACAGCATGCTTTCCCCCCGCGTTATGTGCTCCGCGATCCTAGCTGTCCGCCGCGCCCGGCGCATGCTAAAGCGCCTGCCATGCGTCATCACCGATCTTCGCGCGACGATCGACCACCACGGCAGCGGCAGCCCAGGCGTGAGCCGCCACGTCCCTCGGCGCGCCTTTCCGGCGAGCGGTGGCTTTATGGCCGTCACCCGGTGGCCGCGGCGCTCGCCAATCCCGATCGGCATTGGCGGCGGCTTGCGATATTGGCGGGTCAGGAAGACGAAGCAAACGCCCTCATCGCCGCTGCCCGCGCGCAGCGGCGGACCGACGGCGAGGCGATCCGCATCCTCGACCGAGCAGGATTCGCGACGCTGCTCGGTGAGGACGCCGTGCATCAAGGGCTAGCGCTCGAGGTCGAGCCGCTCGACCCGCCCGATCTCGACGATGTGCTGCGCGCGGCCTCAGTCGCCGAGCGCGCGGTGCTGGTGGTGCTCGACCAGGTGAGCGATCCGCATAATGTCGGCGCGATCCTGCGCGCCGCGGCGGCATTCGGCGCGCTGGCCGTGATCGTCGCCGCGCATGGCGCGCCGCCGGCAAGTGGCGCACTCGCCAAGGCGGCGTCGGGTGCGCTGGAGCTGGTGCCGTTGATCCCGGCGGTCAATCTTGCGCGCGCGCTCGAACGGCTCAAGGAAGCCGGTTTCTGGTGCTGCGGGCTCGACGAACGGGCGCCACACCATCTTGCCGAACTGGAGCTGGGGCGGCGCGTCGCGCTTGTCCTCGGCGCCGAGGGCGACGGCTTGCGCCGCCTGGTGCGCGATGGCTGCGATTACCTCGCGCGGCTACCGACGGCTCCGCAAATGCCGAGCCTCAACGTGTCGACCGCCGCAGCGGTCGCGCTCTACGAGTTGCGGGAAGCGAGCAGCTAAACGAACTCACTCTCGACATGGGCGAGCGAGGCCCAGAGAAAGACACCAATCCAGCCGATCAGAGTCCAGCCGAGCAGAATGTTCAGCAAGGCTACGTTCTGGCGATGCGGATGCTCCCGCCCATAGGCGATCAGCGTTGGCAGCATGTACAGCAGCAACACGGCCAACAACATCAGGATCGTCGTTGTGTTGCTCAGCATGCGATCTCCGTAGGCGCAGATTGCGGCGGATTTTGCCCGATTCCGATGATACGCCCGCGCTCCGTCATTGCCAAATCCGGCCGTGCATAGGAACGAAAGGCGGAGACATGGCGTATGACCTTGGGGAACAGGGAGTTCGGCGGTCGCCCCGCAATGGCCGCTGAACCGGGGGTCGGCTTATCCGATGGGTACTGAAGTTTACCGGGTGATCTATTGGGTCGGGCTCGCAGCGCTCGTCGTATGGTCCGTGTATTCCGCCTATTCCGCGTTCATCTTCTCCTGAGCGGCGGCCCCCAGTAAGTCTCGGGGTGTGCGGATAATTAGCTGCCCGCTTGTGGCGACGCGGCTTATGATGCGCGCCTGCCTCATCCAGGAAGCGGGCGCAGTTCATGAGCGATATTCCCCATTTCATCGACGGCAAGCGCGTCGCCGGCAAAAGCGGCCGCGGCGGCGATGTCTATAATCCGGCGACCGGCGAGAAGATCCGCCACGTCGATTTCGCCAGCAGCGAAGAGCTCGACGCCGCGGTGCAATCCGCCGCGAAAGCCTTCCCCGGGTGGGCCGCGACGCCGCCGCTGACCCGGGCACGCATCCTCTTCAAATTTCTCGAGTTGATGAACCGCGAGCAGGACAATTTGGCGCGCGTCATCTCCGAGGAGCACGGCAAAGTCTTCTCCGACGCGCAGGGCGAGGTCACCCGCGGCGTCGAGGTCGTCGAGTTCGCCTGCGGCATCCCGCATCTGATGAAGGGCGAGTTCACCGAGCAGGTCGGCCGCGGCATCGACTCGTGGTCAGTGCGCCAACCGCTTGGCGTCTGCGCCGGGATCACTCCGTTCAATTTCCCGGCGATGGTGCCGATGTGGATGTTCCCGATGGCGCTCGCCACCGGTAATTGCTTCATCCTGAAGCCGTCGGAGCGCGACCCGTCCGCCGGCCTCCGCATCGCCGAGCTGCTGACCGAAGCCGGGCTGCCGCCGAGCGTCTTCAATGTCGTCAATGGCGACAAGGAGGCGGTCGACGCGATCCTGCATCATCCGGGGATCGCCGCGGTGAGCTTTGTCGGCTCGACCGCCATCGCCGAATACATCTACACCAATGCCGCAGCCGCCGGAAAACGGGTGCAGGCGCTGGGCGGCGCCAAGAACCACATGGTCGTCATGCCCGATGCCGATCTCGACCAGGCGACCGACGCGTTGATGGGGGCGGCCTACGGCGCGGCCGGCGAGCGCTGCATGGCGGTGTCGGTCGCCGTCGCGGTCGGCGGGGTTGGCGACAAGCTCATGGATAAGCTCGTGCCGCGGGTGCGGGCGCTGAAGATCGGCCCCGGAACCGATCCGGAGGCGGAGATGGGGCCGCTCGTCACCAGGCAGCACTACGACAAGGTGCGCTCCTACGTCGATCTCGGGGTCCAGGAGGGCGCGAAACTCGTCGTCGATGGCCGCGGCCTGAAGCTGCAGGGCTACGAGAACGGCTATTTCCTCGGCGGCTGCGTATTCGATGAGGTCAAGCCGTCGATGCGCATCTACAAGGAGGAGATTTTCGGGCCCGTGCTGGTGGTGGTGCGCGCCGACAGTTTCGACGAGGCGACCAAGCTGGTCAGCGACCACGAATACGGCAACGGCGCCGCGATCTTCACCCGCGACGGCGACGCCGCGCGGGAGTTTTCGAGCCGGGTGCAGATCGGCATGATCGGCGTCAATGTTCCGATCCCGGTGCCGATGGCGTTCCATAGCTTTGGCGGCTGGAAGCGCTCGCTGTTTGGCGACATGGCGGTTTATGGCACCGAAGGGATGCGATTCTACACGCGGCTGAAGACCATTACTTCGCGCTGGCCGACCGGGATCCGCGCTGGCGCGGAATATGTGATGCCGACGATGCGTTAGGGTTACGGGACGCCGCCGCGCGGCTGTAATTCGGATTCGCGAGCGCTAATGCGACAATTCGAGCCGAATTAATGCTTGCGCGGTGGGGCCATCGTCCCATCTTGTGGGTTGGTAACGGTCTCGCGGGGTAGCTCTTCGCGAGAGCGGCTATCTTTATTTGCACGTTTCGCGGTCGAGGGTCGAGCTGTTGATCGTCACCGAAGGACAAGAACTTCACGCTCGACGCAGCGTCTCGACACTGGTGAGGCTCCGCGCGCGCCTGTGGGCGCGCACAAATATCCGCAACAGCGAGTTCGGTCTTTGCATCACTGCGGCGGCGATCGGCGCGGTGATCGCGCTCGGCGTGGCGCTTACCCGGTTCGGCGTCACCTTCTTCCACCATCTGCTCTTCGCCGTGCCCTGGGGCGGCGATTTAAGCGGCGATGTGCACATCGAGCGGCTGCGGCTTTTGCTGGTGCCGGCGTGCGGCGGACTGCTCTACGGCGTCGTTGCCTATCTGCTGTGGCGCTGGAAGCCGCGCGACATCGTCGACGCGATCGAGGCCAACGCGCTGCATGGCGGCCACATGTCGCTATCCGACAGTTTGCGGTTGACCGGGCTGACCGTGCTGTCGGCTGGGGTCGGCGCCTCAGTCGGTCTCGAAGCGGCCTATACCCAGCTCGGCGCTGGCACGGCATCGCGCATCGGCCGCTATCTGCATCTGCGGCGGGGTGATTTGCGGACTTTTGTCGGCTGCGGCGCCGCGGCGGCGATCGCCGCCGCATTCAACGCTCCGCTCGCCGGCGCGTTCTATGCGTTCGAGCTGATCATCGGCTCCTACACGCTGGCGACCCTGGTGCCGGTCGTGCTAGCCGCGATATTCGCGACACTCGTCGAGCGAGAGATCATCGGCAACGAGCCGATCTTTGTCGTCTACAACCATATGAACCTGGCGGCGTCGCATTACGTGGTTCTCGCGATTGTCGGGTTTGTCGCCGGGCTGCTAGCAATCGTCGCGATGGTCGGTGTCACCTTTGTCGAGCAATGGTCGAAGCGCGCCTCGCTGCCGACCTGGGCCCGGCCGGCGCTGGGCGGCGTGGTGCTCGGCAACATGGCTTGGTTCTTCCCGCAGATCCTCGGCAGCGGCCATGGCGGGATCGAGTACACGATTTCGCACAATCCGCAGAGTTACGAGCTGCCGCTGCTGCTCGGCCTGATCGCCGCCAAGATCGCCGGCTCGGCGATCTCGATCGGCACTGGCTTCCGCGGCGGCATGTTCAGCTCGGCGCTCTATCTCGGCGCGCTATACGGCGCCGCGGTAGCGATCGTCGTGCAGCGCGTGATGCCGTGGCTGGGAGCCAGCGACACGGTCTACATCCTGGGCGGGATGGGAGCGCTTGCCGCCGGGGTGGTCGGCGCGCCGATGACGATGATCTTCCTGGTGCTGGAGGCGACCACCGATTTCTCGGCGACGCTGGGAGTCACCGCGGCGGTGATCGCCTCGGTATTGGTGGTGCGCAGCTGGTTCGGCTACTCGTTCGCGACTTGGCGCTTCCATCTGCGCGGCGTCGCGCTGCACAGTCCGCACGATGTCGGCTGGCTGCACGATCTGCAAGTCGCCAACCTGATGCGCCGCGATTTCGCCGTGGTGCCGATCGACACGCCGCTCACCGAATTATGCCGGCAGTTCCCCGTGAACGCCGCCATCCGGGTGTTCGCGGTCAACGATAAAGGCGGCTACCAGGGCTATATCGACCTGACCGAGGCGCATAGCGCCGTCAACCGCGAGGGAAATGTCGGCCTGCGCGTCAAGGACGTCGCCCGCGGCGCCGAACATTTCCTCACACCGGGGCAGCCGATTCGCGAAACGCTCGATCATTTCATCGCCTCCGCGGCAGAAACCTTGGCGGTCGTCGACAATGCCCGCGATCGCCGCGTACAAGGATATCTAAGCGAAGCTTTTGCGCTACGTCGCTATTACAGGGAGTTGGAAGCCCGGCATAGTGAAGAACTCGGTGATAATGAGTTGTTCAAGCTGCATCACGCTGCATCCGACGATTGATAATTGCTACGGCGGCACGGAAAAGACTGCCAGTCGCGACGAAATCTGTTATCGTTCGGCGGATGCGCCGGTTGGAACTATTTTTAAGCTCGATTGTTTATCTCGGTTTGTCCGCGGGCATCGGCTGGGCCGCCGATAATCTGCCGTCGGTCGGCAGAGTTGCCGTGGTCGCCGGCGCGGTGCAGTACCATGCGAACGGTGGGGACTGGACGACGGCGCTGGTCAACGAGCCGGTTGCTGACGGCGTCGGTTTACGCACGGCCGCCGATTCCGAGACCGAGCTGCGCAGCCCTGGCGCCAGGCTGGCGCTTGCGCCGTCGAGCGAACTGCAAATTCTGCGTTTCGACGAGAGCACACTGCAGATTGCCTTGTCGAGCGGCCGTATCGGCATTCACCTCGGCGCGGGCGGACCGGCTAAGACCATAGAGATCGATCTTCCGCAGGGCGGAATTTGGCTCGATGTACCCGGCGATTACGACGTTACCGCCGGCGACGCGCATACGGCCGAGACGGTCCAAGTTTTTGCCGGCGGGGTGCAATTCGGCGGTGGACTCGACGCGAGCCGCATCGCGACCGCGACAGGCGACTGGTTCAGCGACTGGTGGCGTTCGCAGAACGACAACGCCGACCTGACGACGGCGCCATCACCCGCGCTGACCGGCGCCGCAACGCTCGCCGCCAACGGGCGCTGGGAGCGCGACGCGAAGCTCGGCAATGTCTGGTTCCCGAGCGACATGGCTTCCGACTGGGCCCCTTACCGCAACGGCGCTTGGCGCTATCTGCCGCCATGGGGCTGGACCTGGATCGACAACGAGCCGTGGGGCTTCGCGCCGTCGCATTACGGCCGTTGGGCGCAGTTTGATGGACGATGGGGCTGGATTCCGGGCGATCATGTCACCGAAGTCGAATACAGCCCGGCGGAGGTGGCGTTTCTCGGCACCGCCGGGTACGGGATGAGCCGGCCGGGCGATATCGGCACGCCACCAGCCGTCGCTTGGTTTCCGCTCGGTCCGGGCGAGACGCTTCGCGATGGGCAAGAGGCCAGCTACGCCAATCGCCGGTTCGCCACCGCCATGCCGCGTACCAGTTTTGCTGCCGGCATCCCGGTCGCGGCGGCGGCCGTCGACGACCTGCCCGAGCAGCGCTTTCTCGATGCGCCAGTCATCCTCGGCGCGCTCAACATCCAGCCACCAGGCGCCCTGCCTGTCGTCGCGGCAGGGCAGCCGACCGTCGCCGCCGTAGACGCAGCGTCGGAAGCGGTCGCCGCGCCGGAAACGGCGGAACATCAGCCGTTCTTTGTCGCGCTGCGCGACGCGCCGCTCCGTGTCATCCGCGACATTCCCCGGAAACTGAAGGTTGCCGCGATCGTACTCAGGACCAGATTTACCGCACATCCGCCGGTGAGCGTGCGTCCGCTGGTGAGCGCGTACCATTCGCCGCATAATCGCCGCCACCTCGCCGCCCTCCGCGGAGGGGCATAAAACAGGCGAGGGCCCTGCCCCCATGATCGACTACCGCAGCGACAATATCGGGCGTGCGGCGCCGGAAATTCTCGACGCTCTGATCCGCGCCAATAACGGCACCGCGCTCGGCTACGGCGCAGACGAATGGACCGCCCAGCTCCAGGAGCGGTTTTCCGAGCTGTTCGAGACAAAAGTGCGCATGTTTCCGGTCGCAACCGGCACCGCTGCCAACGCGCTGTCGCTGGCGTCGATCGCGCCGTCCTGGGGGCTGGTATTCTGTAGCGCGGCGGCGCACATCAACACCGCCGAAACCAATGCCGCCGGGTTTTTTGGCGGTGGCCTCAAGCTCGTGCCGGTCGCCGGGCAAGACGGCCGGGTCGATGCCGAGGAGCTGGCGCGCACCCTCACCGGCTTTCCACCCGGCCAATTGCATCGCGGCCAGCCGGCCGCCGTCAACCTCACCCAGGCGACCGATCTCGGCGCGGTCTACCGGCTCGACGAGGTGCGCGCGGCAGCCGAGGTCGCAAAATCGCGCGGCCTTAAGGTGCACATGGACGGCGCGCGCTTCGCCAATGCCGTCGCGCGGCTGCAATGCGCCCCGGCTGACCTCACGTGGCGCGCCGGGGTCGACATCATGTCGTTTGGCGCGACGAAAAATGGCGGCGCGCTGTGCGACGCCATCGTCGTTTTCGCGCCCGAGATCGCCGATGCGCTGGCGATCCAGCTGCGCCGCGCTGGCCAGGTGTGGTCGAAGATGCGTTTCGCCTCGGCGCAGCTGATGGCCTACATCGAAAACGAGCTGTGGCTGCGGCTGGCGACGCAATCGAACGCCGCGGCCGGACGCATCGCCGCCGGGATCGCCGGCGTGCCGGGGCTCAAGCTGGTGGCGCCGGTCGACGCCAACGAAATCTTTCTCGAACTGCCCGCCGGCGTCATGGATACGCTCGAAGCCGACGGTTTCCAGTTCTACCGGCGCAGCGCGACGCTCGCCCGTTTTGTCTGCCGCTTCGATGTCACCGACGAAGAGGCCGACGCGCTGGTTGCATCACTAAAACAGCACTGCGCCGCCCCCGCAAAGGCGGCGGAATAGCTAATCCGCCGCCTGGCTTTCCTCGGACGGCAGCATCCCGAGCGCGCGGCGGTAGACATCGAGCAGTGTTTCCTGCTCGTCGAGATCGTCTTTGTCCATGCGCCGCAGGCGGATCACCTGGCGCATGATCTTGGCGTCAAAACCGGTGCCCTTGGCCTCGGCATAGACTTCCTTGATGTCGTCCGCGAGCGCCTTCTTTTCTTCCTCGAGCCGCTCGATGCGCTCGATAAAGCTCCGGAGCCGGTCGCCGGCAATCCCCCCAACGTCTGGCATGCTGTTCCCTAATGCTTGTGCTGCTGTGCGGCGAGGGCGGCCTTCTGCTCCGGCGACGCCTCTTTCTGGTGTTTCTGGCGCCATTCGTCATAGGGCATGCCGTAGACGATCTCGCGTGCCTCGGGATCGCTGAGGCCGAGCCCCTTCCCCTCGGCCGCCTCGCGGTACCATCGCGACAGGCAGTTGCGGCAGAACCCGGCCAGGTTCATCAGGTCGATGTTCTGCACATCGGTGCGCTCGCGCAGATGCGCGACGAGGGTGCGAAACGCGGCAGCCTCGAGCTCGGTGCGGGTCTTGTCGTCGATCTGGTCCATGTGTCCTCCAGTGCTGACGCTTATGTAGCATCGCGCCACGCGGTCTTGAATGCCGTCAGATGGGAAAGATCAGCGAGGTAGGCACCAGCGTTGAATCGGCGACGCAAATCCGCTCGGCGAAAAGCAACGCGCCGCCGTCTTCGACGACGCGATCATAGAACCGGCCGCAAAGAAAGACCTGTGACGGCTCATTGAGCATGGTCTGGAAGACCGCGAAGCTCGCGGTCAGGCGCATGCCGTCGGGCTCGACGGCGCGCAGCACGATAGACCCAACCAGCCGCCGCATCAGGCGCGGCGCGTAGAGCGTCGTCTTGCGGATCGCCGCGATCCTATCGGCCAGCATCCCGCGGCTTTCCGCCTGCATCAGCCCGAGCGGCAGCCCCATATCGTGATTTTCGCGCGCGGTGATCTGGTAGAAGCAGGCCTCGGTAAAAAATTCCGGCCAGCGATCGTAATCGCCCTCGCCCAGTGCATCGTCATAGGCGGCATAAAGATCGGCGAGCCGCGCGCGCAGCTCCGGCGATGCCGCCACCCCCGGCGCTGCGGCGATCACAATCCCATCACCGCGCGGTAATGCTGATAAAAGCCGCGGATCGCGGTCTCGGTGACGGTGTGCGGCACGTTGGCGACCTCGCGCCCACCCATCTCGACCAGGCATTCGCCGTCGTCGTTTCCCGCGATCCCGGCCTGCGACAGGATCATCGCCTCGCCATCGTCGGCCGACACGAAACCCGCCGGGCCAAACAGATTGGATTGCCGCAGCCGACGCTCGGTCATCTCCAGCGAGTCGTCGGCATAGCCGAAATGGGTCCAGACTAGGTCGAAATTCTGCGCGTCGAGCGGGACGATCTGGCGCATCGCCAGACCGTTGGTCTGCTGCTGGACGATGAGGTTGGGCCACAGCGTCTGCATCACCACCGTGGCGTCGCCGGGATATTCGCGCACCGGATCGAGAAGGCGCGGATCGGCGAGCTTCAGATCCTGGTGAAAAGCACGCATCTGTGCCGTCGCCTCATTGGCCTTTTGCTCACCGCGCCGGTTGACCAGGACACCGTGCCGGCCGGTATCGTCCATCTCGACGGCTGATTGCTGGTCCATCCGGAAAAGGCCGAACGTCACGAGAAACACATGCAACAGGCTGGCGTGATAGGGGTCCTTGATGTTTTCAAACATCAGCTTCCAGTTGCTCGGCAGACGCTGGCGCTGATAGCCGAGCACCTTCAGCTCGCGGCCGTCGAACACCCGGTCGAAATAACCGAGCATCAACGGCCCGAGATATTCCTCGAAGGTCTCGTTCGGCTGGCTGAAGCTGGCGAAGACGACGCCGTTACGCGAGGCGACCGCGAGCGGCCTCAGACCATGCTCCTCGGGGCGGAAATCGTCGGGCATACCGCCCTGCCCCTTGAGGCCGCGGCGGAACGGCACGCCGAGCAGTTTGCCTTCGAGGTCGTAAGTCCACTGATGATACGGGCAGATGAATTCCTTGGCGTTGCCGCGATTGGCGCTGCACACCTGCATGCTGCGATGCGCGCAACTGTTGACGAGCACGCGGACCTGTCCGTCCTGCCCGCGCACCGCGACGGTCTCGCGCAGGCCGAGCCGGCTACGGGTGAAATCGCCGGGGTTGGGAATTTCCGCATCGAGGCAGACATAGAGCCAGCTGGGCCCCTCGAAGATGCGCTCCTGCTCACGCGCAAAAACCGCGGGGTCGGTGTAGACCCAGTTGGGAACGCGCGACGCACCGAGATCGGGCCAGCGCCTTTCCCCCAGTCCTCCTGCTCCGCCATCGGCCGCCATGGCACCCTCGCTCGTCATGTGAGGGAGAAGGTAGATAAAGCCGGTGCCGCCGACAACAGCGCTACTGCGCGGGGCGCTCGAACAAAACGGGCGTTGCGGTGTCGTCCGGCATGTAGAACGTACCGCACAGCGCATCGCGGCACCAATGCATGTCCTGGTAGCGCGTGCCGTTGACGAGCCGGATCGTAAACGCGCCGTTTTCGATCTTTATCGTAAACGGCGAGCCGGCGAAACCTTCCAGCGGCGGATCGTAATACATCGTGCCATGCAACGCGCCGTCGTTGTCGGCGGTGATGATCGTCAGCGTCGCGGTCGACTGGTCAAGCCGCCACTGCCAGGCGCCGATCAGCAACCGCTGACCCCATGCGGTCGGCGAAGCCAACAGCAACAGTGTCAGCGCCAACCACGCGAAGCGGCGCGGCATGCGGGTCAGTGGAAACGCGGCTTCACCTCCTCGCACATGAGCCGCAAGGCGCGCATCACGCCCGCATGCGGGATTTTGCCGCCGCAATTCAATTCGGCGAGGATGCCGTCGAGCCCGATCTCCTCCTGCACCTCCTTGAGCCGGGCCGTAAAACTGTCGGGCGTACCGCAGATCACCTGGGTCGCCAGCGCCTCGTCAAAGGTCAGCGCCTCCAGTCGCTCGACGCGCTTCAGCCGGTCGAGCGCGATTTGCCCGCCAGCGCGGCGCGCCGAGTCGCGGCCGAGTTCGGCCTGATAGGCGAAAAAGCTCATCAGACTCTCTTCGAGTTCGCCGCGGGCGTTCTTTTCGGTCTCGCCGATATAGGCCGGCACGCGCAGATAGACCTGGCCCTCGCCGGGATGCCCCGCCTCTTTCCAGGCCGCGCGATAAGATTCGATATACGGCACGAGTTGCTTGAACGGCCCCTGGCGCACCGCGACAAAGACCGGGAAGCCGAGCCGCCCGATCGCCGGAAAGGTCTCGGGCGTGGCGCCGGCCATGCGCAGCTCGGGATAAGGTTTCTGATAGGGCTTTGGCGACAGCGTGACGTTGTCAAAGCTGTGATATTTGCCTTGATACGAAAATTTGGGCTGCGTCCAGGCGAGCCGCATGATCTCCAGCGTCTCGGCGAAGCGCTCGCGGCTCTCGTCGTAGGAGATGCCGTATTCCTCATAAGTGCGCACGACGCCGCTGCGGCCGATGCCGTAGATGAGCCGGCCCTTACTGACTTGATCGACGGTTGCCGCCTCCTCGGCCAGGCGCAGCGGATGCGACAGCGGCAGCACCTGCACGGCGATGCCGATCCGCACCCGCTCGGTCGCCGAGGCGATCGCGCTCGCCACCATCATCGGCGCCGATAGCACCGAGCGCTCGGGCGCGCCGTGCAATTCGGCGAGCCACACCGCGTCGAGGCCCCATTGATCCGCCGCCGCGACCTCGCCGAGCGCCTGGTCGAAAGCTGCGAATTCGCCGGCCTCGCCGAGCGGCGGAAACTCCATGAACGTGCCGAATTCCATGCCTGTTTTCTCCTGTGCCGCCGATGTTCAGCGGCGGCCATCCCGCAACCTCGCTTTTTTAAGCTCAGCATGAGCGTGGGCGGGGACGCAAGCGGTTGCGTTGGGTATAATAAAACGATACCGTAGCGTTGCGTGATCGCGGAACCATCGTCGCGAGCCTTGCGTATTCCAACTTGAGCGTGCCCCCCAATTTTGGAGACACAGGATGATCTACTCTCGCGGAGCGGCTCTGGCCCTGCTTGTCGTCGGCGCCTCTGCGGTGCCGCTGCATGACGCGTCCGCCTGGTGCCGGTGGCGCTGCGGGCCCCCGCTGATCGCGCTGCCGTTTGTTGCTGCCGGAGCCATCCTCGCCGGCGCGGCGACGGTCGCCACCGCGCCGATCCGGGCGATTGCCGGGCCGGGCTATTACGGGCCGCCGCCAGGGTACTACGCGCCGGGTTATTACGCGCCGCCGCCAGCATATTATGGATATTACGGGCCGCCGCCCGGCTATCAGCCGGGCTACAACGCCCCTGGCCTTCCGGCGGGAGCGACGAGCAACAACTAGCGCCGATCGACGCTGGCGCCTCCTTGTCGTTCACCGCTAAAGTCGCGGCGAACCATCAGCGAGGAGGCGCCCGATGCGGGTCCATAATCTCTACGTCGACGACAAAGGCGAGACCCATTTCCGCGACATCGAAGTCGAATGGGTCGAATCTGGACCGGCCGGCAAATTGTCGAAGCGGCTTCCGGCGACCGGGATCATCTTTCGCGAGGTGCAGCCGGACTACGACCTCGACTGGCACCCGGCGCCGCGCCGCCAATACATCATCAACCTCGATGCCGGGGTGAAAATCACCGCGAGCGACGGCGAGGTCCGCATCATCGGCGCCGGCGAAGTCATCCTCGTCGAGGACGTCAAGGGCAAAGGCCATCTGTCGCAAGCGGTCAGCGGCAAGAGCCGCAACTGCATCTTTGTACCGGTGGAATAGCCCACCATGCTCCGGCCCAAGGCGCTTGAGCATGTCGGTCTTATCGTTACCGACATGAATCGCAGCCTGATTTTCTACCAGCGCCTTGGGTTTGAGTTTGTGCGGGGCCCGCGACGGCCGGGCGGGGCGACGGTCCTCAAAGCCGGGAATACCGAGATCAATGCGTTCTGCAACCCGGATTCAACCAGCGACAGCACGCGGCAGCGGGTCGATCATCTGTGCCTCGACATGGATTACGCCACGGTAGACGAGCTGATCGGAGCGCTTGCCGAGACCGGCGTCGCGATCGCCAGCGGGCCGGTCAAGCGCAGCGACGGCACCGCGCTGTTTGTTCACGATCCTGACGGGATGCGCATCGAGCTGCTGGTCAAGCATCCCCTCTGACGTCACATCCCGAGGATCGCGCCGGGCACCGCTCTTGGGTCACGGAGCGGCCAGCGGCCAGCTTCGACCTGATGGAAGAAATCGTCGCACAGCCGGTTGAAGAGGTCGGGCTCCTCGAGATTGAGCGCGTGACCGGTATTCGGCAGCACGACGAGGGCGGCGCTCTTGATATGCCGCTTCATGAGCAGTCCAGGTTCGAGGCAGGGGTCGTCTTCGTCGCCGGTCGCGACCAGGGTCGGCACGTCGAGCTTTTTCATGTCGTCGACAAGGTCCCATAGCGAGGGCCGCCGCGCCTGCACCCCGCGCATCGTATTGGCCGAGCCAAGCGTCGAGTGCTCCGACAGCTGCTGCATGAACTCGGCATAGCCGCGCGGGTCCTTGTTGCGCAGTTGCACGCGGGTCGGGCCGGAGCCGTAGCTCTTCGACACCTCGGCCATGCCCTTGTCGGCGATCTGCCCCGCGGTGCGCGCGGTCTCGTCGTGGAATTGTTGACGCGCGCCCGGCGCGGCGCCGTAGCCGCACCCCGCGACGACCAGCGACAGCGCGCGCTCCGGATAGGCAAAGCCGAAATGCAGCGTCGCAAAGCCGCCCATCGAGATGCCGAGGATATGCGCCTTCTCGATTTTGAGCGCGTCGAGCACGTCGCGGATGTCGTCGCGGGCGCGCGCCTGCGAATAGCTTTCGAAATTCTCCGGCACATCCGAAGGCGGGAAGCCGCGCGCGTTAAAATTGATGCAGCGATAGCGCCGTGAGAAATAGCGCACCTGCGGCTCGTAGCTGCGGCTGTCGCCGGCGAATTCGTGGACAAAGACAATCGGCAGGCCGCTGCCGGTCTCCTCGTAATAAAGATTGACGCCGTCACTGGTGGTCAGCTGCGCCATCGCCCACTCTCCATCGCCTGCCTCGGCCTATCCTAGGGGCCGATTTGCGCCGCGGGCAAGCGATGCTCGACCCGCCCGTCAGATAGGCACCGGGCAAGGCGAGAGCTTGGGCAACTGCCGAAAAACGCAGCGGCGGCGCATCGCCGATGCGATCGAAAAGCGCCAAAATGTCGCGTCCGGACGTTGGCACGGATTTTGTTGATGGTTGTGCAGGTCCGGACCGCTTTCTCAGGGGCGGTCGATCCGGGCCGGGATCGCCGGATCCTGCATCCGGACCTCATTCCCGGACCAATTCCTGCCGCTGGGCAGACCGATGGGGCAGCCGAAATCGGGGAGCGATAGGCCTATCGCTCCCCGATCGCGTTTCAGATGCAGTAGGTCCGCAGCGGCGGAAAGCCGTTAAACCCGACCGAGGCATAGCTCGACGTGTAGGCGCCGGTCGCCTGGATTTCGACCTTATCGCCGACCACGAGATCGAGCGGCAGCCGGTACTCGGTCTTTTCATAGAGGATATCGGCACTGTCACAGGTCGGGCCGGCGATCACCACCGGGCCCGACGGGCCGCCACGGCCGGGCGTCTCGATCCGGTACTTGATGCTCTCGTCCATGGTCTCGGCAAGGCCGTTGAACTTGCCGGCATCCAGATAAACCCAGCGCTTGCCGCTGTCGTCGCCCTTGTCGGAGATCAGCACGACCTCGCTCTGGAGCACTCCGGCATTGCCGACCAGCGAGCGGCCGGGCTCGACGATGACCTCCGGGACCTGGTTCCCAAAATGCTTGGTCAACGCCGCGGTCACCGCGCCGGCATAGGCCTCGACCGGCGATACTTCGTTGCGATAGCGCGCCGGGAACCCGCCGCCGATATTGACCATGCGCAGGTTGATGTCAGCCTCGGCCAACAGCGAGAACATGCGCGCGGCCGAGGCCACCGCGCCGTCCCACTGGCCGAGATCGGTCTGCTGCGAGCCGACATGGAACGACACGCCATACGGATCGAGCCCAACATCGCGCGCCTTGCACAGCAGCTTCACCGCCAGCTCCGGGGTGCAGCCGAATTTGCGTGACAGCGGCCAGTCAGCGCCCTCGCACGACACCAGGAGGCGGCAGAACACCCGTGCGCCCGGCGCGACGCGCGCCAGCTTGTCGAGCTCGGCCTCGCTGTCGAAGGCGAAGAGACGGATGCCGGCCGCATACGCGGCGGCGATGTCACGCTCCTTCTTGATCGTGTTGCCGAACGACAACCGTTCCGGCGTCGCGCCGTTACCGAGGCACAGCTCGATCTCGCCCATGCTGGCGACATCGAAATTCGAGCCCCGCTTGGCCAGCATCGCGACGATCTCGGCCGCCGGGTTCGCCTTCACCGCGTAGTAGACGGTGGCGATCGGCAGATAGCGACGCAGCATGTCATACGCCTTGCCGATGACGTCGAGATCGACGACGAGGCAGGGCGTCGCGGGCACATTGTCGGCAAGAAAACGGGCGATCTTCTTGTTCATTTCATGGGGTACCTTACGAACAGCAGCTAGACCAAATCACTCGGAGTCGCGCCGCCCGCCCTCTGAGGAGCGGTTGCTTCGGCGCGAAGCGAATGGATAGAAGCCGCCGACGCTACGGACGAATCCGTATCGCGGCTGATTTTTGGCTAGCTTAAACTGCTCGGATCGGTGACCCGGCTGCCTCGACCCCGCAAGCGGGTACCGCGCAGAACGGCATCAGGGCAGGGCTCGATGGCCCACACAGGGACTGCAACCATATCGGCCTCCCTCTCGGGACCGGCGTTCCCACCGGACTGCCAAAAAGGACGCGTTACGTCGTTGCATAACCACCAAGGGCCATAGGCACGTGCGAGTGCGTCAACGGGCGGATAAATACGCGCAAATTTCTGGATTGCAAGTAAAAATCCGGAACAAATTTTGCGCCGGCAGGACGCCGGCCTATGGCGCTTCCCGGAGCGGAAAAATGCCGACAGGACGACCGGTCGCAAGATCGATCACGACGAGTTCGGCCGAGCCGTCGGTGAGCATCACTTCGAGGACGATCCGGTCAGGCCCCACGCTCATCCGCTCGATGCTGGCGCCATGCGGCAGTGCGACCGGCGGCGCGGTAATCGGGGTTGCCGGCAGCGGCGAAGAGCGGTGCGCCATCCGTCCGGCGATCACGACCGCCAATAGGACGACGCCGGCAACCAGCAGCGCGCCCATCACCGCGACAAGGATTTTGAGGAAGCGAAGATTCATGCGGTTGTCGACGCAATGACAGGCTCGGTGATCACCATCGACGGCGTCGCCAGCGGCGAACGGCTCGATCGCGCCTTGCAGCGGCATCTACCGGAGCTGTCGCGCTCCCGCCTCAAGCAGCTGATCCTTTCCGGCCAGGTCGCGACCGCTGACGCGCCCAATGACGCAAACGTGATCCGCGACCCATCGCGCAAGGTCAGGCAAGGCCAAACTTTCGTCGTAATTCTCCCCGAGCCTGAGGCTGCGACACCGCAAGCTCAGGCGATCCCGTTAGATATCCGCTTCGAGGATGCACATCTCATCGTCATCGACAAGCCCGCGGGGCTGGTCGTCCACCCCGCGCCGGGCAATCCCGACGGGACCCTCGTCAATGCGCTCATCGCGCATTGCGGCGAGGGGCTGGCCGGCATCGGCGGGGTGCGCCGGCCGGGGATCGTCCATCGGCTCGACAAGGACACCAGCGGCCTCATCGTCGCCGCCAAGACCGAACTCGCGCATCGCGCCCTGTCGGCCGATTTCGCCGCGCGCCGCATTTCGCGCGCCTATGCAGCGATCGTCTGGGGTGTGCCGCTTCCGATCGAAGGCGAGATCGCGGGCAATATCGGGCGCAGCATGACCAATCGAAAAAAAATGGCCGTGGTCGGCGCGGCGCGCGGCAAGCCCGCGGTCACCCGCTACAAGGTGGAGCGCGCCTTCGGCGATGCCGCGGCGCTGATCGAATGCCGCCTATTGACCGGCCGCACCCACCAGATCCGCGTGCATCTCGCCGATCGCGGCCATCCGCTGATCGGCGATCCGGTCTACGGTGGCCGGCACGGGAGGGTCCTCACCCGCAAAGGAACTGCCGCCGCCGCTGCCACGTATTTTCCACGCCAGGCTTTGCACGCGCGCCATCTCGGGTTCAGCCATCCGGCGAGCGGCGAATATCTGGTCTTCGACAGCGATCTCCCCGACGACATGAAATCGCTGTTAGGTTCTTTAGAGGGACTTTAAACTGGACGAAAACCCACCATTTTAGTAGGGTATCGGAACGCCGGCCCAAAGACCGCGTTCTTTGGAGTACGGCCAAGAGGGGAAAAAATCGGCTATGCCAAGTGTTTCCGTACCTTCGTTATCCGGCGAAGGCAGTCTGACGCGGTATCTCCAGGAGATCCGCAAATTCCCGATGCTGGAGCCGGAAGAAGAATACATGCTGGCCAAGCGCTGGAAGGAGCGCGAGGACAGCGAGGCCGCGCATCGTCTCGTGACCAGCCATCTGCGTCTCGTCGCCAAGATCGCGATGGGTTATCGCGGCTATGGCCTGCCACTCTCCGAGCTGATCTCGGAAGGCAATGTCGGCATGATGCAGGCGGTCAAGCGCTTTGACCCGGATCGCGGCTTCCGCCTCGCGACCTACGCGATGTGGTGGATTCGCGCGGCGATCCAGGAATACATCCTGCATTCGTGGTCGCTGGTAAAGATGGGCACTACCGCGGCGCAGAAGAAGCTGTTCTTCAACCTGCGCAAGCTGAAAGGCCAGCTGCAGGCGGTCGAAGACGGCGACCTGTCACCCGAGAACCTCAAGAAGATCGCCACCGAACTCGATGTGCCCGAGGCTGACGTCATCAGCATGAACCGGCGTCTCGCGAGCCCCGACCATTCGCTCAACGCGCCGCTGCGCAGCGATAGCGAGGGCGAGTGGCAGGACTGGCTCGTCGACGAGACCGACAGTCAGGAAACCATGCTCGGCGAGCGCCAAGAACTGGGTCTGCGCCGCGATCTCCTGGAAAAGGCGCTGACCCACCTTAACGAGCGCGAGCGACACATCCTCGGCGAGCGGCGGCTCAAGGACAGCCCGACGACGCTCGAGGACTTGTCGCAGCAATACGGCATCTCGCGCGAACGCGTGCGGCAGATCGAGGTGCGCGCCTTCGAGAAGCTGCAAAAAGCGATCAAGGCCGCTGCGATCGAACGCCGGCTGGTGGCTTAACCCGCTACGTCAATGCGATGTCATTCCGGGATGGCCCAAAGGGCGGACCCGGAATGACACGGTATATCTTGAACTCTGGTCGCCGCTTCGCTACGTAGGCTTCGCAAAATTGCGAAGTGATCTTTCATGACCTTGCATTCGTGCCCCGGCTGTCAGTGCGCGACGGGCGACGAGAACGCGATGATCGCCTGCCAATGCGCGCAAAAGCTCATCGCGCTGCGCGTCGACGCGGGTGAGACGCAGCGCCAGGCGGCAATTCGCCTCGACATGACCGAATCGATGATCTCGCGCCTCGAACGCGGCGACCACGTGCCAAGCCTCAAGACCCTCTCCCGCATCGCCCAGGCCTATGGAATGCGGCTCGAGATCATGTTCCACGCGCATGAGCACGAGCACGCAGACGGCACGCGCCACACGCACCCGCATGATCACGACGACCCTGACCACCAGCACACGCATCGGGCAGGCGAATGAGCGCCGCCATCGAGCACCAGGGCGAGCATCACGGCCCCCACCAACCCGATGACGCGGCTGGGGGCGAGAAAGACCCTGTCTGCGGTATGAGCGTCGACCCCGCGACCGCGCGGCACCGCGCGGCGCATCACGGCCGCACTTATTTTTTCTGCGGCGCGCGTTGCAAAGAACGCTTTGTCGGCGAGCCGGCGAAATTCCTCGCACCGCGGCCGATCGCGCCCGAGGTAACCGGCGCCGGCCAGTGGACTTGCCCGATGCACCCGGAGATCGTGCGGGCGGCGCAGGGAAGCTGCCCGCTCTGCGGCATGGCGCTGGAACCCGTGCTACCGGCGCACGACGCCGAGGACCCCGAGCTGCGCGGCATGACGCGCCGGCTCTGGCTGAGCGCGATGCTGTCTGTGCCGCTGCTCGTCATCGGCATGCTCGGGATTAGGTTTCCCGGCGTCATCTGGGTGCAGCTTGCCTTGGCGACGCCGGTCGTGTTGTGGGGCGGCTGGCCGTTCTTCCAGCGTGGCTGGGAGTCTTTGCGGAACCGCCGGCTCAATATGTTCACGTTGATCGCGCTTGGCACTGGCATCGCCTATCTCGATAGCCTCGCGGCGGCGCTGTTCCCGCAGATTTTTCCGGCCGCGTTTCGCACGATGGACGGCGGCGTGCCGCTCTATTTCGAGGCGGCCGCGGTGATCGTGACCCTGGTGCTGGTCGGCCAAGTGCTCGAACTACGCGCCCGCGCGCTGACCGGCGGCGCCATCCGCGCTCTGCTCGACCTTGCGCCGAAAACGGCGCGACTGGTCGGTGACGACGGCCGCGAATGGAACGTAGCGCTCGGCGAGATCGCGGTTGGCAATCTATTGCGGGTGCGGCCGGGCGAGACGGTGCCGGTCGACGGGATTGTTACCGCAGGCGAGAGCGCCATCGACGAGTCGATGCTGACAGGCGAGCCGCTGCCGGTTGACAAGGCGACCGGCGACCGGGTCACCGGCGCGACGCTCAACATTGCCGGCAGTTTTGTGATGCGGGCGGAGCAGGTCGGCACCGACACGCTGCTGGCGCGCATTGTCGCGCTGGTCGCCGCGGCGCAGCGCTCACGCGCGCCGATCCAGCAGCTCGCCGATGCCGTCGCGGCCCGTTTCGTGCCGGTGGTGCTGGCGGTCGCCGCACTCGCGTTTCTGGCCTGGGCGATCTTTGGGCCGCCGCCGGCGCTCGGCTATGCGCTGGTCGCGGCGATCTCGGTGATGTTGATCGCCTGCCCCTGCGCGCTCGGCCTCGCGACGCCGATGTCGATCATGGTCGGCACCGGGCGCGGCGCCCGCGCCGGCGTACTGGTGAAGAATGCCGAGGCGATCCAGCGCATCGAAAAGATCGATACGCTCGTCATCGACAAGACCGGCACTCTGACCGAAGGAAAGCCGCGCCTGGTCGCGGTCGTCGCGATGGGCAGCGTCGCCGACGACCATCTGCTGCAGCTTGCCGCCGCCGCCGAGCGCGGCAGCGAGCATCCGCTGGCCGCGGCAATCGTCGCGGGGGCCGACGAACGCGGGCTCGCGAGACTGCCGGTCTCCGCGTTTCGCGCGGAACCGGGCAAGGGCGTCGTCGCGACGGTCGCCGCGCGCCGCATCGCGATTGGTAACGAGGCGCTGTTTGCCGCACTCGAGATCGACGCGTCATCGCTCGCCGTCGAGGCCGAGCGCCGCCGGCAAGACGGCGAGGGCGTCATGCTGGTGGCGATCGGCGATCGCGCCGAGGGCCTGATCGCCGTCGCTGATCCGGTAAAGCCCAGCTCTGCGGCTGCGCTCGCCGCCCTGCGCGCGGATGGCCTTCGCATCGTGATGCTGACCGGAGACAGCCGGCGCACGGCCGCGGCGATCGGTCGCCGCCTCGGCATCGACGACATCGTCGCCGAGATGCTGCCCGACGGCAAAGCTGCGGCGGTCGCGGATTTGCAGCGCCGGGGGCGCGTCGTCGCGATGGCCGGCGACGGGATCAACGACGCGGCAGCGCTGGCGCAGGCCGAGATCGGTATCGCCATGGGCACCGGCGCCGATGTCGCGATCGAGAGTGCCCAGGTCACGCTCGTAAAAGGCGACCTGATGGGAATCATGCGCGCCCGACGCCTCAGCCGGGCGACGATGCAAAACATCCGGCAGAATTTATTCTTCGCCTTCGTGTTCAACGCGCTGGCGGTGCCGGTCGCGGCCGGGGTGCTGTACCCGTTTGCCGGAATCCTGCTTGACCCGATGGTCGCCAGTGCGGCGATGAGCGCGAGTTCGCTGCTGGTTATCGGCAATGCGTTAAGGCTACGGAATATCTATCTGTAGCCGCGCTACACTCATTTACCGATGCTCTATCTCCTCATCCCGCTCCTGCAGATCATCTGCATCGTCCATGTCGTAAAGACCGGGCGGCCGTTTCTGTGGATTTATGTGCTGCTGTTCCTGCCTGGGCTCGGGGTCGCCGCCTATGTCGTTGTCGAAATCCTGCCCGGCTGGTTCGGCACGCGGACCGCGCGCAACCTGCGCAGCTCGGCGGTCGGCACGCTCGATCCGGGCCGCGAGCTACGCCATCGCCGGCAAGCGCTCGAGGACGCGGACACGGTCGATAACCGCCGCCTGCTCGCCGAAGCCTTGCTCGCGGCTGGCCAGCACCGGGAGGCGATGGAGCTGTATCAGGGCATCCTCACCGGCATCCACGCCGACGATCCCGGCATGCTGCTGGGCATGGCGCGCGCGGCCTACGGCCTTGGGCAGCATGAGCTGGCGCTCGACACCGTGACCCAGCTCGGCGAGACCAACCCGCGCTACCAGCCGGTCGAAGCGCAGCTGTTGCACGCGATGGCCCTCGAAGGCCTCGGCCGCGACGACGAGGCGGAGGACGACTACGCCCAGCTCGTCACCCACGCCCCTGGCGAGGAAGTGCGCTGCCGCTACGCTCAGTTGCTCCAACGCCACGGCGACCGCCATGGCGCGAAGGCGCTGTTCGATGAAATCCTCGCCCGCTCGAGACGCTCACCGCGCCATTACCGCGCGCAGGAGCGCGAGTGGATCGACATCGCCCGGCGCGAGGCGTGAGGCGCTCCTACGAGACCTTCATTTCCCCGAGATACGCCTCGCGGATCATCGGGTTTTCGCGCAGCTCGCCAGCCGGGCCGCTGAGCACCACCTGGCCGGTTTGCAACACATAGGCGCGATGGGCGATCTGCAGCGCCATGTTGGCGTTTTGCTCGACCATGAAGATCGTCGTGCCCTGCTTGTTGATGGTCTGGATGATGTCGAAGACCTGCTCGACAAAGACCGGCGACAGACCCATCGACGGCTCGTCCATGCACAGAAGCTTGGGCCGCGCCATCAGCGCCCGGCCGATCGCCACCATCTGCTGCTCGCCACCCGACAACGTCCCGGCAAGCTGCTTCAGCCGCTCCTCGACGCGCGGGAAAAGGCTGAAGACGCGCTGCAGGTCGTCCTCGAATTCGTTGCTCTTCGGCCGCGTATAAGCGCCCATTTCGAGGTTCTCGTAGACCGTCATGCGCGGGAAGAGACGGCGTGCCTCGAGCACCGGCGCGATGCCGCGCCGCACCCGCTCCGCGACGCTGACCCCTTTGAGCGACCGGCCCTCATAGACGACGTCGCCGCGCGCCGGGACCACGACGCCCATGATCGCCTTCATCGTCGTGGATTTTCCGGAGGCATTGCCGCCGAGCAGACAGACGATCTCGCCCGCGTCGATGCGGTAATCGACGTCCTTCAGGACATGCAGGTCGCCGTAATAGGTGTTGACGCTCTGAAAGGACAAAAGCTCAGGCAATTGCTGCGGTCCCTTGGGGCGTGCCCCCTAACGAAGCGCTGCGGCCGAGATAGGCGCGGATCACCTCCTCATCGCGCCGCACCACGTCGGGCGTGCCCTCGGCGATCTTCTCGCCATGATCGAGCACGACGACATTGTCGGCGAGGCTGACGACGACATCGAGCTTGTGCTCGATCAGCACGATCGCCAGCCCGTATTCATGAAGGCTCTTGATCTGCTGCGCGAGCTCCAAGGTCTCGGCCGGGTTCATGCCGGCGGTCGGCTCGTCGAGCAGCAACAGCTTGGGATTGGAAGCGAGCGCGCGAGCGATCTCGACGCGCCGCCGATTGGCGTAGCTGAGGCTCGATACGACATGGTCGAGGCGCGGGATCAGCCGGTTGCCGAACAGTGAGAGGATTTCGAGCGCATGCTCGCGCGCCACGGCCTCCTCGCGCTGCGTCCCCGGCAGCCGCATCAGCGCGCCGACAGCCCCGGTATGGAGCCGCGCGTGCATCCCGATCATCACGTTTTCGAGCACGGTAAGATTGGGGAACAGCCGGATGTTCTGAAAGGTGCGAGCCATGCCGCGGCCGAGAACGACATGCGGCGGCAGACCCTCGATCGGATAGCCGGCAAAATGGACCGTGCCCGCGTTGGCGGCGACAAGACCGGTGACGGTATTGAACAGGGTCGACTTACCCGAGCCGTTAGGGCCGATCACCGCGACCACCGAATGTGCCGGCACGGACAGCGACACCTCGCGCAGCGCGACCAACCCGCCGAAGCGCACGGTCAGGTTCTTGATCTCTAGCAGCGGGTCCGGGCCGGTGTACGTCATGTCCCCGAGCACCCGCACCCGTTGCGCCGGCGCGGCCGCGGCGAGCTCGACCTGGGCCGTCTGCTCGGCGAGGCTCAGCGCCTGCACCTTCCGGGTCGCGGGGATCAGACCCTGGCGGCGATAGAGCATCATAAAGACAAGGATGAGGCCAAAGATCAGCTCGATCGAAGAGACGAGCTCGATATGCTGCAGCCACTCGACGTGGATCAGCCGGCCCAGCGCGTGCAGCCACTGCGACAGATCCTCGAGAAACCAGGACTGCAAAACCTGCAGGATGATGGCGCCGAGCACGACGCCCCAGACGCTGCCGATGCCGCCAAAGACGATCATCACCAGGATCATCACCGACACCGGAAACATGAACATCTCCGGCGTCGCGGTCTGCAGCTTGGCGACAAAATAGGTGCCGGTGGCGCCGGCAAAGGCGGCGCCGATGGCAAAGGCCAGCAGCTTGAATTTGACCCGATCGACCCCCATCGCCGCTGCGGCGATCTCATCCTCGCGGATCGCCATCCAGGCGCGCCCGATGCGCGACGATTTGAGCCGAGCGCTGGTGAAGATCAAGATCGCGACCAGCCCCACCCCGACAAAATAATAGGGGGTCGCGCTGATCCCGAAGCTGTGGCCGAAGAGCTGCGGCGCGGCGACACCGTTGAGGCCCATCGCGCCGTTGGTGACGCTCGGCCAGTTGCGCACGACAATCGGCACGATCTCGCCAAAGCCGAGCGTCACGATCGCCAGATAGTCGCCCTTGAGCCGCAAGGTCGGGGCCCCGAACAACACGCCGAACAGCGCTGCCATCGCCGCCGAGAATGGCAGCATCAGCCAGAACGACACGGTGAAATGGACGAGGTCGCCGCTGTCCTGATGGACGCGCGCCACCAGATGCAGCCACTCGAACGGCTCCCAGAACCCGCTCCACGCGGGCATGAACTGGGCCGAAGCAAAGAACCCGTATGTATAGGCGCCGATCGCGAAAAACGCGGCATAGCCGAGATCGAGCAGGCCGGCAAAGCCGACAACAATGTTGAGCCCCAAGGCCAGCGCGGCAAAGGCAAGCGCGTTGGCGGCCGAGTCGATATCTGCGTCGTTGCGGTCGATCAGAAACGGGAAAGCCATCGCGAAAACAAACGCCAGTGCGGCGCCGGCATGCGGGCGCAGATGCGGCGCGACCCACTGCATCGGCGAGGCTCGCTTCAAAAAGGCGTAGGCCGAACCGCCGATCGAGCCGGGCGTGACGGTGTCGCGCTGCGCCATGAGCTTTAGGACTTGGTCGGGTTGGCGCGGCCCATCAGGCCGGTCGGTGCGAAAACCAGCACCAGGACAAGAAGTGAGAAGATGATGACATCGGTCCAGCGCACGGCGATCATCTGGCCGCCCAGCGCCTCGATCAGTCCGATGATGATGCCGCCGACCATGGCGCCGGTCACGCTGCCGATGCCGCCGAGCACCGCCGCGGTGAACGCCCTCAAGCCGGCGGTATAGCCGATGATGAAGCTCGTATAGTTGTAGTAGAGGCCGAAGATCAGCGCCGCGGCGCCGGCGAGCGCCGAGCCGAGGAAAAACGCCACCAGGATGACCCGGTCGACATCGACCCCCATCATGCGCGCCGCCTCCGAATCCTGTGCCGTCGCCCGCATCGCCTTGCCGAGGCGGGTCTTATTGACGAACAGGTGAAGGCCCAGCATCAGCACCAACGCCACGCCCCAGATCAGCACCTCGCGCAAATCGAGCACCGCGCCGCCAATCGTCCATGAGATGCGCGGCATCGGGTTGGGGAAATTGAACGAACCCGCTCCCTTGGTCAGCAGGACAAGGTTAAACAGGATGTAGGAGACACCGATCGTCGTGATCATCCCCACCGTGCCGGGGATACCGCGCAACGGTCGCAACGCGAAGCGCTCGATCGCGACGCCGAGAAGACCGGCGGCGAGCATCGTCGCGACAAAGGCGAAGAACAGGACGCCCGCCAGCGCCAAGCCGGTCAGAATGTGGCTCTGCCCCGAGAGGCCCAAAAACTCAAGCGCCATCATCCCGATAAACGAGCTGACCATAAACACGTTGAAATGCGCGAAATTGATCAGCTCGAGAATGCCGTAGACGAGCGTGAAGCCGAGCGCCAGGAGCGCATACATCGCCCCCAGGCTCAGCCCATTGATCACCTGCTGCAGGTAGACCGCTTCCCAGCTCATCAATCGCGCCCCGGCACGCGTCTCACGACGGCCTTCTCCCGTCTAGCAAGGAGAGGGCCAGAAAAGCGGCATCGCATAACGCCGATAACGCCACTTACGACGTCGCGGGCGCCACTCCGACATATTTGTACTGGTGCAGCACGTCGTCGTCCGGGGATTTCGGGTCGTGGGTGATCTGGAAGACGCTGACGACGCGGCTGGTGATGTCGCCGTTCTTGTCGAAGCTGACGGCGCCTTGCAGCGTCTTTGCCTGCGAATCCTGGATCGCGTCGCGCACGTTGTTGTGGTCGACCGGCTTGCCTGATTTCGCGACGCGCTCGATCGCGTCGATGATGACGAGCGCCGCGTCATAGGCGGTGATGGAATAGTTTTCCGGCTGCTCGCCGTATTTCGCCGCAAACGATTTAATGAAGGTTTCGGAATCCGGGTTCGCCAAGAGGTCGGGCGCGGCGATCGTGGCGTATAACCCCTCGGCCGCCGGGAACCCGCCACCTTTGAGGATCTCGGCGCCGTATACGCCGTCGCCGCCGGCACGGATCATCTTTGGCATGATGTCGTAGGACTGCTTGACCACCTTGACCCCGGCCTGAGCCACGCCACCGTAGTAGAGCGCGTCGGGGTTCATCGATTTGACCTTCGTGAGGATCGTCGTGTAGTCGGCTTCCTTGGGGTCGAGCTGGTCGTGCCCCATGACATTGACACCGCGCTTTTTCGCTTGCGCCTCATAGGCGTTGGCGAGCCCGACGCCGTAGGCGCCGCTGTCGTCGAGGATGTAGACCGATTTGATCTTCAGCGTGTCGGCCATATAATTGGCCATGTTGGGACCCTGGAACGCATCCGTCGTGACGGTGCGGAAATAGATCGCCTTGCCGCCCGGCATATAGGTGCTGGCGAATTTCGGATCGGTGATATCGGGATTGGTTGAGCTGGGCGTGATCGTCGCCAGATTGCCCTGGCTCAAGATCGGCGCCATCGCCTTGCCCGAGCCGCTCATCTGCGGACCGATCGCGGCGACCACATTCTCGTCGGCGACCATCTTGCGGGCGTTGGTCGCGGCCTGCGCCGGATCATACTGACCGGCGGTGGCCGAGCCGTCGTCGAGCAGTATTACATTGATCTTGTAACCACCGGGGCCGCCTTTCGCGTTGGCATCGTCGATCGCCAGCAGCGCACCTTCCTTGATGAGCTGAGCGTCATGCGCGTCGGCGCCGGTGAACGGCAGGTTGATGCCGATCGTGACACTCTTGTCGGCGGCGGAAGCGCGCATGACATAGGCGCCGGCTAGGCCGAAAGCCGGCAGCTGAACGATCAACGTACGGCGCGACAACATGATGAGCCTCCCCGTTCATGCCCCTTTTCCACGCGCGCGGCGCGGGGCGTCAGTTTTGCTATAGCCGCGCGGCGACGGCAAGAGCGATGCAGCCGCGGCACCCGCCGAGCGGCCGGGCCTTCGTCAGCCTCAGCCGGGCGGTTTCATCGCGACGTCGAGCATCACATTCGGCAGTATCTCGCGGATCACGCCGCGCAGCGTCGCTTCATCCGAAGCAATCGCCGCCGCGAGCAGGCGGCGACTGCCGCGACGCAAGATGCGCGCGGTCGCCTTGCCGTCGCGATCGGGACGGATCGTCGCGAAAGCGTCGGCCGGCTCGATCCTGCGCAGCACGCGCTTCAAAGCGGCGACACCTTCGTTGGTCTCGACATTGTGCGCCGGCGCCTCGCCGGTTTCGGGTTCCGCTTCTTCCTCGACCGGCGCATCGATCGCCTCGACCGAGCGATGCCGCGCGAGCGACTGGTAAATCACCCGGCCGCCTTCGGTGTCGATGCGCGATTGCAGCTCCCAGCTCTCGCCACGCGCCGATAATTCGCTGATCAGCGCGAACAGATCATCGCAGTCGGTTTCATGCGTGCAGGTCAAGAAGGCAAGCCGCCCATCATGCTCGATGATGCGGTCGTCGTCCTCAAGAAAGCCAAGCTCGTTGAGCGCCATATCGAGCGCTCGACGCGAGGCCACCAGCAGCACGGTGACGTGCAGCCGCCGCGTATTCTCCGGCGCGTCGCCCTCGGCATCTTTTTCGGCCACGACTGCTCCTCGACGCGTTTACAGGACCTGGCTCTCGCCGAGCCGGTTGATGCGCACATCACGATGAATGCTGACGTTCATCAGCAGACCAAATCCCAGCATCACCGTGACCATCGCGCTGCCGCCATAAGAGATCAGCGGCAACGGCACGCCAACAACCGGAATGAGACCGATCACCATCGCTGTATTAATGAACACGTAAAGGAAAAAATTGGTCACGAGGCCCAGCCCGAGGACGCGCCCGAACTGATTGCGGCTGCGTAAGGCGATCGTAAAGCCGTAGATGATCACCAAAGCGTAGAGCGCGAGCAGCACCAGCCCGCCGATCAAACCGAACTCCTCGGCGATCATCGTGAAGATGAAATCGGTTTGGCGCTCGGGCAGGAAGGCGAGATGCGTCTGCGTGCCGAGCATAAAGCCCTTGCCGAACAAGCCCCCGGAGCCGAGCGCGATCTTTGACTGCAGGATGTGATAGCCGGCGCCGAGCGGATCAGAATCGGGCGACATAAACGTCAGCAGCCGCTGTTTCTGATAATCGCGCAACATCGACCACGCGAGTGGCGCGGCACCGGCCGCTGCGACCGCTGCCGCGCCGAACACCCATAGCCGCACCCCGGCGAGGTAAAACACGATCGCCCCGGCGGCCAGCAGCATCATCGCGGTCCCCAGATCGGGCTGCTTCAGCACCAGCGCCACCGGCACCATGACCATCGCGGCCGGCGCCAGGAGATGGGTGATCCGCCCGGTATTTTCCGCGGGCAGCGCATGGAAGTAGCGGGCGAGCCCGATGACCAGCGCGATCTTCATCACCTCCGACGGCTGGAGCTGAAAAAAGCCGAGATCGATCCAGCGTTGCGCGCCCATGCCGGCGAAGCCGCGCAGGTCGACGGCGACGACCAGCGCCAGCGCCAGCCCGTAAATCCAATAAGCGATCCGAAACCAGTAGCGAATGTCGATCAGCGCTGCCGCGATCATCGGGATGAAGGCAAACGCAAAGCGCGCCACCTGCTTCGAGGCCCAAGGCTGCCAATTGCCGTTGGCCGCCGAATAGAGCATCGCGAAGCCAATCCCCGACAGGATACAGACCAGCAGGATGAGACCCCAGCTGATCCCACGCAGCCGGTCTGAGAAGCTGAGTTCGCGGTGGCCGATATCGGGGGAGAAGCTGACCATGAGCTAACCGGGAGGCGTGCGGCCGCCGTTTACCGGCAGTGGCGGCGCGACCGGCGGCGCGGCCTGGGCGATCGAATCGGGTTGCGGCACGTGACGAGCCGGGTCGCGCTTTTGTACCTCCAGCAGCACGTCCCGCACGATCGGCGCCGCCACTTCGGAGCCGCCTCCAGCCTCGGTGCCGCCATGCTCGACAACGACCGCGCAGACATAGCGCGGCGCGCCAACCGGCGCGAAAGCGACAAAGATCGCGTGGTCGCGATCCTTCCACGGAACGTCCGATTCCTTGGTCAACCCATGGTCGCGTTCATACTGGGTGATGTGGCGCACCTGCGATGTGCCCGACTTGCCGCCCATCGCAAAAGCCGGGTCGGTGATCCGCGACGAATAGGCAGTACCGCCCTGCTCGTTGACAACCGCGGTCATGCCCTCCAGCACCATCGAGAGCGCGTGCGCGCTGATACCCATCGTCCCAAAATCGGGCGGTTTGCGATCGCCGCCCGGCGGCAGTTGCGCCGTGCGCAGCAGATGCGGCACCACTTGCCGTGAGGTCACCAGCCGCGCCGCCATCGTTGCGATCTGAAGCGGCGTCGCCAGTACCGACCCTTGGCCGATGCCAGTGTTGAGCGTCTCGCCCTGCTGCCAAGCGACGCCGGTTGTCGCCAGCTTCCAGTCGCGGTCGGGAATCAAGCCAGCACGCTCGCCGCTGATGTCGACGCCGAGCGGGTCGCCAAACCCAAAGCGATGCGCCATCGCCGCGATATGATCGATGCCGGTGCGATGCGCCGTTTCGTAGAAAAAAACGTCGCACGACATCTTGATCGCGTCGCGCAGGCGTAGCGTGCCGTGCCCGCCATGCCGCCAGCAATGGAACGTTGCATCGCCGAGCTCCAGATAGCCGGGGCAGGTGATTTGCGTGTCGGGCGTGATCGCGCCGCTTTCGAGCGCCGCCAGCGCCACCACCGGCTTGAAGGTCGAACCCGGCGGGTAGAGCCCGCCGACGACCTTGTTGGACAGCGGATTGCGCGGATCGGTCGAAAGCTGCTGCCACTCTGCCGAGGTAAGGCCATTGGAGAACAGCATCGGGTCGTAACTCGGGCTCGACACCAGCGCCAACACGTCGCCGGTGACCGCATCGAGGAGGACGCAGGAAACGCTTTGCTCGCTGGCGCAGCGCTTCATCGCGAAGTCTTGCATCGCCGCGTCGAGTCCGATGACGACATCCTGGCCCGGCTGACCGTCGTTGCGCGCGATCTCGCGCACCACGCGGCCATAAGCATTGACCTCGACCTGGCTGGTTCCGGCGGTGCCGCGCAGCTTTAAATCTTGCGATCTCTCGATCCCGGCCTTGCCGATCCGAAAATCGGGCAGCTCGAGCAGCGGATCGCCGTTGAGCTCCTTTTCCGAGACCGCCGCGACATAGCCGATGACATGCGCGGCCGTCGCGCCGGTCGGATAAAAGCGCAGCAGGCCCTGCTCGATCGAGACGCCGGGCAATTCGGGGACCGCGACCTCGATCCGCGCCATCTCGTCCCAATCGAGGTTCGAGCGCACCACAACGGGGATGAAGGTGTGCTGCCGCTTCGCGGCGAGCAGGGCCTTGTGACGATCGGCTTCGCCAATGTCGATCAACTTGCCGATCGCGTTGATCGTCGCCTCGATGTCGGCGGTCTCCTCCGGCACCACGACGACACGGTAATTCTGCCGGTTGTCAGCAAGCTCAACACCGAAGCGGTCAAGGATCCGGCCGCGCGGCGGAACAAGGAGCCGCAGGTTGATGCGGTTCTCATCGGCCATCACGCGATAACGGTCCTTTTCGAGGACCTGCAGCTGATAGAGCCGCCCGGCCAGTGCAGCCGTCAGCAACACCTGCCCACCGCCGAGGATGGCGGCACGGCGAGTCAGCGATTTTTGCTGCTGCGTGTCCCGTGGCATCGCCGCTCCCGGCTAAGCCCGGCCGGTCAGCCGGTGCCCATGACGGCGCGCTGGGCCCGCCCCAACATAAAAGAGGCTAGCGGGAACATCACCACCGTCAACGCGGCGCGGATCACGGCGTTGCGGAAATCCAAGAGGCTCAAATCGAGAATGCAATGAAGGGCCCACAGGCCGAACATCGCCACCGAGGTCAGTAACGCAAACCCGGTCCACACGAAGGCGAAATGGCGGTTGATGAAATAGCGCCGGTAGCCGAGCACCGCGACCCGCGTCAATAACAGCAGCAGCGCGTTGACCCCGATCGGCGATCCGGCGAGCAGGTCTTCGGTCAGACCGACGCCGAACAGCGCGACTGGCGGCAGCAGATCGGGGCGATAGATCGTCCAATGGTACGCCGCCATCAGTGTAAAGACCGGGGTCAGCGCAGCATAACCCGGGATCTGCAGCGGCAGCACCGAAATCACCGCGGCGAGCAGCATCGTCGCCACCGGCAGCAGACGCGCCGCGCCATTATTGACGCGCGGTAGCGCCGGTATGCTGAAGACTCTGAGCGCCATTGACCCTAGCGAGAAGCCCCGTCGACACCGTCGGCTTTTGCTCGTCGATTCGGCCGCGCCAGCATCGGCAACGGCTGCGGCAGAGCGTTGGTCAGCCCGTAATCGACAACCATCACATAGCCGAGTTGCGACAATTCGACGTACGGCTCGACCCGTGCGCCGCCGCCATCGACGGCCGACACCACGCCGATCGGCAGACCCGGCGGGAATACGCCGCCCTCGCCCGACGTGACGATCCGGTCACCAACCTTCACCGTGTTACCGGCCGGCACGTACAGGAGGCGCGGCCGCTCCGAATTGTCGCCGGCCAGCACCGCCGGAACATGAGTACCCTCGACCGTCACCGGAATGCGTGAATTAAGGTCGGTGATCAACAGCACCCGCGACGCGCGGTCGCCGACCTCGGTGAGCCGCCCGACCAGGCCTTCGCCGGTGATCGCCGCCTGACCGCGCCCGACCCGGTCCTCGGCGCCGGCATTGATCAGGATCATGCGCACAAAGGCGCCACCGGAGTTGGCAATGACCCGCGCCGTCACATAAGACGCCGCGCTTTTCGGCACCGCCTTCAGGAGACCGCGCAGTTGCTGGTTCTCGGCGTCGAGGTTGAGCGCCGCTTGCTGCCAGTGCAGCAGCTTTTCATTTTCGGCCTCGAGCCGTGTGTTCTCCTGGAAGGTGGTCACCACCATCTTGGCGCGATCGACGACATTGCCGACGGCATTGATCGGCTGGGCGATCGCATCGAGCACCGGCGCGACGGTATCGGTCACGCTCGTCCGCAGCGAGTCGAACAGCAGCTGGTCCGCCTTGCCGAGAATGATGACGGCACCCGACAGCAACACCAGCACCGGAAGCGTCGTCCGCTGAAGCGCCGCGCGCACTTGTGGCGACAGGCGGATCATCGCGTCCTCTTAAAACCGCCGCCGGGATGGGTTGCGTCGGCGTGCGTCGGTTTAAGCAGCACGGCCGCATACGCGCGCATGGCTCCCCCGTTTGTCACGCTTGCGGATGTCCTCGGATAAAAGACCGTCACCACATGTTGATCAACAGGTTTTTTAACGTCTTCATTTCTTCAAGTGCACGGCCCGTGCCGAGCGCCACACAGGTCAGCGGATCATCGGCAATCGACACCGGCAGACCCGTTGCATGCCGCAGCACGAAATCGAGATTCCCGAGCAGCGCGCCGCCGCCGGTCAAGACGATGCCCTTGTCGACGATGTCGGCGGCGAGCTCCGGCGCGGTATGCTCCAGCGCTACTTTGACCGCCTCGACGATCGAGCCGACCGGCTCAGCCAAGCTTTCCGAAATCTGCCGCTCGCTGATCACGATTTCCTTGGGCACACCGTTCATCAGGTCGCGCCCCTTGATCTCCATGATCCGGCCGTCGCCATCTTCGGGCATGCACGCCGAGCCGATATCCTTCTTGATGCGCTCGGCGCTCGATTCGCCAACGAGAAGGTTATGGTTGCGGCGGATATAGGCGATGATCGCCTCATCCATTTTGTCGCCGCCGATCCTGACCGAGCGCGAATAGACGATGCCGCCGAGCGACAAGACCGCGACCTCGGTGGTGCCGCCGCCGATATCGACGACCATCGATCCGGTCGGCTCGGTGACCGGCAGCCCGGCGCCGATCGCCGCCGCCATCGGCTCCTCGATCAAGAACACCCGGCGCGCGCCGGCGCTTTCCGCCGATTCCTGAATGGCGCGCCGTTCGACCGCAGTCGAACCTGAAGGTACGCAAATAATGATTTGCGGACTGGCGAAGCTGCGACGGTTGTGAACCTTGCGGATGAAATGTTTGATCATTTCTTCCGCGACCTCAAAGTCGGCGATGACCCCATCGCGTAGCGGCCGGATCGCCTGGATGTTGCCGGGTGTGCGGCCCAGCATCAGCTTCGCCTCTTCGCCAACCGCGAGGACTTGTTTGCGGCCCTTGACCATGGCGATCGCGACAACCGAGGGCTCGTTCAAGACGATACCGCGGCCCCTGACGTAGACCAGCGTGTTCGCCGTGCCGAGGTCGATCGCCATGTCGGCCGACAGCAGGCCGAACATTTTTCCAATCATCGCCACCGCAAACCTATAGTTGCCATCGACCCGCCGGTCCTAGCCAAATCAGGAGGGAGCTAGGAAAATCATCTTGCCGATCAATGACATTATTGTCGGCCTGCGGCAACAATCATTGCGATTGTTACCGGAAGACACATGCGCCGGCAAATCTCCCCTATTCGCGGCCGATCCTTGCCCGATCGTCGGCCGGTATTCAAGCCATCTTCTCTATTAACGTTGACGACCATCTTGAAAATCGCCGGACGGCGGCGGATCGTTGCCCGATGGAGGGGAGCGGTATCGTCAAGCGCTCAGTCCGTGTCGCCGGCCACGCGACCAGCATCTCGCTCGAGGCGGCGTTCTGGCGCGGGTTGTGCGACATCGCCGCGGCCCGGCAGGTGTCCGTCAATGCGCTGGTGGCGGCGATCGACGCCGGGCGCAGCGGCAACCTGTCGAGCGCCATCAGGCTGTTCGTCCTCGACAGCGCGCGCAACGGCGAATGGCCGAGGGCGAGCTGACGCACAACGCCGACGATGCTAGGCTCTCATATTCGAGCGAAGGGAAGGGCAGTGTGGCATCGATCGTCAATCTCAACCGGTTCCGCAAGGACAAAAAGCGCGAAGACGCGAAACAGCGCGCTGCGGAAAACCGTGCCCTGCACGGCCGCAGCAAGGAGCAGCGCCGCAATGAAGCAGACGCCAGCCGTCGGATGAACGAGCTGCTCGACGCCAAGAAACTGGATTAACACCCGGCTGTCATTCCGGCGGCGCGGCGTGAACCCGCAACTCTGATTAAACCTCCGCCAGCGCAGTCTCGTAAGCGGCGAGCGTCGCCGCGTCGAAACAGACAAAAATCACCGTCTCGGGGTGCGCTTCGCCGCCAAGCTGCGCTGCCACAGTCGCAACCGCGATCGTCGCCGCCGGTTCGCGCGGAAATCCGTAGACTCCGGTCGAGATGGCCGGAAACGCGATGGTCGCCAGCCGGTGTTCGCGCGCGAGTGCAAGACAGGCGCGATAGCACGAGGCGAGCGTCTCGCGCTCGCCGGCATCGCCGCCCTGCCATATCGGGCCGACCGTGTGAATGACATGCCGGGCCGGCAGACGATACCCGCCGGTCAGCTTCGCCGCGCCGGGTTCGCAGCCGCCAAGCGTGCGGCATTCGGCAAGCAGCTCGGGGCCCGCGGCATGATGGATCGCGCCGTCGACCCCGCCACCGCCCAGCAGACTGCTATTGGCGGCGTTGACGATCGCATCGACGGCAAGCCGGGTGATGTCGCCGCGATCGAGCCAGATGCGCGGATAACGCGTCATGATCGAAGCCATGCGCAACTTTAGCAGCAAAAAGCGGGAACGGGTGAGGCCCGTTCCCGCTCGTTGCCTGTGGGGTCGGCCTCACGGCCGCCCCCGGTCTTGTGATGCTAGTCGTTTATGACGCTAAGCGACTTTAGCGCGCTGGTACTGCTCGATGGCCTGCGGACGAAAAGTCGGGCGTGCCGACCCTGTCATCGGCAACCGGCGCGGCGCCGGGCGGGCCATCGCCACCTCGGCCTGGCGATCGGGAACGATGCCCATCAGCCGGCGCAACGCCTCGCGGCCGCGCGACAGACGCGAGCGGACGGTGCCGACCGGAACGCCGATGACCTCGGCGACCGCCTCGTAGCGCATGCCTTCGAGCCCGACGAGCAGGATCACAGTGCGCTGCTCTTCAGGCAGTCGCGCGAGTGCCCGGTCGAGGTCGCGCAGCTCGAGGCGTTTGCCCTGATCCGCCGATTTGGTCAGCGACGGCTCGGTCTCGGTGATCGACACCGCGGCGCCTTCGCGCACGGCGCGCCGAACCTGATTGACATATTGGTTGTGCAGGATGGTAAAGAGCCAAGCGCGAAGGTCGGTTCCTTCCTTCCACAGGTGCAACTTGGCGAGGCCGCGCAATAGGCAGTCTTGGACGAGGTCGTCAGCCGCCACAATGTCGCGAGTAAGAGCGCGAGCGTATCGACGCAGGCGCGGTATTTCGGCTTCAATCCGTTCTCGGAGGTCGGCCACTCGGCTTCTCCTGTTTTTGCGATCGGTCATCCCCGATCCGGAGCAAGCGAAATGTAGCGACTGCCGGCAACTCGATGATGACAAGCACGCTTCTTTTTGTAAGTAATTGTAACCGAACATGTCTGCGACTAGAGTGCGCAATAACCGTCATGTTCTTCCCTCAGAGTGCTCTGTCCGGTAGCGTCATATGAGTGAAAGCGGTCACATCCTGGTGGTTGACGATCAGCAGGAGATTTGTGATCTCGTCCGTGAATACCTGTCGGGTGAAGGGTTTCGTGTATCGACGGCGAATGATGGCGCTGGGATGCGCGAGGCGATCACGCGCGAGCCGGTCGAGTTGGTGATCCTCGACCTGGTGCTGCGCGGCGAGGACGGACTGCAGCTGGCGCGCGAGCTCCGTGGCACCTCCGATATCGGGATCATCATGCTGACCGGACGTGGCGAGACGGTCGACCGGATCATCGGCCTCGAAATGGGCGCCGACGACTATCTGTCAAAGCCTTTCCATCTGCGCGAGCTGTTGGCGCGGGTGCGCAGCGTTCTGCGCCGTGGTTCGACGCGCGGCGGCGACAAGCCGGTGGCGGGGCGCGCACGGATCAAGTTCGCCGGCTGGATCCTTGATCTGGCGAGCCGGGAGCTGCACTCGCCTTCGGGCGAGGACGTGCGGCTCACGACCGGCGAGTTCGAATTGCTCGCGGCTTTTGTCAATCAGCCCAATCAGGTGCTGTCGCGCGACCGCCTGCTCGACCTGTCGCGCCACCGCGAGGCGGGGCCATTCGACCGAACGATCGACGTCCAGGTCGGACGGCTGCGCCGCAAGCTCGAGGACGACCCAAAGAACCCGGGACTGATCAAGACCGTCCGCGGCGGCGGCTATATCTTCACCCCACCGGTCGAGAGCGAGTAGCGCCTAGACCGTCAGGTAAGTCCGCACCTCGGTCTCGTTCATCTCGCTTCCGCGGCCGGCGAGCACGACCTCGCCGCGCTCGATGACGACATAGGCGGAAGCAAGGTCGCGCGCGAACTCGAAATACTGCTCGACCAGGAGGATCGCCATGTCGCCCCGCGCGACGAGGCTTTCGATGACCCGGCCGATATCCTTGATAATCGACGGCTGAATGCCCTCGGTCGGCTCGTCGAGGATCAAGAGGCGCGGCTTCATGATCAGCGCCCGGGCGATCGCCAATTGTTGCTGCTGCCCGCCCGACAGATCACCGCCTTGCCGGCCCAGCATGTCTTTGAGCACCGGGAACAGCGCGTAAATCTCGTCCGGGATGCGACGCTCGCCGCGCGGCAGGATGGCAAAGCCGGTCTCGAGGTTTTCCCGTACCGTCAGGCGCGGAAAAATCTCGCGCCCCTGCGGTACTAGCGCGAGGCCGGCGCGCGCCCGGTCATAGGCCGCGAGGCCGGTGATGTCCTTCCCTTCCCAGCGAATCAGCCCGCCGCGGATCGGCTGCAGCCCGAAGATCGCACGCAACAGGCTGGTCTTGCCGACGCCGTTGCGGCCGAGGATACAAGTCGCTTCGCCCTTTTTTGCGGTCAGCGAGACGCGGCGCAGCGCCTGGCTTGCGCCGTAGAAAAGATCGACCCCTTCGACCTCGAGCATCGCCTAGCGTCCGAGATAGACTTCGACGACACGCGGGTCGCTCTGGATCGCGTCGATCGAGCCCTCCGCAAGCACCGAGCCCTCATGCAGCACGGTGACCTTGACCCCGAGCGCACGGACGAAGGCCATATCGTGCTCGACGACGACAACGCTGCGCGTGCGGTTGATCTCGCGCAGCAGCTCGGCCGTTTCCTCGGTTTCCGCATCGCTCATCCCGGCGACCGGCTCGTCGACCAGCAAGAGGCGCGGTTCCTGCGCCAGCAGCATGCCGATCTCCAGCCATTGCTTCTGCCCGTGCGAGAGATCGGCGGCCGGACGGTCGCGGTCATCGACGAGGCGGATCGTCGCCAGCAACTCTTCGAGACGATCGCGCTCGGTTGGCGTCTCCTTCGCCCACAGAGCAAAGCGCGGGCTGCGATCGCCGGCCAGCGACAGCAGCAGATTGTCGTGTACCGACAAGGGCTCGAACACCGTCGGGCGCTGGAATTTGCGGCCAATGCCAAGTCGGGCGATGGCCGGCTCGTCGAGCCGCGTCAAATCGATATCGTCGCCGAATACGACGCGCCCGGTATCGGGTCGCGTGCGGCCGGTGATGACGTCCATCATCGTCGTCTTGCCGGCGCCGTTGGGACCGATCACCGCGCGCATCTCGCCCGGTTCAAGGATCAGCGACAGCGCGTTCAACGCCTTGAAACCGTCGAACGACACGGTGACGCCATCGAGATAGAGCAGCGAGTTGCCACTCAGCTCGCTGCTCGTTTCGGGCGCATCGCTCATCCGGCGATCTCCCGTGCCGCCGATTTAGCCGCCGCAGCGCCTGGTTGAGCTTCCGCTGGCGCCGTCGCCGAGCGGGCCGCGAACAGGCCGATAATCCCGCGCGGCAGAAACAAGGTGACGAGGATGAAGAGGCCGCCGATCGCGAACAGCCACACCTCCGGCAACGCGCTGGTCAGCCAAGTTTTGCCGAGATTGACCAGCACCGCGCCGAGGATCGCGCCTGTCAGGGTGCCGCGCCCGCCAACCGCGACCCAGATCACCGCCTCGATCGAATTACCGGGCGCAAATTCCGACGGATTGATGATACCGACTTGCGGCACGTAAAGCGCGCCGCCGATCCCCGCGATCACCGCCGACACGACCCAGACCACGAGCTTGTAGGATTCCGGGCGATAGCCGAGGAACCGCGTGCGCGACTCCGCATCGCGCACGGCGATCAGCACCTTGCCAAAACGCGAGCGGGTCATCCCGCGGGCGATAAGGAACGCCGCCGCCAGCACCAGCGCGCTGATGACCATCAGCCCTGCCGAACTCGTCTCGCTGTTGAGCGGGATGCCGGCGATGTCCTTGAAATCGGTCATCCCGTTATTGCCGCCGAACCCCATGTCGTTGCGGAAGAAGGCGAGCATCAACGCGTAGGTCAGCGCCTGGGTGATGATCGATAGGTAGACGCCCGAGACCCGCGAGCGAAATGCGAACCAGCCGAAGGCCAGTGCCAAAACCCCCGGCACCAGCATCATCATCGGCAACGCGAACCAGAAATGGTTGAAGCCCTGCCAGTACCAAGGCAGCTCTTTCCAGCCAATAAACACCATGAAGTCGGGCAGGATCGGGTTGGCATAGACGCCGCGCGCGCCGATCTCGCGCATCATGTACATGCCCATGCAGTACCCGCCGAGCGCGAAGAACGCGCCGTGGCCTAGCGTCAAGATGCCGGCGTAACCCCATACCAGGTCGATCGCCAACGCGAGGATCGCGTAGCACAGATACTTGCCGACCAGCGAGATCACGAAATCCGGGACATGCGCCGCGCTTGCGCCCGGGGTCAGCAGATTGAGCGCGGCGAGCAGCAGCGCGCCGCCGAGAATGCACCCCAGAGTGACGATCGTGAGCTTGTCGCGCAGCATCACGCCTCGGCCATCCGGCCCTTGAGCGGAAAGAGCCCGCGCGGCCGGCGCTGGATGAAGAGGATCAGGAACACGAGCACCAGGATCTTCGCCAGCACCGCGCCGGCGAAAGGTTCGACAAACTTGTCGACGACGCCGAGGATCAGCGCGCCGAGCAGCGTGCCCCAGA
>DATMLO010000070.1:0-2921 GCA_035570495.1 Allostellaceae bacterium | reverse complement strand
TGCGTGCTTGCCGGAATTTCCTGGGTTGGCGCGATCGCCACCTTGAACGTATCGGCCCAATTTGCACTGCCGGGCTGGGTCCGCGGGCGGGGGATGGCGATGTTCGCAACCGTGCAATTCGCGGGCTTGGCCGTCGGCAGCATCGTCTGGGGACAGGCGGCGCAGATGATTGGGCTGCCGGCCGTTCACATCATCGCGGCGATCGCGCTGGTCGCCTCGGTCCCACTACTGCGGCGCTGGAAGCTACAGACCGCCGCCGGTCTCGATCTCGCGCCGTCAATGCATTGGCCCGCTCCGTTGCTCTCACACGACATCGAGCCCGACCGAGGTCCGGTGCTGGTGACCATCGAATACGTCGTCGCCGCGGTTGATCGCGCGGCATTTCTCGCGGCGATGGCGGAGCTCGCGAGCGAGCGCCGGCGCGACGGCGCCTATGATTGGGGCATCTATGAGGACGCCGCGCAGGAGGGGGCCTTCGTCGAGACATTCTACATCGATTCCTGGCTCGAGCACATGCGACAGCATCAACGCGTGACCAATGCCGATCGGGTGCTGCAGGACGCGGTGCATAGCTTCCACGCGAAAGGTGCGCCCGCGGTCAGACATTTGATAGCGGCACAAGAAAGCGAAAAATGATCGGATATGGGTTCCTGATTGCCCGGCTTTGTCTCGCTGCCGTGTTTCTCTATAGCGGAGTCGACAAGCTGTGGCACTGGCGGTCGAGCATCGCTGAAGTTCGCGAAGACGGATTGCCGTGGCCAGTGGCTTTCGCGGGCGCAACCGTCTGTACGCAACTCATCGGCGGCAGCCTCGTGGCAACCGGGTTCCTCGCCTGGCTCGGCGCACTGCTCTTGGCGGGATTCACAGTCACGGCCACGGTGGTCGGACACCGCTTCTGGCTCCGCCGCGGCGCGGACCGGCGGCATGAGCTGACGACGAGCCTCGAGCACCTGGCGATCGTCGGCGGCCTGCTCCTGCTCTCCGTTCTCGATCTCTCTACCCGCCTATGAACGACCGGACACCCGCCGCGAGCGCCCACCCTGCCGCCACCCATCCGCCGCTCTCGGTCGCGATAACGACGATCGCCGTGATCGCGGTCGCGATGGTCGGTTCGACGATATCCTCGTCGCTCGTCGATCTCGACATCGCCGACATCGCCGGCGGCTTCTCGGTGTCGGCGAACGAGGCCTCGTGGATCGCGTGCGCGGCGACGATGGCGGAAGTCGTCAGCATACCGATCGCTGCGCTCCTGGTACGGGCTCTGTCGCTGCGCCGCGTGGCTATATACAGCGCCTCCATCTACGTGGTCTGCGCCTGCCTGAGCCTCCTCGTTTCCGGAGAAGATGGGCTGATCGTGCTGCGCGCCATGCAAAGCTATTGCAGCGGCACGATGTCGGTCCTGATGTTCGTCGCGGTCGTGGCGATCCTACCGTCCGGCTTTGCGCGCAACATCGGGCTCGCCCTCTTCGCCTTCGCATCGACAGCGCCGACCGGGCTCAATGCCTCCGCCGGCGCCTTTGTGACTGAACGCTGGGGCTGGCAAGGTCTCTATTATTTCGACATCACCTGGGGCCTGACGTTTCTGCTGCTGGCCTGGCGGTTCCTGCGTCCGACGCCGCACGCGATGCGTCTGTCGCAGATCGACTGGCTCGGCTATATGCCGCTCGCAGTCGGGCTCGCTGCCTTCATCCTGTTCGTGAAGCAGGGCGACCGCTTCTTCTGGCTCGACAACGCGGCCATCCGGCACGCCGGGCTCACCGCCGCCGTCGCCATCCCGCTGGCGCTCGCCCTCCTGCTCCTGCGACGACGACCGCTGCTCGATCTCGGGCTGATGGCGACGCCGACATTCGGCTGGGCGATCGCACTTGCGACCTTCTACCGGTTCGGCCTCGTCATGACCGCCTTCGTCGTGCCGCAGACGCTGATGCGCCTGCAGGCCTACCGGCTGCCGCAGATCGCCGACGCCAACATCTGGACGTTCTGGGCCCAGTGCGTCAGCTTCCCCATCGCTTGGCTGTGGGCACAGTACGGCGATGCGCGCCAGCCATTGTCTCTCGGGCTCGCGCTGTTCGCCGCCGGAGCCTATGTCGCGACCTGGCTGACGCCGCAATGGCAAGCGAACGATTTTCGACTGGCCTTGTCCCTGGTCGGGCTCGGCGAAGGCCTCTTCCTGGTGCCGACCGTCTTCTACGCGACCCGGAATGTGAAGCCGGAGCAGGGCCCGACCGCCGCGGCGCTTTTCAATTTGAGCCGCATTGTCGGCCAAACCGCCGGGATCGGTGCCGTCAGCGCGCTGATTACCCGGCGCGAGGACTTCCACTCTGCCGTGCTAGTCGACAGCGTCAACAACGCCAATTCGGCCATCGCCCAGCGCCTCGACGGCTTGACAGCGGGCTTCATGGCCGCGAACGGCAATGCGGCGCTGGCGGCAAAGCAGGCTTGGGCATCTTTGTCGGCGACGCTTTCCAATCAGGCCTTTGTGCTGGCCTTCGCCGATGTCTTCGTCATCATCGCCGCGGTGTTGGCGGTCTCGGCGCTGCTGGTACTGATGCTGCCGCCGTTACACCCGAACGCAAAGGACAGAACCGCCACAGCACCGGCATTAGCGGATCCGACCGGCGCGACGGGGATGGGGCAATGATCGCCGGATTGAAACGCATCGCAACCGTGGCTGCTTTCATCGTCGTGCTGGTTCCCGCCGGCTTCTTCGTCTGGCGCTGGTACGACTCCTCGCGCGATGTGCAGACGACCAACGATGCCTATGTGCAAGGCGAGATCACTCAGATCAGCTCGCGCGTCAGCGGCTACGCGGTCGAAGTGCTGTTCGATGACGGCATGCCGGTCAAGGCGACCGACGTCGTCGTGCGGATCGACCCGCGCGATTTCCGTATGGCGGTCGAACGGGCGGAGGCGGCGCTCGA
>DATMLO010000069.1:0-4719 GCA_035570495.1 Allostellaceae bacterium | reverse complement strand
AGGCCTACGAGAACGCGCGGTGGGGCTTTGAGCGGTATCTCGGCTACCTCAACAACAATCAGCCGCGCTTTATCGTGCCGGCGGGGAAGGACCCGCTCGAATGGTTTGTCGAGAACCGTTTTGGCGTGTGCGGCACGCCCGACGACGCGATCGCGTTGATCGAGCGGCTGCAGGACAAACAGGGCGCGTTTGGCGCGATGCTGCACCAGGCGCATAACTGGGCCGATTTCGAGGCGACCAAGCGCTCTTACGAGCTCTACGCGCGCTACGTGATGCCGCATTTCTCAAAGCTCAACCAAACCCGGGCCGCCTCATACCAATGGTGCGGCGACAACCGCGACGAGTTCAGCGCCAAGCGCAACGCCGCCGCCAAGGCGATGTTCGACAAGCACGAGGCCGAGCAGCGCGAAAAGCGCGAACTGGCCGAAGCCGGCGCCGCCATCGCCCGCCCGCAGCGCGGCCGGGAGGCTTGGTAGTCGCCATCTGAGGGTCTGTTCGTCCGCCCGCCAGCCCACCCGCGTCACGCTATTGCGCCGCAGGCTCGGGTCAGAACCTGCCCCAAGATCGCTGGCCGACACAGGCGGAGGCAGGCACCTCAAAAGGGTTCAGCATGGCGTCGACGGATCCGAACCCACCACGAACTTTGTCTATCGGCGCGTCGCTGCTGTTGGCGCTCGCGTGCCTTCTTTACATCGCAATGATGTTTCTCATCCTGGGGTCCGAGCCCGTCATCGATTGCGGCGATCCGGCTAGCTGCGGGATCACGAAAGGGCTTGGCGAAGCGTCCGAAGTGCTCGCAGGCTTCTGCACCCTCCTGTTGTGGATCGTGCTCGCGATCCTGCTGTTCGCCGGCGGCATCAAGGGGGAGAGGATGACAAGCGTCGCGGCGAGCCTGCTTCCGCTCTCCGGGGTCGCGGCGATTGTTGCTGACATCCTCTACTCGCGCTATGGCGCCTGGTCGATCGTCGTGCCGGGCTTGCTGCCGCCGCTGATCGCGTTTTATGCGGTCTGGGCGCGGCTGCCGGCGCTGCATACGGCGCTTCCCGCGAAAATCGTCAACGTCACCGCCTGGGGTGCGATCCTGATCCTGACGATTGCGCCGTTCCCGCTGTACGACACCGATGCGCGTAGCTTCGCCGCGGCCGAGGTGCGGCAACGGGCGCAGCGGGAGGCAGCGGAGGCGCGCATGCTTCAGGAGCAGGCACAAGACGAACAGCGGGCCATCGCCCGGTTTCAAGCCCTGAACCCGGATTCCCCGCTCAGCGATTACCTTCATGACCTGTATTTCCCGCATCCGTACGCGACGGGCGAGGCCCACCACCAAGAGGCGTTGACCAAAGCGCGCCAGGTCAAGAGCCGGCAGACCGATGCGGTAATGCTGCTCAAGCAAGGGAGAATCGAGTCATTGGAGGAGTTGTGGAGTCTCGACATTGAGGCGACGCCGGATGTCTGTGCGGCGTACGGAGATGCGCTGCGCGAGGACGCGGCGAAGATCGACATGGGGACTACCACCGGCCAGGAAACCGTTGAGCGCCAGTTGCCCAACATGAAGTGGCTTGTCGGCGCGCATTGCGATCTCGACGCCGCCCTGGGGTTCGTTGAGAAGCGGTTCCGGGAGTGGTGCGACGGTCCTCACCAGTGTGCAGCCAGCGACATCGCCGACCGCCCGACATTGAATTTCCTCGACGCGCTGGTCGCGCTGCGCCAGCCGCATTGACGTCGAGCGGGGCGCCGGTTCTATTTCCTCGACCTCGGCGGCATCGAATACGAGATCGTCAGCTTTTCGAACGCCGCTTAGCCCGCTATCCGCGCTTGAAGCGGTTGAGGTGCTCCGTTGCCTCGGGCCTCGCGTTCTGCGCGGCGGCTTCCTTCTCGAGTACGCGCTTGAGGCGCTCGGCCGGAAAGCCGAGCTGCGCGAGCGCGATGCCGGTGTCGAAGGTCTCGCGATAGGCGGCGATCAGCCCGCTCTCGAACCGGAAGCACGAAATCCCGGTGATCAGCACCGGCTTCCCCTCATAGCCCGGCATCTTTGATCTGAAACTGAACCGGAACGTCGCATAGCCGAGCGCGCCGTCGCTCACCAGGTCGCGGAAGTCCCAGCGGTAATCCTCGCCGGTGTCGTGAAACCGCTGCAGCATCGCAGCGATCTCGGCGCGGCCGCGAAAAAGCCCGAAGAAATCGTCTTCGTAAGTGCCGCCCTCGGCGAACAGCCCGGCAAAGGCAGCACCGTCATTGGCGCAACCCGCCGTGGTGAAGCGATCGAGCAGGGCGGCAAAAGCGTGGCTTTCCATGATCCTGGCTCTCCGCGTCAGGCTCGGCTTAGGGGGGGGGGGCGCTGGCTTACCGACCTGCGGCGACGCACTGATATGTCGAGGCGACCAGGCTGTCGCGATTGACCGGCGTGAAGGGAATGCTGCTCGTGTAACCCGCGGGGCAGGTCGTGAACATCCACCAGCCGGCGTCGATCTGAGCGCGGCTGAGCCCGGTATCAAATTGTTGCGCGACGGCCGGCGCGGCGGCGAGGCAGGCCAGCAGAGCGGCAAGACCCCACTGGCGGTGAAAGCGGCCCATGTGATTTTCCCCCAATCAGTCGCGATTTCCCTCGCACGCCGCCCACCGGCCTTGCCTCAGGTCAGATAATCGAGCTTGAACCCGTCGCCCCAGCGCTTGATGTGACCGACCGAGGGCGAGGGGAAGTGCATCGTGCAGCACAGCGTGTCGGTGTCGCAGTACTTCTCGAAAAACGCGCGGCGCGTCTTCACGCCCTGGTCGCGGTCGGTGTCGACGCGCATGGTCAGTTCGGGATAGCGCGCCTGGATTGGCGAATGGATCAGGTCGCCGGTGAACACCGCCTGGTCATGCCCCTTGCCGGCGCACACCGCGAAATGGTCGGGCGTGTGGCCCGGCGTCGGCAGCAGGCGGATATGGTCGTTGAGCGCGTGGTCGCTGGTCACCAGTTCCGCCTTGTTGGCCTCGATGATCGGCAGCACGCTTTCGGTGATCGGGTCGGCGGCAAAACCCGCCGGCATGTCGCCGCCGGTCCAGAACTCGTATTCCTTCTTCGAGAACAGATACCGCGCCTTCGGGAAGGTCGGGACCCAGCGGCCGTTTTCGAGCTTGGTGTTCCAGCCGACATGGTCGCCGTGGAGATGCGTGCACATCACGAAGTCGATGTCTTCCGGCCCCAGCCCGGCGGCCTTCAGCGCGCCCATCCAGCTGCCGTCGCTCTTGTTGTTCCACGTCGGGCGCAGCGGGAAGGTCTTGTTGTTGCCGATGCAGGCGTCGACCAGGATGTTGTGGTGCGGCGTCTTCACCACATAGCTCTGGAAGCACAGTACGACATTGCCGGTGTCACGAGCATAGCCGCCCGGCGCCAGCCAGGACAGGTTTTCCTCGAGCAATTCCTTCGATAAAGTCGGAAGGAATTCGAGCATCGGCGTGAAGCCCTGCTCCTGCTCGACGATCCGGTGGATGGTCATGTCGTTGACGCTGTAGGTCGTGCGCATCGCCGTGGCTCCCGGTCTGCAAGTTGCCGTTGCGCGGATCGTAGCGCCCGGCCGGGGTGAGGGCAAACCGCCGCTCGCGTGAGGCGCCGAATTACGCCGGCGCCATCGCGGCGGCTTGCTGGTTCACGGCGTCGCGCAGCAGGCCGAATTTGACCTGGTTGATGTTGGCGTCGCGGAAATAGTTGACGAGGTCGCCCCACGGATCGGTGATGCGCCCGATCCCCGAGATGAAAGCCACCACCCCGCCGATCTCGAGCTGGCCGTTGAGCACCGCCGTCGCGCCCACCGCCAGCGCGCCGATGATCTGCAGCTGGGTGCTGAGGTTCATCAGGAAGTTCATCGAGAACTTGAATTTGTAGACGCCCATGTTGAGCCGGAAGATGCGGTCGATGCGCGCGTCATCGACGTTATCGCGCTCTGGCTCGGGAGCGCCGCTGACAATGCTGACGCTGAGCAGGCGGATGAGCCGCACGCGCACCCGCGTCCGCCGGTTCATCGCATGCTGCATCATCGGCACAAAGATCAGCTGCGGCACAAAGAACAAGATCGCCACCGCGGCCATCCGCAGATCGACATGGATCATGTAAGCCAGCACCGAGCACAAAATGCCGGCTTGCAGTAGCGGCTCGGACACGCTGCCGCCGACAAACGAGCCGACCGGCTCGACCTCGGCGACGATCATCGACGCCTGAATCCCTTCCGCCTCCAAGCCGGCAGGCGTCGCCGCATTGTGGCTCGCCAGCGAGTGGACCCGCCGCCGCAATTCGCGCACGCAGCTTTCGCCGACCCAGTTGCGGTAGATGTTGAGCACGAGCTTGGTGCCGCCCTGCAGCAGCGCCGCGCCGAGATAAAGGCCGCAGAGCAGCACGACAAACGAATAGCTGCGGTCCTTGACGACGTCGTTGACGAGCCGGCGCTGCAATTCGAGCGGCACCACCTCGAGCAGCGACACGCAGATCGTCAGCGCCACCAACGGAAATTGATGCCGCCCGCTTTCCTGCCAGACGTAACGGTAGATGTTGGAGGGCAGGGTGACGGCCACGCTCGCAGTCGCTCCCGAAATCCCGGAAAATTGCCCCGGACCTCCGCGGGATCGTAACGTTCGGCCAGGATGAGGGCAAATATCGCGGTCGGCTTTTCAGCAGGAGGCTTTCATGTCCGGCATCACCCCGTGCCTGTGGTTCGACGGCAATGCCGAAGAGGCCACCAAATT
>DATMLO010000068.1:0-53421 GCA_035570495.1 Allostellaceae bacterium | reverse complement strand
TCAGCGGCATCGATCTGGTGCGCGAGCAGCTGCGCATCGCCGCCGGCGCAACCCTCGGCTACCGGCAAAGCGATATTCAGCTGCGAGGCCACGCCATTGAGTGCCGCATCAACGCCGAGAACCCGGACGATTTTCGCCCCTCGCCGGGCCGGATCAGCGACTACCACGCACCGGGCGGCCCGGGCGTCCGCGTCGATAGCGCGCTGTATCAGGGATATGAGGTGCCGCCTTATTACGACAGCTTGATCTCAAAGCTGATTGTTTATGGCGGCGACCGCGACGAATGCTTGATGCGCCTGCGCCGGGCGATGGAGGAATACGCGATCGGCGGGATCGACACGACGATTCCGCTGCATCAGCGCCTGCTGGAGACGGCGGATTTTCACCGGGGAGACTACGATATCGGCTGGCTTGAGCGGTGGCTCGGCCAAGGCGGGTGACCGATGCGCTCGCTGTTTTATGTGTCGCCGGCACTCCTGCTGAATGCTTATCGCTCCGGCGTTTTCCCGATGGCCGAATCGGCCGACGATCCGGGGCTATTCTGGGTCGATCCCGAACGTCGCGGCATCCTGCCGCTTGACGCATTTCACGTGCCGCGACGGCTGCGTCGCGTGGTGCTTCAGGACCGCTTTGAGGTCCGTGTGGACAGTGACTTCGCCGGCACGCTCGCTTCCTGCGCCGAGGCGACCGAGAACCGCCCCAGCACTTGGATCAATACCGAGATCACACGGCTTTACACCGCGCTCCACGAGCGCGATGCCGCGCATAGCGTCGAGTGCTGGCAGGATGGCGCGATGGTCGGCGGGCTTTATGGCGTGTCGATCGGCGGCGCGTTTTTTGGCGAGAGCATGTTCAGCCGCGTCGCCGACGCCAGCAAGGTCGCACTCGTGCATCTCGTGGCGCTGATGCGGGCGGGTCACTTCCGCCTGCTGGATTTGCAATTCGTGACACCGCATTTGGCACAGTTTGGCGCGGTCGAGGTGCCGCGGGCGCGGTACCGCGAGCTGCTCGCCGAGGCGCTGCGCTACCGCTGCGTTTTTCCGCGCGGGCTGGGAGGTGGTGGGGCTGGCGCCGGCGGCGCGGATGCGTTGGCCGCTTTGCACGCGAGCAACGTAACGTCGTAGACCGGATGCTCGAGCTCCGAGAGCGCTGGGCTCGAGGAGAACATCCAGCCGCTGAACAGACGTTTTGTGTCTTCGCCCGTGGGCGTTTCGAATATCTGCAAAAAGGCCGCGTTCTCGGGGGAGTCTTCCGGCGGGCTCTGCTCGCAGTCGCGCACGACGATCGACAGGGTGCCGAAATGCACGGTGCTGCCGACCGGCGCCTCGATCTGTGAAGTACGCGCCGAAATCTTATCGAGACCCTGGAGCACCGCGATCGGCTCGGGGATCATCGCGGCGGACACGGCCGTCGCCGTTACGAGTCCGGCCGATGCCAGCGCGGCAAACAACAGCTTCATTTGCGGTAGGGGTTCACCAAACCCGCGACGATGGCGGCCAAGACTTCGCGCAATTGCGCCTCGTCGCAACCCATCAGCACACCGTCTTCGAGCGCGTCCTGAGCCAGCTCGCGCAGCTCACCGAGGTTCTCGTTCAATACCTTGATCTTCTCGACGCAGGAAACCGGTTCGCCTTCGGGCGTGTGCCAGACCGGAAATTCGTCGGAACCTTTGGCCATCGTGGCCCTACCCTATTTTTGCGGCGCCGGAGCGTCACTTCCAGATGGGGAGCCGGGCGCCGCGCCAGAAGGGGCAGCCGGTGCGCCGGAATCGCCCTCGCCCGGCTTCTTGCCGGCGGGCGGCGAGAACATCATCTGGCCGATCAGGTGTTCGAGGCTAACCGAGGATTGCGTGTACTTGACCTGCCCGCCCGGCGGGATGTCCTTGTCGGACCCGCCCGGCACGAGCGACATGTATTTGTCGCCCAACAGACTCGACGACACGATTTCGGCAACCGAATCATCGGGCAGTTTGACGTCGGGCTCGACGCTCATTTTGACCGTGGCGAGAAAGGTTTTCGGGTCAAGTGTGGTCGACAATACCGAGCCGACCTTGATGCCGCTGATCCTGACGTCACTGCCGTCGCGAATGCCGTCGATGTGTTCGAAATTGGCGCTAAGCTCGTAGCCCTTTACCGCGCGCATCTGGCTGCTGTTATAGGCAAAAAACAAAAACAGCGCCGCGACGACCAGCACAACCGCGCCCATCACGGTCTCGATCACATTGCCTTTCATGCTGTCGCTCCGCGCGTCGTTGGGCGGTAGGGCGCCGCTACTCCGGTTTCCATGGTTCGTAATCGGCCGCGGCACGCGCGCGATGGCCGCCGCGCAGCACGGAACCCGGCGGATGATAGGCCTGCGGCGTCCCGGTCAGGTTGGGCTCATGAGGCTTTTCCCACGCGTAGTGTGGCCAAGCACCGGGGATCTCGTCCACCGTATGGTGCAGCCAGGCATGCCACTCCGGCGGCACCTTGGACCCTTCGGGTTCGCCTTTGTAGATCACCCAGCGACGTTCGCGACTGAAACGCCCGCCGCCCCGCCCCGAGGGGTTGTCGTGTTTCAGCCGATAATACCGGTTGCCATAGGCATCCGATCCCATCAACTCACCGCGCAGCCAAGTCAGGAGTCGCGTGCCCAGCGTCGTCATTATTCCGTTCTTTCAGAGCGCGCGGACTATCGCACTGCCGCCAGGGCCGGGTAAAGGCCCGCTAAACGACGACGCGCCATCGCAAGGGTTGAGAGCGGTCGGAACGCGAGTCGCCCGCCCTGTCAAGCCCTCTCCTATATCTTGTGTCCAAAGATTTTGGATGCATAGATATTGATTGAGGCACATAATCGAGTGGTTGAGAGATCAGGGGATACCGGATTTAGCGCAAGCTGGCCGGAAAAGCCCCGAAAACACCGGGGGATGTTATGCATATCGCGCGTCGCTTTACCACTGCCGGCCAAGACCCTTACGAAAACATCGCTTTCCGTACCGCGACGAGCGAGATCCGCAACCCCGACGGATCGGTTGTCTTCGCCGCCGAAGGCGTTGAGGTTCCAGCAGAATGGAGCCAAGTGGCCTGTGACATCCTCGCGCAGAAATACCTGCGCAAGGCGGGCGTGCCGACGATCCTCGCCTCGGTCGAAGAGGAGGGCGTTCCGGCCTGGCTATGGCGACGCAGCGCCGACTCGGACAAGCTGGCCTTGGTGCCGAAGGACGAGCGCACCAGCGGCGAGACCAGCGCCAAGCAGTGTTTCGACCGGCTTGCCGGCACCTGGACTTACTGGGGCTGGAAAGGCGGCTATTTCGACTCCGAGGATGACGCGCAGACCTATTTCGATGAGCTGCGCTACATGCTGGCGAGCCAGATGGGCGCGCCGAACTCGCCGCAATGGTTCAACACCGGATTGCACTGGGCCTATGGCATCGATGGGCCGGCGCAGGGTCATTTCTACGCCGACTGGAAGACCGGCAAGATCAAGGCGTCGGAAAGCGCCTACGAGCACCCGCAACCGCACGCGTGCTTTATCCAGTCGGTCGCCGATGATCTCGTCAACGAAGGCGGAATCATGGATTTGTGGGTGCGCGAGGCGCGCCTGTTCAAATACGGTTCGGGCACGGGTTCGAATTTTTCGCGGCTTCGCGGTGACGGTGAGCGCTTGTCGGGCGGCGGCCGCTCGTCGGGGCTGATGAGCTTCCTGAAGATCGGCGATCGCGCGGCGGGCGCGATCAAATCGGGCGGCACGACACGCCGCGCCGCGAAGATGGTGATCGTCGACACCGACCATCCCGACATCGAAGACTTTATCGATTGGAAGGTCATCGAGGAGCAGAAGGTCGCCGCGCTCGTCACCGGCTCAAAGCTCTGCGCCAAACATCTCAATCTCATCATGGCGGCATGCCGCGAGCCGGGTATCGAAGACCCGTTCGATCCCAAGCAGAACCCGGCGCTGAAGCGCGAAATCCGCGCGGCGCGCGCGGTGCTGATCTCCGAGAACTATGTGCAGCGGGTGATCCAGTTCGCGCGGCAGGGTTATGAGACGATCGACTTCCGCACTTACGACACCGATTGGGATTCCGAAGCCTATCTGACGGTCGCCGGGCAGAACTCCAACAACACGGTGCGCATCACCAACGACTTTCTCGAAGCGGTCGAACAAGGCGCCGACTGGAACCTGATCCGCCGGACAGACGACAAGGTGGCGAAGACCGTGCCGGCCCGTGCGCTATGGGACCGTATCGCCTACGCCGCCTGGGCCTCGGCCGATCCGGGCGTTCAGTTCGACACGACGATCAACGACTGGCACACCTGCCCCGAGAGCGGCCGGATCAACGCCTCGAACCCGTGCTCGGAGTACATGTTCCTCGACGACACGGCGTGCAATCTCGCCTCGCTCAACCTGATGACCTATCGCGGCGAGGACGGGTTCAATGTCGGCGATTTCCGCCATGCGACCCGGCTGTGGACGATCGTCCTCGAGATCAGCGTGATGATGGCGCAGTTCCCGTCGCGCGAGATCGCACGGCTTTCGTACGCCTATCGCACGCTTGGTCTCGGCTACGCCAATCTCGGCGGCCTGCTGATGTCGATGGGCATCCCCTATGACAGCGACGAGGGTCGCGCGATCGCCGGGGCGATTACCGCGCTGCTGACCGGCACCACCTACGCGACCTCGGCTGAGATGGCGGCGCAGCTCGGGCCCTTCCCGCATCACGCCAAGAATCGCGACCACATGCTGCGCGTCATTCGCAACCATCGCCGCGCCGCCCATGGCGACAAGACGGGATATGAAGGCCTGGCCGTGAATCCGGTGCCGCTCGACGCCGCGAACTGCCAGGACAAACCGCTCGTCGAAGCCGCGACCGCGTCATGGGATGCGGCGCTCGCGCTCGGCGAAAAGCACGGCTTCCGCAACGCGCAGACCACGGTGCTCGCGCCGACCGGCACGATCGGCCTGGTGATGGATTGCGACACGACCGGCATCGAGCCGGATTTCGCGCTCGTCAAATTCAAGAAGCTCGCCGGCGGCGGCTATTTCAAGATCATCAACCGCATGGTGCCGCAGGCGCTGCACACGCTCGGCTATGACGATCACGCGATCGAGCATATCGAGCGCTATGCGCTCGGCCACGGCACGCTCAAGGGCGCACCGGGGATCAATCACGGGACGCTCGCCGAGAAGGGGTTTGACGAAGCCTCGCTCAACGCGGTGGAGGGCGCGCTCACCTCGGCCTTCGACATCAAATTCGCCTTCAACAAATGGACCCTCGGCGAGGCCTTTTGCACCGAGAAGCTCGACATCGCGCCGGCGGCGCTGGCCGATCCGTCATTCGACCTGTTGGCCGCGCTCGGTTTCAGCCGCGCTGAGATCGAGGCGGCGAACACTTATTGCTGCGGCGCGATGACACTGGAGGGTGCACCGCACCTCAAGGAAGAGCACCTGGCGGTGTTCGACTGCGCCAATCCGTGCGGCCGCCTCGGCAAACGCTGCCTGTCGGTCGACAGCCACATCTTGATGATGGCCGCGGCGCAGCCTTTCATCACCGGCGCGATCTCGAAGACGATCAACATGCAGAATTCGGCGACGGTCGAGGATTGCAAGGCGGCCTACCAGCTTTCGTGGGAACTGGGCCTCAAGGCGACCGCGCTCTACCGCGATGGCTCAAAGCTGTCCCAGCCGCTCGCCTCGAACCTGTTCGGCGACGACGATGACGCCGAGGACAAGGCCGCCGAACTCTATGCGCAATCGCCGGCGGACCGCGTACCGGTCGTCGCCGAGCGCATTGTCGAGCGTGTCATCGAACGCATTGTGTCGCGCGCCGAGCGGCGGCGCCTATCGAACCGGCGCAAGGGTTATACGCAAAAGGCCGTGGTCGGCGGGCACAAGGTCTATCTGCGGACCGGCGAATATGAGGACGGCAAACTCGCCGAGGTGTTTATCGACATGCACAAGGAAGGCTCCGCCTTCCGCTCGCTGATGAACAATTTCGCGATCGCGATCTCCTTGGGCCTGCAATACGGCGTGCCGCTCGAGGAATTCGTCGAGGCCTTTACCTTCACCCGGTTCGAGCCAGCCGGCATGGTCGAGGGTAACGATGCGATCAAGATGGCGACCTCGATCCTCGACTACATCTTCCGCGAGCTGGCGGTCTCCTATCTCGATCGCGGCGACCTCGCCCATGTCGAGCCGGCCGATCTGATGCCCGACACGATCGGCAAGGGCATCGTCGCCGAGTCGAACCTACGCGAGATCGACGATGACGAGCAGGCGAAGGTCGGCGCCGAGGTCGCGGCAATCGTGCAGAAGGTCGCGTCCAACGGCTACGTCCGCAACAAGCTGACCGTGCTGCATGGCGGCAAGCGCAACGGTGCGGCGACCGCCCGCGCCGACGGCCCAACCGTCGAGATGCCGCTCTTTGCGAACGGTTCGCTCGCGGTCGCGACCGAGACGATCGAAACCGCCGAGTTCGCGACGCTGACCGCTGATCCGCGGATCGAGAAGATTCGCGAGGCTCGGATGAAAGGTTACGAGGGCGACAGCTGCGGCGAATGCGGCAACTTCACCCTCGTGCGCAACGGCACCTGTCTCAAATGCGACACCTGCGGCTCGACGAGCGGGTGTTCGTGACGGTCACTCCTGAATGTAAACGAGGCTCCAGAGATGCATCCGTTTGAACGTGAAACGGCGCTTGATATCTGTGAGTTCATCAAGAACTCGACCCACTTCGTTACGGAACAGGAACTACGCAGGAGCATGATGCGCGGCGGCTACTGCGACACGATAGAGTACGAAGCTGGGCTGTCGTTGGCGCAAAGTCAGCGTTGGGTCCGCCCAGCGCATGCTCGTCCCACATTGACCCTCACGCTTTTAGGACAGCGGGAAATTACACAGCCTTTGCTTCCTCAACGATGAGCCGAAACCCGAGTACGGCGAGGGCAGCCTCCACCTGTTCCTTCTTCGAGGCGTGACGCACGTCGAGCACGCGGTTGCAGCGAGGTTTCTGGCGCTTGCAGCAATCTCTTCATAGCGATATCAATATCTTTGTCGCTATGAGGGGGTGCTGCCATGGCAACGCAGCAGCTTTTGTTGCATCTTCCCGATGAACTGGTCCGCCGGCTGAAGCGGACCGTCCCGGCGCGCAGCCGCAGCAAATTCATTCAAGACTTGCTCGAACAGGCGCTGCCGCCCGACGAAGTCGGTGACAGCGACCCGCTCTACCTCGCCGCGCTGGAAGTCGAGAAGGACGAGGTGCTCGCCGCCGAGACGGGCGGGTGGGAGCTGGTGCTCAGCGATGGCGGCGCCGCAACTGGCGACGGCGGACGGAGCCAATAATGGCCGTATCGAGCGGCGAACCGGTGCGCCGCGGCGACGTCTGGTGGGTCGATTTCGACACCGCCGACAGCAGTGAGATGCGCCCGATGCGTCCAGCGATCGTCATCACCGCCGACGCGCTTAACCGGGCGCGCCGCACTGTCGTTGTCGTGCCGCTGGCGACGGGTGCGCAACCGCGACCGCCGATCGTCGTCGCCACCCCGTCGGCCGGCGACGGAAAGGTCGCGATCTGCGACCAGGCACGCGCGATCGACAAGACGCGCCTCACCCGCACCGCCGGTCAGCTATCCGCCGCCGACCTCAAAGCGGTCGAGGACGGGCTGCGCCGTGTGCTGGAATTATAAGACGCACTAGCCGGCACTCGGCGTAGGCTCTAGGCTACCGGCCAAACGTCATCCGGTCGGGAGAGCACCCATGCAATATGGCTTTGGCGCGCCGGTCAGCGGCCCGCTATCGGGAGCAAAAGATCTCGCCCGCATCACACAAGAGGGCGAAGCGATCGGCTACGATTACTGCACGCTGTCCGATCACGTCGTCATCCCGCGCGAGCTCGAGAACAAATATCCCTACTCCGACACCGGCGAGTTCCCTGGCCGGGCCGGCGGCGACCGCCATGAGCAGCTGACCGCCGTCGCCTTTGTCGCGGCCAAGACCTCGAAATTGCGGCTCGTTACCTCGGTCATGGTGGTGCCGCACCGCCCGGCCGTGCTGACCGCGAAAATCCTCGCGACGATCGATTGCCTCTCCGAAGGGCGGCTGACCCTCGGCGTCGGCGCCGGCTGGTGCCGCGAGGCATTCGAGGCGATCGGCACCGATCCGTTTGATGAGCGCGGCGCCGTTACCGACGAATATCTACTCGCCTGCCGCGAGCTGTGGACCAATGAAAATCCGAGCTTTAGCGGCAAATACGTAAAGTTCGATAACATCTTTTTCCAACCGCGCCCGGTGCAGAAGCGCGTACCGATCTGGGTCGGCGGTGAGAGCGGCCCAGCGTTGCGGCGCACCGCGAAACTCGGCGACGGGTGGTATCCGATCGGGACGAACCCCGCCTTCCGTCTCGACACGCTGGAGCGCCTCAAAGGCGGCATCGAGCGGTTGCACCGCGCCTGCCAACGGGCCGAGCGCGACCCGAAAGAAATCGTCGTGGCCTACCGTGTCACGCAACGCGGCCCATCTATCCCTGAGAAGGCTGATAATGGCGATCGCCGCCTGTTCTCGGGCAGCAACGAGGCGATCATCGGCGATCTGCGCACGTTCAAGAATTTGGGCGTCGTCGCGGTCGATTTCAGCTTCGACGGGGCCAATGCCGGTGAGGTTATCGCCAATATGAAGCGCTTCCGCGAGGACGTGCTGGCTAGAGTGTGAGGAGCAGAATCGTGCTGAAGATTGGATACAAGGCGTCAGCCGAGCAGTTCGGGCCGCGCGAATTGCTGGAATTCTCGGTGCTAGCCGAGGAGGTCGGGTTCGACTCGGTCTTTGTCAGCGACCATTTCCAGCCGTGGAAGCACACCGACGGTCATGCGCCCAATTCGATCGCCTGGCTGGGCGCGCTCGGCGCCAGCACCAAGCGCGTCGTGATTGGCACCAGCGTCGCGACGCCGACCTTCCGTTACCACCCGTCGATCGTGGCGCAGGCCTTTGGCACGATGGGATCGATGTTCCCGGGTCGCGTGGTGCTCGGACTCGGCACCGGCGAGTCGTTGAACGAAGTACCGTCGGCCGGCATCGCTTGGCCAGGCCCCAAGGAGCGGCGCGACCGGCTGCGCGAGGCGATCCGCCTCATCAACACGCTGTGGACACAGGACCGCGTCACCTTCGAGGGCCAATTCTACAAGACTATCGACGCGACGATCTACGACAAGCCGAAGCAGAAGGTGCCGATCTGGGTGGCTGCATCAGGCCCGCTCGCCGCGCAGATGGCCGGTCAGATGGCGGAAGGCTTTATCGTTACGAGCGGCAAGGCCCCGACGCTGTACACCGAGCTGACCGATAAGGTCACCGAAGGGCTGTCGCGCGCCGGACGCGAGAGCGCAAGCCTCGAAAAGATGATCGAGGTCAAGGTGTCGTTCGATACCGACGCGCAGCACGCGAAGGAGTTGACCCGGCACTGGGCGGCGCTCGCGCTGTCGCCCGAGGAAAAGATGGGGGTCGAGGACCCGATCGAGATGGAGCGCCGCGCCGACGCGTTGCCGCTCGATCGCGCCGCGAGCCGTTGGATCGTGTCGAGCGACCCGGACGAGCAGGTCGAGCGCATCCGCCCCTATGTCGAGCTTGGCTTCACCCACCTCGTGTTCCATGCTCCTGGTCCGGATCAGGCACGTTTTCTGAAGCTCTACGCCGAGCAGGTCGTGCCGCGGCTGCACAAGGCGTTTGGGTAAAATCTCGCGATGCCCGACCGGGTAGAAATCATCGGGTTGCCCGGCGTGCCCATGGTACAGCCGGGCGACGATCTCGGCGCGCTGGTGATTTCGGCCCTGGTGGACGCCGCGATCGCGCCGGAGCCGGACGATGTACTGGTCATAGCGCAAAAGATCGTGTCGAAAGCCGAAAACCGGTTTGTCGATGTCGGCAAGGTTCACCCGTCCCCCGAGGCTCACAAGCTCGCCGAGGAAACCAAAAAGGACGCGCGGTTCTGCGAGGTGGTGCTGTCGGAATCGAAGCGCATCGTGCGGCATCGCGAAAACCTGATCATCGCCGAACACCGGCTCGGCTGGGTGATGGCCAATGCCGGGATCGACCATTCGAATGTCGCGCCGGGCGACGGGCATGAGCGCGTCCTGCTGCTGCCGGTCGACCCCGACGCCTCAGCGCGAGCGCTGCGCGAGCAGCTCGTCGCCGCCTATGGCGTAACCATCGCCGTCGTTATCAGCGACAGTTTCGGTCGGCCGTTTCGCCGCGGCACGGTCGGTATCGCGCTGGGCTCCGCGGGTCTGCCGGCGATCATCGATTGGCGGGGCCACCCCGACCTGTTCGGCCGTCCGCTTGAAGTGACGGAGACTGGGTTCGCCGACGAGATTGCCGCGGCGGCCTCGCTGGTGATGGGCCAGGCCAACGAGGCGATGCCGATGGTGCTGGTACGCGGGCTGCAGTGGACCGCGCCCGAAGCGGACGGCGCCGCTTTGGTACGCCCGCCGGAGCACGACCTCTTTCGATGAGCGATGGTGGCCCGGTCTTGGCGTTGTCGGGCGGCGTCGGCGGCGCCAAGCTCGCGCTCGGGCTTTATCGTGTCCTGCCACCCGATACGCTGACTGTGGTCGCCAACATCGGCGACGATTTCGAACATCTCGGGCTCACGATCTGCCCCGATCTCGACACGCTGCTCTACACGCTTTCGGGTGAGGCGAACCCGGAGCTGGGCTGGGGAAGGCGCGGCGAGACCTGGACGTTTATGGCCGCACTCGAAAAGCTCGGCGGCGAGACCTGGTTCAAACTGGGGGACGGCGATCTCGCGACGCATGTCGAGCGGACGCGGCGGCTCGCGGCGGGTGAGACTCTGTCCGCGATCATGGACGATTTCCGCCGGCAGCTCGGCATAGCCGCGCGGCTCCTGCCGGTCAGCGATGACAATGTGCGCACTCAGTTGGAGACCGACCGCGGCCGGCTCGATTTCCAGGATTATTTCGTGCGGCTGCATTGCGAACCGATCGTGCGACAGCTCAAGTCCGCCGGAAGCGAGACCGCCCGGCCCAATCCCGACTTTCTGGCGGCGCTCGCCGACCCGGAGTTGCGGGCAGTCATCGTCTGCCCGTCGAACCCGTTCATCAGCATCGACCCGATCCTCGCGGTGTCGGGCGTGCGTGAGGCGCTGCGCGATTGCCGGGCCCCGGTCGTCGCGGTGTCGCCGATCATCGGCGGCAAGGCGGTCAAGGGGCCGACCGCGAAGATGATGGAAGAGCTCGGGCTGCCGGTCGATGCGGCAGCAGTTGCGCGACATTATTCGGACTTCCTTGACGCCTATGTCGCCGACGAAGCCGACCGCGATGCGGTTGCCGGGCTCGACCTGCCCGTGGTGCTGGCACCGACCCTGATGGTGACACTCGAAGATCGCGAGACACTGGCTCGCATCGTCCTTGCCGCGGCGGATCGGCGGCGCCGATGAGCGACCCCGGCGAGGTCTGGGCAGTTATCCCCGTCAAGGAGACGCAAGGCGCAAAGCAGCGCCTCGCGCCAGCGCTGTCCGCGCCGCTGCGCCAAAAGCTCGCTCTGGCGATGCTCGAAGACGTGCTGGAGGCTGTTGCCCGCGTCAAAGGTCTCGGCGGCGCGATTCTGGTCACTGTCGATCCTGAGGCCGAGAACCTCGCCCGCCGCTATGGGTTGCGGACGCTCGCCGACGGTGCGCATGACGGCCATACCGGCGCGGTCAGCGCTGGAGCGCGCCACCTCGTCGCGCGAGGCCGCCGCACGCTCTTGACCCTGCCGGGCGACTTGCCGCTGATCACGACCGCGGAGATCGAAACCCTGATCGCGGCGCACGGCCCGGCACCAGCCTTCACGATCGTCCCGGCACATGACGATCTCGGCTCGAACGCGATCCTGATGTCACCGCCGCAGGCCGTGCCACTGCGCTTTGGCGAAGACAGCTATTTCCCGCATCTTGCCGCCGCCCGCGCCCAGGGCATCGAGCCATGCGTCGTGCGCCTGCCCGGGATCGCCTTCGATATCGACAATCCGCAAGACCTCCATCATTTTGCACGGCTCCAAACAACAACGCGTGCCGGCAGGTTGATCGCCGAACACACGAGCGAAATGAGGCCAGAGTGAGCGATTTCTTCGCGACGATCCTCAAGCTAGCCGAAGCGGGCGAGCGCCTTTCCGAAGCCGACGCGTTGGCGCTCGCCGAATGCGAGGATTTGCCGGCGTTGACGCGGGTCGCCGCTGGGCTACGCGATACCGGGCACGGCAATCTTGTCTCCTATTCGCGCAAGGTCTTCATCCCGCTGACCCAGCTGTGCCGTGACGTCTGCCACTACTGCACGTTCGCGCACCCGCCGCGGCGCGGCGAACGGGCTTATCTGACGCGCGACGAGATCCTCGACATCGCCCGCGCCGGCGCCAGGGCGGGCTGTCACGAGGCGTTGTTCACGCTTGGCGACAAGCCTGAGCTACGTTATCGCGCGGCGCGTGACGAACTCGCCGCGCTTGGGCACGAGACGACGCTCTCTTATCTCGCCGAGATGGCGGCGCTGGTGCTCAAGGAGACCGGACTGCTGCCGCATCTGAACCCGGGTCTTTTGACCCGCGACGACGTTGAGGCGCTGCGCAAGGTCTCGGTGTCGCAAGGCATCATGTTGGAGACGGCAAGCGAACGGCTGTCGCAGCGCGGCGGCCCGCATTTCGGCTCGCCCGACAAGCATCCGGCACGGCGGTTGGCGACGATCGAAGCGGCCGGAGAGGCGGCGGTGCCGTTTACCAGCGGTATCCTCATCGGCATCGGCGAGACGCGCCGCGAGCGCATTGAGGCAATGCTGGCGCTGCGCGAGCTGCATGAGCGTCACGGCCATATCCAGGAAATCATCGTTCAGAATTTCCGTGCCAAGCCAGGTACGAAAATGGCGGACGCGCCTGATCCTGATCAGGACGACCATTTGTGGACGATCGCCGTCACGCGGCTGGTGTTCGGCGCGAGAATGAACCTGCAGGCGCCGCCAAACCTGATGCCGGCGGCGCTCGAAGCGATGATCGCGGCAGGGATCAACGATTGGGGCGGCGTGTCGCCGGTTACGCCCGACCACGTCAACCCCGAAGCGCCGTGGCCCGAGCTCGGCCTGCTGGCCGAACGCACCGCCGGTGCCGGCAAGCTCCTAGTCGAGCGGCTGGCGATCTATCCCGAATACACACTGGAGCCAGCGAAATGGCTCGACCCGGCGCTGCGCACGCCGACCTTGCGGCGCATCGACGGCCAGGGCCTGGCTCGCATTGACAAATGGAGCCCGGGCGCCGGGGCCGAGCCGCCACTGGCCGCGAAAGGGTCGCGCATCCCCGCCCTCCTCGCCACGATCCAGCCCATCCTCGACCGCGCGACAGCGGGCGAAACGCTTACCGAACGTGAGATCGTGACGCTGTTCGAGGCGCGCGGCGATGCGTTCGATGCGGTGTGCGAGACGGCCGACCGGCTGCGTCGGGCAGTCAACGGCGACACGGTGAGCTACGTCGTCACCCGCAACATCAACTACACCAACATCTGCTACTTCCGCTGTCAGTTCTGCGCGTTCTCGAAGGGCAAGCTTAGCGAGAATTTGCGCGGGAGACCCTACGATCTCGACTGGGACGAGATCGTCCGGCGCTGCGAGGAAGCCTGGGATCGCGGCGGCACCGAAGTCTGCCTCCAGGGCGGCATCCACCCGGAATATACCGGCGCGACCTATCTCGGCATTTGCCGCGCGATCAAGAAGGCGATCCCGCGGATGCACATCCACGCCTTCTCGCCGCTCGAAATCTGGCAAGGCGCCAAGACCTTGGGGCGCACCCTGCCCGATTTTCTCGCCGAGCTGAAGGACGCGGGGCTGTCGTCACTGCCCGGCACCGCGGCCGAAATCCTCGACGACGAAGTGCGTGCGGTGATCTGTCCCGACAAGATCAAGACCGCCGAATGGCTCGAGGTCATGGAGGCCGCGCACAGTGTCGGGCTGCGCGCGACGGTCACGATTATGTTCGGCCATGTCGAGCGCTACGAGCACTGGGCGCGCCACCTGCTGCGCGTACGGGCGCTGCAGCAGCGCACCGGTGGTTTCACCGAATTCGTGCCGTTGCCTTTCGTGCCGATGGAAGCGCCGATGTATCTCAAGGGAAATGCGCGGCGCGGCCCCACTTTCCGCGAGGCGGTCCTGATGCACGCCGTCGGGCGCCTCGCGCTCAACCCGGTGATCCCGAACATCCAGGCGTCGTGGGTCAAGCTCGGCCCAGCCGGGCTAGCCGCCTGTCTCAAGGCAGGGGTCAACGACCTCGGCGGCACGTTGATGAACGAGAGCATTTCGCGTGCCGCCGGCGCAAGCTTTGGCCAGGAAATGCCGCCCGAGGATATGGAGACGCTGATCCGCTCGCTTGGCCGCACGCCGCGCCAGCGCTCGACACTCTACGGCGATGCGCCCGCCGACCGATACGCCGCGTCGTTCAACGCTGCGCCGTTGCTGGACCCGATCAATACTCCGGCGCGAAAATACGAGCGTTCGGCCGCGGAATAGCTATTTCAGCAGCGCGCGAGCGATCTCTTCCCACTCATTGTCGAGCGGCGCGGTCGACGGGTTTTTCCCAGCGCGCTTGTACCAGCCGCCGGCGTTGTGCAGATCACCCTCGACCCGATGCAGATAGGCGTGTGCCCAAGCGCCATTCTCGTTGGCGTCGGCCTGGGCGCAACGGTGCGCCTTATGCCAGTCACCCTTGGCTTGCCACCACAGCGCCTGCATCGCGCCGCTGACGCCGGCGGGCGGCGACGCGCCCATCAGCGATGACTTGAAGGTATCGAATTCCATCGTGTCCTCCCATAAGATGTTGCGGCGATGATAGCGATACCGCCTCTCTCAGGCGAGCATCCGATCGAGCCGGTCGCGCAGCCGGTAATACGAGCCGATCAATGGCAGAAACCACGGGTTGCCGTTGTAGAGCGCGTGATCGGGAAAATCCGGGCTGTCGAAGGCGCAGGCATAATTCGCGGCACGAGCAATCTTGCGCGCGGTCTGATAGCCGAGATAGGTCATCATCGCGATGCCGCTGCCATTGCAGCCGAGCGCGTAATGCAGCCCCTCGTCCTCGCCCATATGCGGCAGGGCGTCGAGGGTGAAGGCGGTATTGCCGGTCCAACCATGGGTGATCCGGATGCCCCTGAGCTGCGGGAAGCGCTCGGTCATGTAGCCGTAGAGCACGCGGGCGCAGAGCAGCGGATCGGCTTGGGTAAAGCGTGCGCGGCCGCCGAACACCATGCGCCTGCCGTCCGGCGACATCCGGTAATAGCAAAGGACGCGCTTCGTATCGGAAAGCGTGCGGCCATTGGGGACCAGCGAGCGCGCCAGATCCTCGGGCAGTTCCTCGGTCGCGATGATGTGGCTGGCGATCGGCACCACACGACGCCTAAGGCGCGGCGTCAGCGCGCCGGTATAGCCGTTGGTGGCGATGACGATGTCGCCAGCCTCGGTCGTGCCGCGGCTGGTGACGGCGCGCCAGCCGGGGCCGCTACGGGTGATGCTGTCGACCGTAGCATCGGCGCAGATCACGATACCGCGACGCCGGCACGTGTCGAGCAAGCCCTTGTAATAGAGCGCCGGGTGGATGCTTGCCGAGCGCTCGACGACCATACCGCCATAGTAATAGTCGCTGGCGATTTCCTCGCGCTGGCGATCGCGCGGCACCATGTAAGCACCCGACTGTGCGCTGTCGTTGAGGCTGACGAGCCGCGATTGTTGATAGGCGAAATGCGCCGGGGTCCAGGCTCCCTGAAACCGCCCGCGCTTTTGCCAGAAGCAATCGATCTGCTCTTCCGCGATCAGCCGCTCCACCAGCGCGAACGCGTCATAAGCATCGGACAGCATCGCTGCGGCTCGTGCCGGGTCGACCTCGGCTGCTTTGCCGCTGAACCCCTTGCCGACATTGACACCGCCGCTGACCGCGCCGCCGTTGCGCGTACTCGCGCCTTCGCCGAGGGCACCGCGTTCAAATACGACCGCGTCGATGCCGTGCTTCGACAATTCGAGCGCCGCCGACAGCCCGGCATAGCCACCGCCGACGATCGCGACGCGCGCCGCCGTCGGCACGTCGACGAGATCGCCAACGGCCGGTCTGTAGGCCTCCCACCAAAAGGGAGACGCCGTGAAATCAGAATGGAAGATGTCGCGATGATTCACGCGACATCGAGCCTAACGCGACAAGGCCAGCAGGTAAATGCCGGCACTTAGCTTTGGCTTAGCGCACGCCGTCGCCGGAGCTCGCCCAAACGCCCCAAAAGCCGGCCAATACCAGACAAACCAATGCCGTGTTGACATACCATGGGAACATCTAGCTTCTCCGCTCCGCGTTGGTTATGGAAGAAGTGAAGAGCGCGGAGGTGACGGAAGCAATCTGCGCCCGAATTTCTTAATGCCAGGTGATGCAGATGTCCGCGGCGGCCCGCGAACAAGGCGAACAAAGCCCTAATCTTCGTCTTTGATGGTTAAGCTCGATTAGGCACAAGCAGCACCTCAAGCGCGCTTTGCTAGTGAACAGCACGCATGAGGTCGAGTCGACAAGACGAGTAACGGCTGCTGCCAGCCGGTCAGTGGAACTGCGGCTTGACCTTTTCGCAGAGCAGCTGCAGCGACCTCATGACCCGCTGATGCGGGATTTTGGTACCGCAATTCATCTCCGCGAGGATGCCGTCGAGCCCCAGCGTCTCCTTGAGCCCCATCAGGCGATCGGCGACGCGTTCGGGCGAGCCGATGATCAGCTTCTCACGCAGCGCGTCTTCGTAGGTGATTTCCTGCAGCCGCCGGCCGCGCGCCGCGCGATCCTCGACGGCGCGTACGCCCGCGCGGGACGCGGAATCCTCGAGCCGTTCGCCAAGATAACGATAGAAATACATGATGCTTTCCTCGGGCTCGGAGATCGCGGCCTCGTCGGTGTCAGCGACATAGACCGGAGCGCGCAGAAACACCTGCCCCTCGCCGGGGTGCCCGGCTTCCTTCCACGCTTTGCGATACGCAGCGATATTGGGGCCAAGCTCCTCGATCGTGCCGAGGCGCACGGCGACAAACACGGCGTGGCCGAGCTTGGCGATCTGCGGAAAGGTGTCGGCGCTGTTGGCGGCGATGCGGATTTCCGGCCATGGCTTTTGGTAGGGCTTCGGCGTCAACGCGACATTGTCAAAGCTGTAGTACTTGCCCTGATAGGAAAAGCGCGGCTCGGTCCAGGCGCGCTTCAGGATTTCAAGCGTCTCGGCAAAGCGTTCGCGGCTTTCGCCGTACGGCACGCCATAGGCCTCGTAGGTGCGCGGGAAGCCGCTGCGCCCGACGCCGAAGATCAGCCGGCCGTGACTGATCTGATCGACCGTCGCCGCTTCCTCGGCAAGACGCAGCGGGTGGCAGAGCGGCAGCACCTGAACGCCGGTGCCGATCTTCATGCGCTTTGTGCGCGCGGCGATGGCGCTCGCCAGGGTCAGCGGCGCCGAACATACCGAGCGCTCGGGCGCGACATGGATTTCAGCGAGCCACATCGCGTCGAGACCCCAACGCTCGGCGGCGTCGATCTGCTCAAACGAGGTGGCGAAGGCCTCTTCTTCGGTGATCCCGGCGGGCCGTTGGAACTCGTGAAACATGCCGAACTCGAACGCCATCACCGCTCCTCCGTTTAGCCGGCCATCGCCGACACAATCCGCGCAAACACGCCCAGCCAGTAGGCCAAGCGCAAACCTGCGGTGACTTTAGGGTCGAAAACCGCAGAGGGCCAGTCAGGAAACGTCGCTGCAGACCGCCCGAGGTCTAGTCGGCGGCGATCGCCGGCTGAGCGGTATTGGCACGCGCGAGCAAGGCCGCGGCATTATGGTGCAGGATTTGCTGCCGCGCGTCCTCGCCGATGTCGGCCTCAGCCAGCGCCTTCTGGGTCCAGTCGGTGCCGAATTCGGTTCCGTCGGTCCCGCACACGATGCGCTCGGCACCATAAAGACGCACGGCCGCCTCGATCGAATGCGCGCCGAATGAGTTGCAATCGACATACACCTTCGCCCTGCGAAAACGTGACGACGGTAGCTCCTCGTCGGGCGTGTCGAGCAGGCAGCGGTGGTCCATGCGCTCAATCTCGTACGGGATATTGCCGCCCAGATTGTGGACGACGACGGTCGCATCCGGATAATCCGCGAGGATGTCGGTGAGGCAGAGCGTCACCATCACTGATGATAGGCTCGCCTGCATGTCGAGCGTGCCATTGCGGCGACGGGCGTTATCGGTATCGCCGCCGACCTTCGGAAACGCGTCGCCCGGCCGGGGGCCGTGATGGACAAAGAGCGTCGCGTGGCGCCGGTTAGCGACCTCGAATAGCGGACGAACCGTCTCGGCGTCCTTGTGGGTGAGGAAGTAATTGCCAGGGAGCTGGGCACCCACCATGCCCGGCAGATCGAGCGCGTGGTCAAGCTCGGCCGCCGCCGCATCCATATCGACCAACGGAAGCGCGGCGAACGCAGCGAAGCGGCCAGGATGCTTCCGGCAGATCGCGGACAGCCCGTCATTCACCTTCCGGCACAGCGGCCCGGAGACGTCGAGCGGCTGAGACTCGACCCAGCAAAACGAGCCGAGCAGCGACAGCACGCTCGTCTCAACCCCCTGGCGATCCATCCGGGCCAAATGAAATTCGATCTCGTCGAAAGCCTCGGCAAGCGCCTGTTCGCCCATTCGCGGGGCCTTCAGCACCTCGACCCCGGCGTCATTGCGCAAAATACGCGGCTCCCGTGTGCGGGCGCGCAAGGCGTCGGCGACTTCGCTCGGCCGCCAATGGGCGTGCATATCGATCATCATGGTTTCTTCCTCCGCGGTTGAACGCACCTTAAACCGGCGATGGTGCGCCGCAAAGCGGAACAACAGGCGGACCTGTTGGCGAGGCGGCTCCGGTCAATCCGCCCTCGATCGCCGAAGATATTGCAGCATGACAAACCCAGTTGAGCGAATGCACGCAGCCGGTTTAATGTCATCGATAAAATGCAACCTATTCGCTAGGGAGCAGCTAAAGGTTGAGTCTCGATCACAATTACCCCCAATTGGCGATCGATCATAGAACCTTCACCGACGCATTAGGCGACGGCGCGCTCGATATTTGTCTCGATTACTTGCGGCATCGACAAATTCGCGGCGCTGAAGGGGCCAGGCTGGCCTGTCGTCTTGGCGAGAAGTTGTTTCACGCTGGGCGCGCGGGCGACGCGGTCGAATGCGGTCGTTTTGCGTTCTCCGCGGCGGCGAACGATAACGACGTGGTCCATTTTTGCGCTTGGCTGTTCAGCAACAGCGGCTGCCATGAAGAAGCCGCAACGGCCTATGAGCGGCTCATCGAGCACCGGCCCGACTGGATCGAGGGTTATCGCCACGCGAGCAGCGCCTTCGCGCTGATTGGATACGCCGAGAGAGCGATCGCGTTCGCGGCCAAAGCAAGCGACCTGGCGCCCGACAATTTCGATTTCGCTTACCATGCCGGGTGCCTGCTGCTCGATGCGGAGCAGGTCGAAGAAGCGAACGCTTACCTGGCGCGCGCGGCCGCGATCGAGCCGCGCAACCCGCAGGCGCTGCGTGCGCTGTCGGCGGCAGGTTACGCGCTCGACCGACCAGACGAAGCGCTGAACCTCGCCTTGCAGGCCGCGTCGCTAGCGCCCGAAGATAATAGCTTCGTCATCCATGCCGCGGAGCTGCTGCTGCGCGCCGGGCGTACTGATCAGGCCGCGACGCTGCTTCGTACTGCGATCGCTCGCGACCCGAGCGATCCGCTGTTGTGGCGGCTCATCTCGGCGGCCGAAAGCCAGCGCGACGAGATCGGTTCGGCGTTATCCGCTGTCGAGGCCGCGATGCGCCTCGCACCGGATCACGCCGAGTATCATCTTCATCACGGGCAATTGCTCTACCGTCGCGGTGATTTCGCTGCGGCCGCTGCGGCGTTCAACCATGCCGCGGCGCTTGATCCCCAGAGCCAGGCGGCACAACGCGGCCAGCTCGAACTGCTGCTCGCGGATGGGCATCTTGCCGAGGCGACCGCGATGGGCGGCGAGCTACTGCGCGCCTTCCCCGAGGACGAGGCATCGGCCGAGGCGGTGTTGCGTGTGCTCAACCGCCGGCTCGATACGATCGACGGCGATTACGTCGTGCTCGGGGAGCGCAGTCGGCGTGGGCCACGCTCGCCGCCGCCGCCGCCCGGCTTTACCGCGCGGCTTCGGACCCAGGCGCGCGTGATTCAGGCGCTGATCATCCGTGAAACCCGGACGCGGTTTGGCGACTCGCGGCTCGGTTATGGCTGGGCCCTGATCGAACCGATCCTGCATATCGTACTGCTGGCGGCGATGTTCTCGCTGTTGATGCGAGGCCGGCCGCCCATCGGCACGCATTTCTTCGTGTTCTATTTCACGGGCTCGTACCGTACCTGGTCTTCGTCCATGCCAGCACCAGCATGATGCACGCCGTGACGAGCAACGGCGCGTTGCTGCAATTGCCGCCGGTCAAGCCGTTCGACGCGATATTGGCGCGTGGCATCCTTGAATTTGCGACTGACGTCGTCGTCGCGGTGCTGATCCTCGCCGGCTTCGCGACGATCGGCATCTCGGCGATGCCAGACGACCTTGGCGGGGCCGCGACGGCGTTGGTGGTGACGGCGGGACTCGGCTGCGGCGTCGGATTCGTGAACGCGGTGCTGCAGACGACGCTGCGCTCCTGGGACCGCGTGTGGAACAACGTCACGCGGCTGCTCTATTTCTTTTCCGGCATCTTCTATGTGCCCGGGATGATGCCCGATTGGGCACGCGACATCCTGGCGTGGAACCCGCTTCTCCACGCGATTGACTGGTTCCGCATCGCGTTTTTTGCGAGCTATGAGCCACACTGGCTCGATCGGCGCTATCTCGTCGTCTGCGCGGTGCTGGCGGTACTCGCCGGGCTGGCGCTGGAGCGAGGTCTGCGTCGACGCCTGCTGAGCGAGCCGGCATGATCGCGCTCGACGCCGTGTCCAAGACCTATCGCACGCGGCAGGGCGGCTTGCGCGTGGTGTTCGATCGGGTCAGCGCCGAGTTTCCCGGAGGCTGCAACATTGGCGTGCTTGGCGCCAACGGCGCCGGCAAATCGACCCTGATCCGGCTGCTCGCCGGCTCGGAAATGCCCGATCGCGGCCGCATACGCCGCGATGGGCGGGTGTCATTCCCGCTCGGCTATGGTGGGACGTTTCATGGCGCACTGTCGGGGCGCGAGAATATCGCCTTCATCGCCCGGGTTTACGGCGCCGATCTGCGACAGACGATCGATGACGTCGCCGATTTTGCCGAACTCGGCTCCTACTATGAGATGCCGGTCAACACGTATTCGGCCGGCATGCGCGCGCGGCTGGCCTTTGGCGCCTGCCTGGCGATCGATTTCGATACCTATCTTATCGATGAGGTCACCGAGATCGGCGATGAACGCTTTCGCCGCAAATGCGCCTATGCCTTTCGTGAGCGGATGCGTCGCTCGGACATCATCCTCGTAACCCATAACACGCGCACGATCCGGCAATATTGCGAGCGCGGCGCGGTGCTAGCGGACGGCGAATTGCGCCTCTTCGACGATGTCGCGAGCGCGCTCGACGCCTACCGGCGCAGCGGGGCGGTGCTGCAATGATGCTTCGTTCGCCGCCGCTCCGCGAGGCGCCGCAAGCGCCCATGTCGCCCCCGTTATCGGCGAACCTGGGCGGCGGTTCGGTGACGCCGCTGTTCCGGCCAAACGCACGGCAGGACGAGATGGCGACACAGCGGCGCCTGCTCGTCTCGCCGCGGGCAGCGTTGTTTATCGCGGTGGTGGTGATGCCTGTTGCGCTCGCCGCAATATACCTTTTCCTGATCGCCGCGGACCAATATGTCGCCGAGTTTCGCATGAGCCTGCGCACGGTCGACGCACCGCGCGTCGAAGCGCTGGCGCTGTTCGGCGGCGACGCGATGCACAGCTCCGCGGCTGGCGAATCACAGATCGTCTCGCAGTTCATCGCCAGCCGCGCGATCGTCGACGAGCTCGATCCGAAGCTCGATCTAGCTGGCATGTTTTCGCCGTCAGGGGCCGATTGGTGGGCGCGGCTGCGGTTGCCGGCGACCGTTGAACAGCTACTCTATTTTTGGCGGGACCAAGTCGATCCGTTTTACGACACCTCGACCGGCACGATTATTGTTCGGGTGCGCGCGTTCACGCCCGACGACTCACTACGCCTCGCGCAGGCGATCGTCGCGGCGTCGGAACGTCTGATCAACGATCTGTCGATGCGGGCCCGGCACGACGCGCTCGACTATGCCGAGACCGATGTCGCTACCGCGGAAGCAAGGCTCAAGTCGGCGCTCGCGGCGATCCGCGATTTTCGCGACAAGGAGGGGATGATCGACCCCAGCCAGGCGGCGAGCGCCAATACAACGCTTGCGACCAAGCTGCGTGACGATCTGCTCAAGGCCAACTCCGAGCTGGCGACACTGACCGCCTACATGCGCGACGACGCGCCGGCGATCAAAGTGCTGAAGGCGCGCATCAAATCGCTCGAAGCGCAGCAGCGAATGCTGGCGCGCGAGATGACCGCAAGTACGGTGTCCCCTTCGTCCGCCCCGGCCGCCGCGCCAGCGCTATCGCACGAACTCGGATCGTATGAGGCTCTCGACGCCGAGCGGAAATTTGCAGAGGCGGCTTATCAGCACTCGCTCGAGGCGCTCGATCGGGCGCGCGACAACGCCGATCGACAACACATCTATATCGAAAGCTTTGTGCCGCCGAGCCTTCCGCAAAGCTCCCTGTACCCGCGGCGCTGGCGCGCGCTCGGAACTATCGCGCTTGTCGCGTTTGCGATCTGGGCGATCGGCAGCCTCGCGGTGCAGTCGGTTCGCGAGCATCTTTGAGGCAAGGGCAATGACGATCCACGAGCTTCGCCTCGGCGACCCTTCCCCTCCTGACGGACCGAGCGCCAGCCTCGCCGCGCTGCCGCCACGGCGACGGCGATTGGCGATCGTCTCGACCCGTAACAAGCTTTGCGGCATCGCCGCCTACACCCATGCGCTCGAGCGTCAACTCGCCGATCTGTTCGACCTCACCGTGTTCGATCTCGATCAGTATTTGCTGCGCGGTCGCCACAGGCGGGTGCGCGCGCTCGGCGATCGTCATATCAAGGACATCTGCGCCGAGATCGCCGGGTTTGACGCGGTGAACCTGCAACTCGAGTTCGGCACGCTCGGGCGTTCCGCCAAGGATATTCACCGCCGATTTCGCTGGCTTGTCGACGCTTCGCCGCGACTCTCGGTGACGTTCCACACACTAAAGCGACCCTCCGATTTCTCGTGGGCGGATTTTCTCCACGCGATCGTTAAGTTGAAATGGCAACGCGCCGGCGGTCTACGGGCGGGCTACGCGCGCGAACGGACGCTTTCCGAAGGCATCGCCAAACAGTTGCGGTACGCCCAGCAGCGCAAGCCGGTCGACGTCATCGTCCATAATCGCCGAGATCTTTCCGACGCCTCCCACCTGCTCGGCCTCGAAAACGTCCATCATCATCCGCTGGCGTTTCTTTCGACCGCCGAAATCGAGACGATCACCAGCAACGCGAAACGGCAGCGATTTCCGCTGATCGATCAGCTTCCGAAAACGGCGAAACTCGTTGGTGTTTTCGGATTTCTAAATAATTACAAAGGGTTTGGAACGGTTATTCATGCGTTGCACCATCTGTCGTCCGAGCACCACCTATTGATATTCGGTGGAACCCACCCCAACGAAATCCAAACAAATCGGCCTGTCCATCCCTACATCGCGGAGCTGCTGCAGGACGGCCGGGTCGATACGACATTGTACGAACAGATGGCCGCCGGCCCGGATCGAGGAATCAACATAACGCTCGATATCGAGGATCACCTTGCGCAATTACTCGGTACACACCCGCGCGATCTATCCGGACGCATCCATTTCATGGGCGCTGTCGACGACGCGGACTTCCATGCCGGCATGGCGATCTGCGATGTCGTGATCATGCCCTACCTGGAGGTCGGGCAATCTTCCTCCGGGCCGATCTCTCTTGCGGTCGAGCTCGGCTGCCGCGTCATTGCCTCGCGCACGCAAACCTTTCTTGAATTCGCGCGCTACCACCCAAACGCCGTCGAGTTCTTCGATATCGGCAACCATCTCGAACTAGCGGAGCGGATTGCCGCGCGACCGCAATATGCGGAACGGCGTGAGCGGCCGCGATACACGGTCGAGACCAACAAGGCGATTTATCTCGCGGCCAACAGCGCGCCGACCGAGATGCCCCGTCTCTGGCGCGCGCGACCGGTCCAGCGTCGAATGACGGCTGCCGAATAATCAGCTCGGCAGCGACCAGGGCGCGGGGGCGCGCGGTTCGAGATCAGTGACGACATCGATGACAATCGGCTCGTTTGCTGCCAGCGCCTCAGCAAGCGCCGGTGCGATCTCGTTCGGCTGCTCGACGCGAATGCCGCGCACGCCGAAGCTTGCGGCGACTTTCGTAAAATCGGTCGGGCCGAAGCGGACCAGCTCCTCGCCGCGTCCAGGCCGGTTCCCGGCCAATCGCCGCACGCCAGTCACGTTCTGACCAAAGCCCGAATTGTTGTTGATGACGGTGACGCTGGGTATCTGATAACGCCGCGCCGATTCCAGCTCGGCGAGATGGTAGTAGAACCCGCCATCGCCTGTGAAACAGATGACTTTGCGTGGCCCGGCGGCGCATTGCGCGCCGAGCGACGCGGGAAACGCCCAACCGAGCGAGCCCGCCGCGCGCAGGTAGGTCTGTTGGGCGCCGTCGAGGTCGATCATCGTACCCGTCCAAATGCCGGAATAGCCGGTATCGGCGACAAGTACGCCGTCCGCCGGCAGTGCCTTGGTGATCTCGGCGCAAAGGCGCTCGACGCTGATCGGCGCCGTGCTCTTCTCGACAAGCGGCTGCACGCTTCCCCGCCAATCCGCGACGATCCGTGCCGCCTCGTCGACAAACGCGCTGTCGCGAACCGGTCGGCCGACGATCTCGTTGAGCCGAGCCACAGTTGCCTTGGGATCGCCGACAACGCCAATCGTATTCGGGTACGACCGGCCGATCTCGAGCGGGTCCGAGTCGATGTGAACGATCGGGGTAGCAATATCGGGGATCGTCCAGTTCAAGGTCACCTGGTCGCCGGTATCACAGCCGATGAACAACACCATGTCGGCGCTGTGCACGATACGATTGGCGGGCGGCGCCGAATAGTTGCCGGCGACCCCGGCACAGAGACGATGCCGCGTCGGGATGAGAGCGCGGGCCCCGAGCGTCGTTGCGATAGGTGCGGCCAGCGTTTCGGCCAGCGCCAGAATCTCCCGCCCGGCACCCGAAGCAGCGGCTCCATCGCCCGCGACGATCGCCAAGCGGCGCGCGCCGAGCAGCAGCTTTGCCGCGCGCTCGATATCGTTATCAGCCGCGACAGGGCGGTGCACCGGGATCGGCCGCTTGTCATGATCGATCTCGACCGATGCGTCGGTCTGTCCCAATTCGATCACGTCGCCCTGCAGGCCGTTAAAGTCGAGATGCGTCGGCCGCACGGGATCGGCAAGCGCCGCGCGCCACGCGTGGCGCAACAGCCGCGGCAGCTCGCCGGTCGAGTAGACCGGGGTCGAGAACTTCGTCACCGCCGCGAATAGCGGGGCGTGAGGGATTTCCTGATAGGAATTGCGGTGCTGGAACGACGGCTCCTTGTGCCCGGTGAACGCGATCACCGGGCTGTGGCCGAGATATGGATCCTGCAGCCCGGAGGCGAGGTTGGCGGCGCCAACCGATTGCGCCATACAGATGCCTGGCCGCATCGCGACGCGGGCATAGCCGTCAGCCATGTACGCGGCGGCCTTTTCCGAATGCGCGAGGATCGGCTTGACCCCGACATCGTCCAGAGCAAGCAACGTCCGGCGCAGCGTCGACTCGACAAAAAAGACATGGCTCATGCCGGTGCTGGCAAGCGCGCGCGCCAACCACTCGGCGCCGTGCAACGTCTCGGCCACAGGTGTCCTCCCGATTTTTTAGAGTGTCAGTCCGCCATCCACGATGACTGTCTGACCGGTGATCATCGAATTGCCGGCGCAGAGGAAAAACACCGTCTCCGCGATGTCATGCGGCGAACAGGCGCGCTTCAATGGGGTGCGCGCGACGGCCTCGGCCTTCCGGTCGGCTGGCCATTCCTTGTTCCACGGGCTGTCGACAAAGCCGGGCGCCACGGCATTGACGCGAATATCGGGCGCCAAGGCGCGCGCCAGGCTGCGCGTCAGATTGATGACCCCGGCCTTGCTCGCCGCGTAGGGGATGGAGCTGCCGCTCCCTTGGATACCGGCGATGGACGCGGTGCTGCAAATAGCGCCCTTCGCCGCGCGCAGCGCGGGCACCGCGGCATGCGCGCAGCGAAACGGCCCGATCAGGTTGGTGTTGAGGATCGTTTGCCAAAACCCCTCGGTGAGGCGGTCAAGCTCGGGAAACGGGATCGGCGTCGGGGTGGCGGGTGTGCCGGCATTATTGAAAAGAAAGTCGAGCCGGCCTAACGCATCGATCGCGCGGCCCATCATCATCTCGGCCTCGACCGGCACCGCGACATTGCCCGGCGCCGCGACGATCTTGTGGCCCTCCGCTTTCAGCCGATCGATCTGCTCGGCGCCGCGCGGGTCGTCGGGCAGATGGTTGAGCGCCACGGTCGCGCCGGCCTGGGCGAAAATCTCGACCGCCGCGAGGCCGATACCTGACGCAGCGCCGGTGACGAGCGCGGTCTTGCCGCTAAGGTCGATCGTGAACATGACGGGGGTCTCGCCGGGATGCGATTGGGGAGGCGATAGCATGACCGCGGCCCGGCCCGTGTCAAGGCGAGGCGCAGGGCCCGTGCTTGCAGGGTAGGAGGCCTAACCCGGCGGCAATGCGGCGATCGCAGCCAGCGCCGCCTCGGTCAGGGTCGGCCTTGGCACCTCGATGCGCAGCTCTACCGGAGGATCGCGCCACTCAATGCTTCGAAAGCATATCCCAGGGCGTCTTCCCTTCCGGCAGCGGCGGGATCGCGAGAAGCGAGGCCATTGGCTCGCCAGCCTCGTAACGCCGGCACAGCTCCTCAGGCTCGTAGGTGACGCCGACCGGGTTGTCGCGGAACGCCTGGCTCTGGAAATAGCCGTCGAGCTCCTTCGGCGTCGCGAAATTGTCGATCTGCAACTCGACCCGGTTGTTCTCGGGGTCGCGGTAGTAGATCGAGGTCGTGACGCCGTGGTTGATCGGCCAGTTCGGCATGATGCCGGCCGCCTTCAGCCGGCGGTAGGTCGCGAGCAGTTCGCCGAGATCGTTGTAGCTGTAGGCGACATGGTCGGTACCGGTCGAGTTGGGGTCGCGCACTCCGGCGCCGGGAATGCCGATCAGCGCAAGCCGGTGGTGCTCGTCGTCATAGCTGAGGAAGCACAGCCGCTCGTCGCGGAACACGATCCGCGCGTTGAGGACGGTCTGATACCACGCGGCCATCTTGTCGATCTGCCCGGTACGCAGCACGAAATGCGCGAACTTCGCCGGGCTGATCGCTTCAGTCGCCAGCTTGCGGACCGGAGAAACGTCGTTCATCGATGCCTCCCTGTTCGACCTAAATTCTAGTCCGCGTAGTCAGGTTCATTGCGATCGAGCAGGCGCTTCAGCGCCGCGAAATGGTGTTCGTAGGGCGGTTTGCCTTTGTAGCCCGGCCATATCTCGTCGTAGATGCGCAGCGTCTTGGTGACAACCGCCGGCTTCACTTCGCGCAGCTTGCGGCCGGTCCACATTGCGTAGATCTGCACCTGCGCGGCGCGCTCCAGGTAATAAAGCAGGTCGTAGGCCTCGGCGACGCTGCCGCCGCAGACGCAGACGCCGTGATTGGCCATGAAAAGGATTTTCTTGTCCGGCCCGAGAATACCGGCGAGCCTTTCGCCCTCCTCCGGGTCGAGCGCTGGGCCGGTATAGGTATCGTCATAGGCGATCTTGTCGAGGAAGCCGATCTCGGTCTGACCGATCGGCAGGATCTCCTGCTCTTCGAGCCGCGCCAGCGCGCTGGCATAGGGCATGTGGGTGTGCAGCACGCAGGCATGCTGCGGCACCAAGCGATGAATCGGCGCGTGGATGCAATACGCCGAGCGCTCGACTTCACCCTCGCCCGCCAGCACCGTGCCGTCCCAGCCGACTTCCATGAAGCAGCTCGCGGTCACCTCCGACCAGTGCATCCCGAACGGTATCTGGTAATAGCGGTCGGTCTTGCCAGGCACCGCCAGCGTCAGGTGGTTGAAGATGCCCTCGCTGAAGCCATGCGTCACAGCCAGGCGATGCGCCGCCGCGAGATCGACCCGCGCCTGCCATTCGGCGGCGGTGATGGTGGGGCTATCCTTCAAGAAGGCCAGTGACATCGATGCTCCTTTGCGCGATCGGCGCTGCAATGAAGGAAGATTAGGGCAATTCCGTCTGTCGCGGAACCGGCCGGGCTGCGAGTCAGACGCGCGTCAAGCGCCTAGCGATGCACGTCGATGACGGTGCGGCCGCGCAGCTCGCCGTTGAGGATGCGCGGCGCAAGCCCGGCAACATTAGAGAGCGGGATCTCCTCGATCATCCGGTTGAGCCTGTCGAGCGGCAGGTCGCTGGCAAGGCGGCGCCAGGCTTCGGCGCGCAAACCCTTAGGGCACATGACCGAGTCAATGCCGAGGAGGTTTACCCCGCGCAGCAGGAACGGGATCACCGTCGATGGCAGATCGCTGCCGCCAGCAAGCCCACAGGCGGCGACGCTGGCGCGATATTTGAGCTGTGTAAGGATCGTCGCCAGCGTGGCACCACCCACCGCGTCGATCGCGCCATCCCAACGCTCGCGGTCTAGCGGCCGTGTGGGCTGGGTGGCAAGCGACGAGCGGTGAATGACTTCGGCGGCACCTAGCCCCTGAAGATATCCAATCAGTTCGGCGCGCCCGCTCGATGCGATAACCTTGTGTCCGAGGCTCGACAGCAGCGCGATCGCGGTGCTGCCGACGCCTCCGGCCGCGCCAGTGACCAGCACTTCGCTGCCGGGGGCAAGGCCGTGACTTTCCAACGCCATGACCGCGAGCATCGCGGTAAACCCGGCGGTGCCGATCGCCATCGCCTGCCGCGTGGTGAGCCCCTTGGGCAGCGGCACCAGATAGTCGGTCTTGACCCGTGCCTTTTCGGCGAAGCCGCCCCATTGCTGCTCACCGACCCGCCAACCTGTGAGCACGACCTTATCGCCAGGCTTGAACTCGGGCGCCTCCGAACTCTCGACCGTGCCGGCGAAGTCGATGCCCGGCACATGCGGGTAGGTGCGCACGAGACGCCCCTGCCCTTGCATGATCATACCGTCCTTGTAATTGAGACCCGAATACTCGATCGCGACGGTGACCTCGCCTTCCGGCAGCCGCTCTTCGTCGACAGACTCGATGCGCGACGAGACCTTGCCGTCTGCCTCACGCAGGACGAGCGCGCGGAAACTCGCCATCAACCGCGCAGCGGTTCGAGGATGCTGACGAAATTGGCGACCGCCGCGCCGCCCATGTTCATCACCCCAGCGAGCGAGGCGCCGGGGATTTGCATCCCGCCCGCCTGCCCCGTCACCTGCATCGACGCAAGCACGTGCATCGATACGCCAGTCGCGCCCACCGGGTGGCCCTTGGCCTTGAGCCCGCCCGAGGGGTTGATCGGCAGCTTACCATCCTTCTCGGTCCAGCCTTCGAGGATGGCGCGCGGGCCCTCGCCCGGTCCCGTCAAGCCCATCGCTTCATATTCAATGAGCTCGGCGATCGTGAAGCAGTCGTGAGTCTCGACGAGGTCGAGATCGAAAAGACCGAGCCGGGCGGCGCCGAGCGCCTTCTTCCACGCGAGCGCCGGGCCTTCAAAGGCGAGAATGTCGCGGCGGCTCATCGGCAGGAAGTCATTGACCTGCTCGGCGGCGCGGAAGGCGATCGCCTTTTTCATCGACAGCGCGGTCTGCGTATCGGCGAGCACGACCGCCGCGGCGCCGTCCGACACCAGCGAGCAATCGGTACGCTTCAACGGGCCGGCAACCAGCGGGTTCTTGTCCGAGATCGTGCGGCAGAACTCATAGCCGAGATCGCGCTGCATCTGCGCCAGCGGGTTGGCGACACCGTTCTTGTGGTTCTTCGCGGCGATGCGAGCGAGCGCATCGGACTGATCCCCGTATTTCTGGAAATATTTCTGCGCGATCTGCCCGAAAATCCCGGCAAAGCCACCCTCGATCTGGTCTTCCTCCTTGCGATAGCTGGCGCGCAGCAGGAGGTCGTTGATCTCGGCGCCGGTTCGTTCGGTCATCTTCTCGACGCCAATGACGAGGATCAGCCGGCCTTTGCCGGCGGCGATCGTGTTGAGCCCCATATGGATCGCGGCCGAGCCAGTGGCGCAGGCATTCTCAACGCGGGTCGCGGGCTTGAAGCGCAGGCCAGGGTCGGCCTGGAAGGCAAGCGAGGCGGGAAACTCCTGCTTTACGAAGCCGCCGTTCATTGTGCCGAGATAGACCGCGTCGATGTCGGCGCCGGAGACACCGGCATCGGCGAGCGCGCCCCGCGCGACCTCGACGATCAGCGCTTCGACGTCGCGGTCGTCATGCCGCCCGAACTTGCTATGCGCCCAGCCGACGATGCACCCAGTCATATTCAGCTCCTGCGATTGTCGCGGCGAAGGATAGCAAGGCCGCCGCCCGCGCTCTATCCTGATATGGGCACTAAGCGAGCATTCCGCATGGCCGACAGCATCACGATCCGCCGCCCCGATGACTGGCACGTGCACCTGCGCGATGGCGCGATGATGGCGGCCGTGCTGCGTTATACGGCGCAGCAGTTCGCGCGCGCGATTGTCATGCCGAACCTGGCCCCGCCGGTCTCGACCATCGCAGATGCACTCGCCTATCGCAAACGGATCAGGGCGGCGTTGCCGGCCGGCGCCGATTTCACGCCGCTGATGACCGCCTATCTGACCGACGGCACCGATCCGGACGAGATCCATCGCGGTCATCGCGAGGGCGTGTTCACCGCGGTGAAGCTCTACCCGGCGCATGCGACGACCAACTCAGCGCATGGCGTCACTGATCTCGGCCGGGTAATGCCGGTGCTGGAGCGCATGGCCGAGATCGGCATGCCGCTGCTCGTCCATGGCGAGGCGACCGACCCGGCGGTCGACGTGTTTGACCGCGAAGCGGTCTTTATCGAGAAAACACTCGAACCGCTGCGCCGCCGGCTGCCGGAATTGCGCGTCGTGCTCGAGCACATCACGACCGCCGAGGCTGTCGATTACGTCGAGCACGGCGGGCGAAACCTCGCGGCGACCATCACCGCGCATCACCTGATCATCAACCGCAACGCCATCTTCCAGGGCGGCATCCGGCCGCATCTTTACTGCCTGCCGATCGCCAAGCGCGAGAAGCACCGGCTGGCGCTACGCCGCGCCGCGACCTCGGGCGCGCCGCAGTTCTTTCTCGGCACCGACAGCGCCCCGCACGCGATCCCGACCAAGGAAACCGCTTGCGGCTGCGCCGGCATTTTCACCGCGGCGGCGGCGGTCGAGCTTTACGCGCAGGTGTTCGACGAAAACGGCGCGCTCGACAAATTCGAGGCCTTCGCTTCGCTCAACGGGCCGGCGTTCTACCGGTTGCCGGTCAATGAGGCGCGGGTGACGCTCAGGCGCGAGCCATACGCCGTACCGGACCATATCGGCGACGGCGCGCTCGCGGTGATGCCGTTCCAGGCCGGTGAGACGTTGGGCTGGCGGCTGACCTAAATCAGCGCGACGTCGCAATGACGTCGAGAAGGATTTGTTCCAGCCGCCTCGACTGGGTCATCGCGTCGAAGCGGTCGAGCGCGACGCGGCGCGCTTCCTCACCCATCGCGCGAGCAGCGCCGGGCGCCTCGAGCAGCCGGCGCAGCGCTGCCGTCAGCGCGTCGGCGTCGCCCGAGGGCACAAGAATCCCGCTGCGTCCGTCCTCGACCGCCTCGCCGATCCCGGCGTGTCGGGTCGCGACGATCGGCGCGCCCGCCGCCATCGCCTCGAGCAGAACATTCGGCAGGCCCTCGGCGTCGCCGCTCGCCGCCTCGCCGCTCGGCACGCAAACCGCGAGCGCGCCCGCCATCATTTGGCGCAGCTCCGAATTGGGCAGCCAGCCGGGAAACTCGACTGCTCGCAGGCCGCTGGCCTGGCGCTTCAGGTCGCCGGCGATCGGGCCGTCACCGACCAGCTTCAGTCGAACTTCCCTGCCCTCGCCCCCCAGCCGGCGCATCGCTTCGATCAGGATCGGGATGCCCTTTTTCTCGACAAAGCGGCCAGCGAACAGCAGGTAGGGCTGCGCCGTCTCGGGCGAGCGGTTTTCGAACCCGTCCATTTCGACGCCGTAACGATGGACCAGCAGCTTTTCCACCGGAAAGCCGCGCGCCAGCAGCCGGTCGCGGATGAAATCGGATACGCAGATGATGAGCGCCGCCTCGCGCTGCAGCTCGGCGAGGCGTTGCTGATAGATCGTCGGTATGAGGCCGCGGCGGTAATGCTTGTCCTTGGTCGCGTCGCCACCGTGGTAATGCACGACCAGCGGCAATCCAAGTTGGCGGACGATCGGCAAAGCCAGGGCGCCACCGCGGCCGAAATGCGCATGCATCAGGCGCGGCTTCAGCGCACGCAGGTCCGGGCTTGGCGGCAGGGCGCCGAAATGTTTGAACCGTTCCCGGTCGAATATCCCGGGCAGTCCCCCGCGGCCGAGCATCAGCGGTTCAACGCCGAGATCGCCAAGTCCGTCGCCCTTATGGCGGCCGATCCACACCGGGTTCAGCCGCTCAAAGCCGATATAGAGCCGGCGCAGGAAATGCGCCTCGGAGCGCGGCACAATCCGGTCGCGATAGACAAGGAAGTTGTCGCGCGGGTTCTTGTCCCCTGGGTCGCTCACGGGATCAGCGCCTCATACTGAGCGGCGACCTCGTCCCAGCCGAGGCCGCGCTGCGATTGCAGCGCGCCGTGATGCCATAGCCGCCACACCGCATCGTCGCGCAGCGCGGCGATAGCCGAACTGACGAATTCGTCGTCGCTGGTCGCGACCCGGCCGCTCAGCCCGTCGGCAACGCGCTCGCCGACGGAGCCCAGCGGCGTCACGACAGCCGGTACGCCCAGCGCCTGCGCCTCGGCTAGCGCCAGGCAGAAGGTCTCGCCGACATCGCCACGATAGAGCATTGCCCGCGCCCCGCTCAGTACCTCGACCAGCTCTTCGCGTCCGACGGGCGCATGACGGCGCACGCCCTCATGTTCCAGCGTGTCAGCGCGGGTCAGCACAGCCTCGATCTCGCGTGCATGTTTTGTCATGCCACCGTATACGGCCGTGCCGGCGTAAATGTGGAGCTCCGCCAGAGGCACGGCCGGCCTGATCCTAGCGACCCAGAGGTCGAGCAGCCAGTCGAGGCCGCGCAGCGGGTTCGAGGTAAAGATCGCGCGCGGCGGCGGCGGCTCGCGCGGCTCGGCGTGGCGGAAGCGGTCGAGCACGCCGTAAGGGATCACCGCCCGCCCGCCATCGATGATCCATGGCGGAATGGTCGAGGCGTGATAGGCGCCGGTGGTCACGATCAGCGGCCGATACCAGGCGATGCGCGCCGCCATGCGGGGCTTTCTCAGGTAACGCGCCGGGTTGTGCAGCCACAACACGCGGCGCTTTGGGTGCGCCACCAGCCCGACCAGCCGATGCCCGCGATTGCCGATATAGAGATCGCAGGAGCGCGGCACCCCGAAACCTATCGGCGCCCAGCCGACCCCTTTATGGCTCAGCGGCGCGACGCAGCGGCTAAAGGCGCGGACATCGTGACCGCGCGCGGCAAGCGCTTCGGCCAGCGCGACAAAGGCGGTCTCGGCGCCGCCGAGCGGGCCGGTTTCCGCCATCGCCCCGTCAAAGGCGATGCCGTCATCGGCCATGACAACGCTCGCCATCAGTCGGTTTCCAGCCGCGCCTTGAGATAGGACAGGATCGGATAAAGCCCGGCGCACAGTGCGATCAGGAAGCCGTAGGGACCCTCGCGATACCCGCGCCGCGAGACATAGCACTTCCAGAACCGGGAAAAGATGCGGCGTATATTGCTTCGATAGCTGCCGAGCTGGCCACTGTCACGCAGGTCCTTCGCGCGCGCGGTCGAGTAGCGGTCAAGCCGACGGATCATGTCGGAGATATTGCGATCGACATAATGCGCGAGGCGGTTCTCGAGGATCGGCCCCTGGGACCCGGATATGGTCACTTTCGGGTGGACACGTTCGTCGCCCCAGCGCTTGGCACCGTGCCGGTAAAGCCCGGCGTAGGCACCCTTGCCGAAGGACGCGCCCCAGCCATAACGCACCAGCCGCTCGCCGATATAATTATCGACCGGGATCAAGTGCCAGGACGCCGCCGAGTTGATGCAGGTGCGGCGGATTTCGTCGGCCAGCGCCGGCGAGACGCGCTCGTCGGCGTCGATCTCCAGAACCCAGACGCCGGTGCAAACGTCGATGCCAGCGTGGCGGCGCGGTCCTTCGCGCTCCCAAGCGCCTTCGATCAGGTTGGCGGTAAAAGCCCGCGCGATGTCTTTTGACTTGTCGGTGCAGCGGTCGAGGACGACGACGAGCTCGTCACAAAAACTCAGTGCTTTCAGGCAATCGGCGAGCTGCGCCTCTTCATCATGCACAACGACGACCCCGGAGAGGAGCGGCCGCCCGTCGCTCACGCTGCTTTGCTCGCGGCGCGCGACCACAGCCCGCGCGCGGCCGTCTCGACGGCCTCGACCGACAGCGTGTCCATCAGCGTGTCGGTGGTCCGGTGATCGAAATCGCCGCCGCCGACCAGCGCCTCGCGCGTCGCCTCGGTCTGCGCCGTCGCGCAATGATCGCCCCAGGGCGCGTATTGCGTGATCGGACTCGGTCCGAAAAGGCCGAGCGTCGGGATGCCGCTTGCCGCGGCGATATGCATGAGCCCGGTGTCGTTGCCGACAAACATCGCCGTGCGGCGCAGCGCCGCCGCCGCGGTCAACAGGTCGACGCCGATCAGATCGATGACACGCCGCGCCGGGATGGCGGCGAAGAGCGGCTCGGCCTGAGCGCGTTCATGCGTTGCGGCGAGCACCGCGACCCGCGCGCCGGGCAGCGGCCCGTCAGGCGCGGTCAGACGCTGCGCCAGCGCCGCAAAGTGCTCGGCGCGCCATTGCTTGCCGCGCCAATTGGCCGCCGGCCCGATCGCCAGCACCGGCGAGCCGGGCGGCACCAGCGCCTCGGCGGCGTGTTCGTGCTGCGGCGACAGCCACAGGCGCGGGCTCGGCGGCGGGTCGAGATCGAAAAGCCGGGCGAGCTGCCGCACGCGGTGCTCGTGCTCGTCACCCTTGGCCATCACATGGCGCCGGCGGGCGCGCACCAGCCAGGCAAGAGCCGAACCGCGCAGATCGACGACGATATCCCAGCGCCGCGCCGCGACGGCGCTCCAGAGCAAAACCCAATGCGCGGAAAAGGGCCGCTTGCTGACTGTGATGATGCGCTCCACTCCCGGCACCGCCTCAAAGAGCGGCGCGGCGACCGGCCCGGCGGCAATGGTCACCCGAGCGCCGGGATGGCGCTCGATCAGATAGGCGAGAAGCCCGGTCGACAGCACGGCATCGCCGATGCGTGTCGCGGTGACGAAAAGAATATTCATATCGGCGGTCTTTGCGCCTTATAACGCAGCAGGATCGGAGTAGCACATGTTGAAATATGCCATAGGCCTGATGTGGGCTTTAGGCGTCGCGGCAACGGCTCATGCAGCCGGAGCGCCGATAGACGAACTCAAAGGGTACTCGATCGATCTGACGGCCAGCGTCGACTATGCCTTCAATGACCCCAATGCCACGGCGAATTTCCCCGCCGCCGGCACAATGGACGTCCATCACCGCATCTACGTCAGCCTTGCCGGAAATATATTCGATTATACCGACAGGTATTATCGAAGCGGCGACGTCGAACACGCCCCGGGTGTTGCGGCGCCGGGAAAAGTTGCGGAAGGATCGCTCGGACGCCTGCACGTTTGGACCGCTGAGACCAATAATCAACTGCAAGGCATTACCAAGGAAGACGAAGGATTTCGCGTCTCGATAATCACCGTCGACGCAAACAAGACGAGCTGCACGTTCACCCATGCCCTTCAGCCCGATCCGACGACGCACCGCGTCATGCGAATGCGGATACATCGCTATCTCGCCGAGTTGGTCTCGATCTCTGTGCGCACGTACAGCTGCAAGGTCACGCACGGCAATATTTTTGCCACGGAACAATAGAAATGAGCCTGCGTCCGGCCAATGTCTGCTAGTGCGGATCAGTAAGGTATTGGGCAAAAGCGAGCTCCGGGGGCGCAGCGGACGATGATCGAGACCAGATTTGTCGTGCTGGAGGATCGCGGCGTGCTTGCGATCGGCGGCCCGGAACGCGCGAGCTTTCTGCAAGGGCTGATCTCCAACGACACAGCGCGTATCAGCGAAGCGCGCGCGATCTATGCCGCGCTGCTGACCGCCCAGGGCAAATATCTGCACGATTTCATGCTGGTCGAGCATGGTGACGAGATCTGGCTCGACGGCGAGGCGGCGCGGCTCACCGATCTGAAGCGCCGCCTGTCGATGTTCCGGCTGCGCGCCAAGGTAACGATCGACGAACGGCCCGATCTGGCGGTCGCGGCGATTTACGGCGACGCGGAGGCGGGCAAGCCGGGCACGGCCGGACCGCTGGAGTACGGCATGGTCTTTGCCGATCCCCGCCTCGCCGCGCTTGGCGTCCGGGCGATCCTGCCGTGTGGTGATATTCGCGGCGCGCTGGCGGACATCGGGACGGTCGAGGGCGATTTCGCCGAATACGACCGGCTGCGGCTCGGGTTTGGCGTGCCGGATGGCAGCCGCGACCTCGCGCTCGACAAGTCGATTCTGCTCGAGTCGGGGTTCGACGAGCTGAATGGCGTCGACTGGGATAAGGGCTGCTATATCGGCCAGGAGCTGACCGCGCGCACCAAATATCGCGGGCTCATCAAGAAGCGGCTGTTTCCGGTGCGGATCGACGGCCCGGCGCCTGAACCCGGCGCACTCGTGATGCTCGACGGCCATGAGGCAGGCGAGATGCGGTCGAGCCGCGATGGCGTCGGCTTGGCGCTGCTGCGGCTGGAAACCGCCGGCAAAGCGGGGCTCGCGGCCGGCGATGCGCGCATCGAGCCGGTGACGCCGGAGTGGATGCGGCTGCCGGAGTAAGCTTATGCCGCCTCGCACCGCGTTCTCTGCCTTGTCATTCCGGGGCGCGTCGCAAGAGGCGAACCCGGAACCCATGAACACAGCCCGAGCCAGCCTGGCAAAAGCTGGTGTTCATAGGTTCCCGCTTGCGCGGGAATGACAAGGCAAAGCGGCGTCCGCCTGCCTCAATTCATATTCACTGCCTAGTCCCGGTTTGCCGGGCGGTCCTCGGGTCGTGCCGGTGAGCTCGTATGGGCGAGGGCTGGGGTTTTCCTCTAGTCGCGGCCTCGCGGGATTGTTGGTGGTTATCTCCCGCGAGACGGCGGCCGGGTGCTTGTTTGTTGGCGCCCTCGACGCGCCTGCGTTCTATCGCTTTGGTGATCCTTGCGGCACGGGATCGTCGGTCTGCTCGATAAGCCCCGGTTTCGGACTTTCAATCAACGAGCCACTCGCGTGGCAACGCCTAGCGCACAGCACGCCGGGCATCGATGCACAAGTAAGAACATATCAGGAACATTCAAGAGCTAAGAAAAAGATTCAAGCCTCGAAACGACTTACCCCATCGTCAAATCCGGCCGAATGACCTTGATGCTGAAGGGCCTCGATTCGACCGTATCGCAACCTCAACCCTCTCGGGTGACGGCCACACAGTCGATCTCGATATCGAACGGACCGGTCCACTCCGGGACGCAGAAGAAGATTCGGGCGGGCGGGTTCTTGGGGAAGTAGCGTTTGTAGATCTCGTTGAAGGTCTTGAAGCGCTCGGCGGATATGCAGAGCACGTTACACTTCAGCACGTGATCGAGGTCCGACCCCGCCGCCTTCAGCACTGTCTTCAGTTGCTCGAGGATGCACTCGACTTGGCGCTCGAACGGCGCATGCTGCAAGAGTTCGCCGGTGTCCGGGTCAAAGGGCGGCAGCCCAGACACGAACACCATGTTCCCGGCTCGGGTGCAGACCGAGACGGGAGCGCCCCATTTCTCAAAATTTGTATCGAACGGTTCGACGCGGATGATCTCTCGTTCCATGGCCCTTCTCCTTTAAGCTGAGATATGGCCGCCGGAGCCGAGAAAGTAATGCGCCTGTCGCGGTTTTCCCGACATTTTCAATGTCGCCTGGCCGGAACAAGTCCGGCCATGACGATAGAGATGGTCGCAGAGACTAGGCGGTTGAGGCGAGGTCGCCGTTCAGCTCGGCTTGGGCGGCCGCGAGGCGGGCGATCGGCACGCGATAGGGCGAGCACGACACGTAGTCGAGGCCGACATCGCGGCAGAAGCGGATCGAGGCCGGGTCGCCGCCATGCTCGCCGCAAATGCCGAGCTTGAGGTCGGGCCGGGTCGCGCGGCCGCGGTCGACGGCGATGCGGATGAGTTGGCCGACCCCTTCGGTATCAAGCGTCACAAACGGGTCGTGCTCGAAAATTCCCATCTTCTGATAGGAGCCGATAAAGCTCGCCGCATCGTCGCGCGACAGGCCGTAGACGGTCTGGGTCAGGTCGTTGGTGCCAAAGCTGAAGAACTGCGCGGTCTCGGCGATTTCGCCGGCCATCAGTGCGGCGCGCGGCAGCTCGATCATCGTGCCGACCGAATAGGGCAACGTGACCCCTTCCCGCTCCATGATCTCGGCGCCGACGCGATCGACCATATCTTTCAGGATGTCGAACTCGCGCTTGGTCGCGATCAGCGGCACCATGATCTCGGGCTCGACGGGTTCGCTTGTCTCCTTCACCGCGGCGCACGCCGCCTCGAAGATCGCGACCGCCTGCATCTCGTATATTTCCGGGAAGGTGATGCCGAGCCGGCAGCCGCGATGGCCGAGCATCGGGTTGGTCTCGTGCAGCGCGTTGGCGCGCTGACGCACCTCGGCGGTGGACTTGCCGGTGAGCCGCGCCATCTCGTCGAATTCGGGCTCGGTCTTCGGGAGAAACTCGTGCAGCGGCGGGTCGAGCAGGCGGATCGTCACCGGCAGCCCGGCCATGATCTTGAAGAGCTCCTCAAAGTCAGCGCGCTGCATCGGCAGCAGCTTGGCGAGCGCCGCGCGGCGGCCGGGCTCCTCATCGGCCATGATCATCTGGCGGATCGCGCCGATGCGGTCGGCCTCAAAGAACATGTGCTCGGTGCGCGACAGGCCGATGCCCTCGGCGCCGAAATTGCGCGCGGTGCGGGCATCGGTCGGGGTTTCGGCGTTGGTGCGGATCCTGAGGGTACGCAGCTCGTCGGCCCAGGCCATCAGGGTCGCGAAATCGCCGGATAAGGTCGGCTCGATGGTAGGCACCTCGCCGAGGATCACTTCACCGGTCGAGCCGTTGAGGGTCAAGAGGTCGCCTTCGCGCACCAGCACGTTACGCACGGTCAAGGTGCGCGCGGCGTAGTCGATGCGCACATCGCTCGCGCCGGCGACGCAGGGCCGCCCCATGCCGCGCGCGACGACGGCGGCGTGGCTGGTCATGCCGCCACGCGCGGTCAGGATGCCGCGCGCCGCGTGCATGCCGTGAATGTCCTCAGGGCTGGTTTCAAGGCGCGCGAGGATTACTGCCTCGCCGCGGCTGGCGCAGCTCTCGGCTTCCTCGGCCGAGAACACGACCTTGCCCGCCGCCGCGCCGGGCGAGGCCGGCAGCCCGCGGGTCAGGACGTTGATCTTCGCGGCGGGGTCGAGCATCGGATGGAGCAGCTGGTCGAGCGAATTGGGCTCGATGCGGCGGATCGCCTCCGCCTGGTCGATGACGCCTTCCTCGACGAGGTTGACCGCGATCTTCAGCGCCGCTTGCGCGGTGCGCTTGCCAGTGCGCGTCTGCAGCATCCAGAGACGCCCGCGCTCGACGGTGAACTCGATGTCCTGCATGTCGCGGTAGCGGTCTTCGAGCCTATCGCGCACCTGCAGCAGGTCGGCAAACACCGCCGGCATCACCTCTTCCATCGACGGCAAGGACGAGCCGTTGGCTTCTTTCCCGGCGATTGTCAGCGATTGCGGCGTGCGGATGCCGGCGACGACGTCCTCGCCCTGCGCGTTGACCAGGAATTCGCCGTAAAACTCATTCGAGCCGGTCGAGGGGTTGCGGGTGAAGGCGACGCCGGTCGCGCAATCGTCGCCGCGATTGCCGAACACCATCGCCTGGACGCTGACCGCGGTGCCCCAGTTTTCCGGGATGTTGTTAAGCCGGCGATAGGTGATCGCTCGCGAGCTCATCCACGAGCTGAACACCGCGCCGATCGCGCCCCACAACTGCGCCTGGACATCCTGCGGGAAGGCTTCGCCAGTCTCGTTGCGGACGATGTCCTTAAAGCCGGCGGCGACGGCCTGCCAGTCCTGCGCCTTCAATTCGGTGTCGAGGGTGACGCCGGCATCGATCTTGTAGTCGTCGATGACCGACTCGAAATGGTGATGCTCGATACCGAGCACGACCTCGCCATACATCTGCAGAAAGCGGCGATAGCTGTCCCACGCGAAGCGCTCGTCGCCGCTGATGTCGACAAGGCCTTCGACGGTGCGGTCGTTGAGGCCGAGATTGAGCACGGTATCCATCATGCCGGGCATGCTGGCGCGGGCGCCGGAGCGGACGGAAACGAGCAGCGGGTTCCGCGGGTCGCCAAGCCGGGCGCCGATCGCCTGCTCGATCGCGGCGAGCGCGGCGCCGACCTGGTCTTGCAGCTCGGACGGATAGTTGCGCTGGTTGGCGTAGAACTGGGTGCAGACCTCGGTGGTGATGGTAAAGCCCGGCGGCACCGGCAGCCCCAGGCTCGACATCTCGGCGAGGTTCGCGCCCTTGCCGCCCAACAGGTTGCGCATGTCGGCCCGGCCCTCGGCCGCGCCGCCGCCAAAGCTGTAGACCCACTTCGCGCCCTTGGTGGCCATGTGTTGAGCCTAGCCTTCGACTTGGGAGAAATCGGCGATCTGGTTCATCGTCGCCCGGATACGCGCGAGAAGCCGCAATCGGTTTTCGCGCAATTGTTTGTCATCCACATTAACGGTCACGCGATCGAAAAATTCATCGACCGGCTTGCGGAGGGTGGCGAGAGCGGCCATCGCATCTTCGAACTTTTGTTCAGCGACCAACTCCTCCACCCTAAGTCTGACTTGAGCAAGAACCTTGGAAAGGCTCCCCTCCACCGGTTCGCCAGGCATCTCTTGATACTCAGCGTCATGGTAGCGTTTGCCGTCCTTGCGCTCCTCAATCGCTACGATATTGGCGGCCCGCCGATAGGCGGTTAGCAAGTTCGCGCCGTCATCGGTATCCAGAAAAGCTTGTAATGCCGCGACGCGGGCGAGGAGTCGAACTAGGTTGTCTTCTATCTTTGTGATCCTTGCCAAGCCCCTGTCTTCAACCTGCGAGAAGACGGCGGAGGCCAGGTCGTGACGAACGCCCTGGTCGCGTAAGTGAACCTTCAGCCGCTCGGCAATAAAATCCAGAACCTCGTCGGGAACTCGTTCTGAGTTGAGGTACGACGAGGCCGCAGCCTCCAAAGCAGAACGGAGCCCAAAGCGCAGTTTGTTTTCGAGGATTATCCGAACAATTCCTAGAGCGGCACGACGCAAAGCGAAGGGGTCGCGCGAGCCCGTTGGCTTCTCATCAATCACGAAAAAACTGACCAGCGCGTCCAATTTATCCGCAATCGCGAGCACCGTCCCTTCCGGCGTGGTGGGACAAGTATCACCCGGGCCAAGTGGCTTGTATTGTTCGCCTATTGCCTCGGCAACTTGCGGCGCTTCTTTCTGGTCCCCATACAGAGCGTAATATCGCCCCATCACACCTTGTAACTCCGGGAACTCCCCAACCATTCCGCTGGATAAATCGGCTTTCGCAAGTCGAACCGCGCGACGCACATGTTCCAAGTCGGCGCCGGGAACACGTTGGGATATTGCCTCAGCCAAACGTTCAACTCGTCCGGTACGTTCGTAAACGCTACCGAGCTTTTCGTGATAGACGCGCTGCTTCAATGCCTCGACGCGGCCTTCGAGGCGAACTTTACGGTCCTGATCCCAGAAGAAGCGGGCATCCGACAGGCGGGCGCGCAGCACGCGCTCGTTGCCGGCGGCGATGGTCTCGCCGCGGTCCGGCGTCACATTGTTGGCGACAAAGAGAAAACGCGGCGCCGGCGTGCCATCCGGGTTGAGGCAGGTGAAATATTTCTGGTGCGTGCGCATCGCGGTCGCCAGCACCTCGGGCGGCAGGCCCTCGGGCAGCGGGCGCACAAAATCGGCGTCGATATTGCCCATCAGCACGACCGGGTATTCGACGAGCCCGGTGACCTCCTCGAGCAGGCCTTCGTCGGCCTTGACCTCGAGTCCAGCGGCGTGCGCCAGCGCCGTCAGTCCTTCGTCGATCGTGGCGCGGCGCTCGGCACGGTCGAGCACGACATGCGCGTGAGCGAGCTTGGCGCGGTAATCGGCGGCATTCTCGACCGTGATCTCGCCCGGCGCGAGGAAGCGGTGGCCGCGCGTCACGCGGCCGACCGGCACCTCGCCGAGTGCAAGGTTGATGACTTCACCATCGAGGAGACAAACGACGGAGTTGAGCGGCCGCACCCAGCGCAAGGGCGAAGCCGGATAGCGCATCGATTTCGGCCAGGGCAGCGCGGTCATTGCCGCAAGGATGAGCTCGGGCAAGACCTCGGCGGTGGCGCGGCCGGGGCGGTTGATGACCGCGAAGTGGAACTCGCCGCGTGTCTCCAATTCCTTGGTCGAGGCGAGGCCGGCGGAGCGCAGGAAACCGTTGATCGCCGCCTCGGGCGCACCGACGCGCGGACCGCGACGTTCCTCGCTGCGGTCCGGCTGGCGCGCGGGGATGCCATCGGCGATGACGACAAGGCGCCGCGGGGTCACTTGACCTTCGATCGTCGCGGTCGGTATGTCGGCAGCCTTGAGCTTATCGGCGATGAGCGACGTCAGGTCGTCGATCGCCCGGCGCTGCATACGCGCGGGGATTTCCTCGGTCAGGAGCTCGAGAAGGAGTTCGCCGGTCATCGGTTGCTGCCCGACCCTGCCAGCCAGGCTTCGCAGCACGCCTTGGCCAGCGCGCGGACGCGGCCGATATAGGCGGCGCGCTCGGTGACGCTGATCACGCCGCGCGCGTCGAGCAGGTTGAAGATGTGGCTCGATTTGAGCGCCTGGTCATAGGCCGGGAGCGGCAGCGGCGGCGCGTTGGTGGTCGCGTCGCCAAGGCTCAGCAGCGCCTTGCACTCATTTTCGGCTTCGACGAAATGGCGGAACAAGAGGTCGGTGTCGGCACGCTCGAAATTATAGGCGGAGTACTCACGCTCGGCGCGCAGGAACACATCGCCATAGGAGATGCGACCGGTGCCGTCGACGCCATTGAAGTTGAGGTCATAGATGCTCTCGACCCCCTGCACATACATCGCCAGGCGTTCGAGGCCGTAGGTCAGCTCGGTCGAGACCGGGTCGCATTCGATGCCGCCGACCTGCTGGAAATAGGTAAACTGGCTCACCTCCATGCCATCGAGCCAGACCTCCCAGCCAAGCCCCCAGGCGCCAAGGGTCGGGCTTTCCCAATCGTCCTCGACAAAGCGGATGTCGTGGCGCGCGGCGTCGATGCCGATCGCCGCGAGGCTATCGAGATAGAGCTGCTGGCTGTTGGCGGGCGCGGGCTTGAGGATCACCTGCAACTGATAGTAGTGCTGTAGCCGGTTGGGGTTGTCGCCGTAGCGGCCATCGGTCGGGCGGCGCGACGGCTGGACATAGGCGGCCTTCCACGGCGTCGGCCCGAGCGCGCGCAATGTGGTGGCCGGGTGAAATGTGCCGGCGCCGACTTCGAGATCGAGCGGCTGCAAGATCACGCAGCCCTGCGCTGCCCAATAGCGCTGCAGCTCGAGGATCAGGCCCTGGAAGCCGGCGGGCTTATTTGTTTGCGGCATGGCTCAGCGCGGTTGCGGGCAATCGGCGCGGCCGCAATGGCGTGCGCTCGACGCGATGTAGGAGCCGCAGGCGTTGCAGGCGACGAGGTCCTCGGCCTCGATGACCTGTCGCTGTTGCGGCTGCCCCTGGGGCTGGCGCGCGCGCGGCGGCACGCGGGTGCTGGCGCGGTTGAACATCTTCACCACGTGCCAGGCGGCGAACACCACCACCAAGATCACAAAGAGCTCGGGAAGTCCGGCGAACATCGTCGAGGTTTATTGGGCGCTGGACGTATGGTCAAGCAACGCCATGCCTCATTCCGTACCTTCGGCGCTATAACCCGAAGCGCGCCCAGAGCAGACGCGCCTCCAGCCAGCCCGCAAGGTCGGCGACAAAGCCGAGGCGCGCGGCGTCGACGCCGCGCTGCGGCCGGCCGAGCGGCCAGCGCCGCTTGCGCTCGCTCGTGACCGGCACGAGCCGCACCCGCTCGCCAAAGCGCGCCTTTATCACCGTGCGCAGATCGCCGATGCCGTCGATGAGGCCTTTGGCGAGCGCCATTCGGCCGGTCATCACCTCACCGGAGAACAGCGTTTCGTCGGCCGCGTCGATCTTGCCGAGCCGGCGGTGCTTTACATGGTCCTTGAACGCGGCGTGGATGTCCTGCTGCAGCGCGGTGAGGCGTTCGAGATCGCGTTCGTTCTCGGGGAGGAACGGGTCGAGTAGCGACTTGTTCTCGCCCGCCGTGTGCAGGCGCCGGTCGACGCCGAGGCGGTCGATGAGGCGGGTAAAGCCAAACCCGCTGCTGACGACGCCGATCGAGCCGAGGATCGAGGTCTCGTCGGCATAGACCTCATCACCGGCGAGCGCGAGCCAATAGCCACCCGAGGCGGCGACATCCTCGGCGAAGGCGAAGACCGGCAGATGCCTTTCCTCGGAGAGCTGGCGGATGCGGCGATAGAGCAGCGAGGACTGCACCGGCGAGCCGCCCGGCGAATTGACGATGATCGCGACTCCTACGGCGCGCTTCATCCTGAACGCGCGCTCGAGCGCGGCCGCATGGCTCGCCAGCGACATCGCTCCGCGCCATTGCCGCGGCGCGATCACGCCGTCGAAGCGAACGACCGGGACAACGGGCGGCGGATCGCGGAGGCGATCGATGATTTCTGTGACGCTCATGGGGCGTCAGATGGTGATGACAGAGCTAGATTGCCAGCGCGTCGCCGCCGCGCAGCACAGCCTCGGCGGCCTGCGAAAAGCGCCCATCGGCCTCGTGCAGCACCATGCCGACGGCGAGCCGCGCCGGCGAGGCGACCTGTTTCCTGGCGCGGACGATGATGCGGCTCGCCGGCTTGCCGACACCCGGCCAGAGCGGGAAGACCACAACCTCCCCTGCCCGCCCGGCGAAGTGGCCCAACACCATTTCGATCCGGTCGGCGCGGTGGATAAGCGTGACGGTGCCCTTGGGCTTCGCCATGGTCAGCGCGAAGCGGACCCAGTCGCCGAGCTCGGCATCGCCCTCGATTGTCGCCTCGGCGCGCCCCTGGTTCAGTGTCTCGTTGGCGCGCTCACGGTTGAGATAGGGCGGGTTGGCGATGACATGGTCAAAGGCGCCGGCGCTGATCCGCGGCGGCGGGTTCAACAGATCGCCAACCATCACGGATGCGCGTGCCGCCATGCCGTTGAGAATGACGTTGTCGCCGGCGACGCGGACGAGATCGCGCTGGCGCTCGAGCCCGGTTACGCGACATTGCGGCTCGCGCGCCGCTACGCACAGCATCGCCGCGCCGGTGCCGCAGCCAATGTCGAGCACCACCTCGCCGGGCTGCACCGGCACCGAGGCGGCGAGAAAGACCGGATCGATCGAGACGCGCGCGCCGTCGATCGGCTGACGCAGGCGCACCCGGCCGCCGAGAAGCGCGTCTTCGCTGAGCGGCGCGCCGCCATCGTCCGGCATCGTCATGAGCCGCGATCCGCGTCGGCGATGAGGCTTTGCGCGCGGCGATGATCACGATCGCCGACCATCAGCCGGCGCTGGATCGCGGCGATGCTGCCCTCGACGAGGCTGGTGTGCTGATCGAGCACCAGGCAATCGATCCCGGCATCGGCCAGCAGTGCTCCGATCCAGGACAGGCGCACGAGATCGTTGGTGCGCAGCAACTCCTTCATCGGCGATCCGTTAGCCTTTTACGATGGCGCCGGTCACGGTACCGGCACTTGACCGGGCACTTCCGCACTCTATGCTCGCTCGCGTTGCGGTGCATCAAGTTCGTCCGCCGCGGGATTATTGGAGATCGCGTGTCCCTTCCGCAGCCTAGTGTCGATCGCGCCGCCGATGACGCCGCCGGACGAGAAACGCCGTCGCTCGATCCGTTGTTCCGGTTGACCTCGGGTGATCTGCAGCGGGTCAATGCGCTGATCGTCGAGCGCATGCACAGCCCGATCGCGCTGATCCCGCAACTCGCGGGGCATATCGTGTCGGCCGGCGGCAAGCGGCTGCGGCCGCTATTGACGCTCGCTTGCGCGCGGCTCTGCGGCTATCGCGAAGGCGAGCGGCATGTCGCGATCGCCGCCGTGGTCGAGTTCATCCATACCGCGACCTTGCTGCACGACGATGTCGTCGACGCCAGCGATCTGCGCCGCGGCCGCGACACCGCGAATGCGGTGTGGGGCAACAAGCCCGCGGTCTTGGTCGGCGATTTTCTGTTCGCCCGCGCGTTTCAGCTGATGGTCGAGGACGGCTCGCTCCGGGTGCTCGACATCCTGTCGCGCGCGGCCTCGGTGATTGCTGAGGGCGAGGTCCATCAGCTCATGACGGCGAACGACACCGCGACGTCGGAAGAAGCCTATCTCGCGGTCATCGAGGCGAAGACCGCAGCGCTTTTCGCAGCGGCGGCGCGCGTCGGGGCGGTGCTGGCCGACCGGCCGCGCGACGAGGAGATGGCGCTCGAAGGGTTCGGCCACAATTTGGGAATCGCGTTTCAGCTGGTCGACGACATGCTCGATTTCTCTGCGCGCGAGACCGAGCTAGGCAAGGCGGTGGGCGACGATTTCCGCGACGGCAAGATCACGCTGCCGATCGTCATCGCCTTTGCCCGCGGCGATGCCGAGGAGCGTGCGTTCTGGCGTCGCACGCTGGAGACCGGCGAGCAGGCGCCGGGCGACCTCGAACGGGCGCTCGGCATCCTCGAACGGCGCGGCGCGCTGGCGGAAACCCTGGCGCGGGCGCGCGCCTATGCCGCAACGGCGATCGACGCGCTCGACTGTTTCCCGGACAGCCCGTTGCGCCGCGCGCTGGCGGAAGCCGCCGCGTTCGCGACCGAACGCGGCTTCTGATTGCGATTTCGCGGTATTGGCGCTATCAAGCGCGTCCACTGGAATGCCGCTGGCGGCGGAGTGTAGCTCAGCCTGGTAGAGCACTGCTTTCGGGAGGCAGGGGCCGGAGGTTCAAATCCTCTCACTCCGACCATTTTTTGGCCGACCAGTCGCGGCCCGGACATAAAAACGCCCCCGATAGCCGCTCGGCCATCGGGGGCGCTTTGTTAGAAACCGGTTATTCCCAGAACGCCATGGTGATCTTGTCGTCGGCGTCGAGGATCAGGTTGATCCGGTTCGGATTGTGGACATCGCCCTTGACACCGTGGGTCGGGGCGATCGGGCGATAATCGGGAGGCAGATCGCCAGCATAGACGATGCCGGGGCCGGTCTGACCCTTGCCCTTGTCGACAAACTTCTTGCCGATGCAATCCTTGCAGTCATTGACCTTGATGTCGGCCGTGGCGCTGCCGGTCATCGCCTTCAGCTCCAGCGCGTTGCCGAAAGCGCGAACACGAACACCCTTAAACGTGGTCTCGGGGTCGAGCTCAAACGTCGCGCTGATCGGCACAAAGCCTTCGGCCTTCTGCGATTGCTCGGGGCTGCTCGCGATGAACTGCAGATCGAGCACATCGTCGGTCGGCTTGCCGTAGTAGAACGGCACAAGCTGCGGGCCGGTCCAGCCGGCGGAGCTGACAAGCCCAGTCACCCGGATGATCACGTCCTTGGGCTCGAGTGCGCCTTTCAGCACCTCGATCCCGGTGACATAGAGGATCGGCACGTCCATCGCGCGGCTTCCGCCGGCCGGGCCGGCGGCGTTCTGGTCGCTACCGGCCTGCTGATAACCGGTCGCGCCCTGCTGCTGCCCGCCGGGTGCACCGCCCGGCGCGGCGCCTTGCTGCTGAGCCTGCGCGAAAGCACCTGCCGAAAGCCCCAAAGCCAAAACCGCGACCGCGGCAGCCGCGCAAATCTTCGAATAGATCATTATCGTTCCCCATCCTGCGAAGTGAATGCCATCTAACGCGACCGGCTCCCGGCCGGCCGTTCTACAAAACCGTTGGCATACTGTGCGACGCCGCGGCGCCGGCTTGGACAAAGTCCGGAAGACGCTCGAGGCGATCGAGCACCAGATCGGTCGCGCGCATCTTGGTCATGCGGCAAAATACGGTCTCAGCGGTCGCGAAACTGCCGTTCTCGAACAGCTTGTTGACCGGCTCGCCGCCGCCGCACACGCTGAAATATTCGCAATGCTCACGGCAGAGCGCGATGCCGGCGTCGATATCCCCCGCCATGCGGGCGAGCAGCGGACGCGCCGCCAAATCCTCGAGCCGGTCGCGGTTGACGTTGCCGAGCACGAAATCGTCGTAGTCGCGGTTCTTGAGACCGAGCAGCTCGGGCGAGAAGGTCGCGATATTGCCGGTCCAGTCCATGCTGGTGATCGCAAACGGCGTCGCGAGCTGGTTGTGGATGCCGGTGTCGCGCGGGCGAAAGACGTTGCGCTGCGCGTCGTCGATCTCGCGGATAAAGCTGATCTTCCCGGGATTGGCGGCCGAAAGGCGCCAGAATTCGCTCAAGAAGTCGTAATAGGCGTCCTCGATACCCGCCTCGGCAAAGCTTTCCGAGCGGTGATCGCCCTCGCTTTCCTCGACATTGAAGCAGACATGGTCGATCCCCTCGGCGAGGTAGAAATCGAACATCTCCCGCGGCGCGGCGAGGCTTTCCTTGGTCAGCACCGATATCACATGGAACGGCACGCCGTGACTCTTCAGCCGACGGATGCCGGCGATCGTCTTGTCGAACGTGCCGCGGCCCGACCGGGTCACCCGGTTGCGGTCATGAAAATGCCGCGGGCCGTCAACGCTGACCCCGATGCTCAGATGCGTTTCGGCGATGAAATCACACCATGCATCGTCGATCAGTGTGCCGTTGGTCTGAAACGAGTGGCTCAGCATCAAGCCTTCCGGCTTCAGGCCCTCGATCATCGCAAAAGCGCGGCGATAGAAGGCGATCGGCAGCACCATCGGCTCGCCGGCGTGCCAAACCACGCTCAGCCCGTCCTTCGCCCATCCAGAGGCGAAGACCTGGCCGAACAGATTTTGCAGAGTCGCGTCCGCGACGACCGATTTATTGGTGCGGTCGGCGAGGTAGCAGTAGCGGCAATCGATATTGCAAAACGGGGTCGGCTGGACGACGAGCAGCTCAATGCGGGGCATGGAATCGCCCATCTGAGCCCCCGCCGTCCGACGACCGAAACCAGGGCTTACCAGTTACGCCACCAGTTCCGCCAATTGGGCCAGTTGTGCCAGTTGTTCCAATTCGGCCAACCCCAGCCGCCGCCCCAGCCAAAGTTACCCCAGGCCAGCCGGCCGTCGGTCTTGGCTGCATCGGCCTTGGTCATGTCCAGGGCAGTCACGGCGTCGCGAACGGCGGCGAGCCGCTCCGACACCCCTTCTTTCGCGGTCGCCGAGGGCTGCGCGCCACTCGGCTGTTCACTCGCCACAGCGGGAGCAGCGGCGCCGAGAGCCAGCGACACGCCCACCGCGCCAGCGGGCGCCAATTGGGTCAGGATGGTTTGGTATTTCAGCCGCAGCGACAATGTCTCCTCCTTGATCGGCGACCCTGGGTCCGGCAGTTCCGGGTAGAACCCGGCATATAACGCTAACGAGCGAGCGCGACAGAACGTCGAGCGTTGGATATACGGCACATACGAGACAAAGGTTCCAGGCGCTGCTATAGCCCGGCCGCAGCGACGCGTCAATTTGGTAACGTGTTCTTTTGAGACTGATTTTTTTCGATCCACGGCGGAGCCAGCACAGCGATGCGGGCATAGACCGGACAGCTCGCCTCATGCGCGCCGTCGAGATAGCCAAGACTCATCAGAAACTCGTTGACGATCTCCCCACCGGTGAAGCGGAAGGTCTTCTTAAACAGCTTGACCCACTCCTCGCGCGAGCGCGGATGATGCGCGTCGAGCCAAGCGGCGAACGAGCCGTGATCGCGGCGCAGTTCCTGGATTCGGCGCGCGTTGTCGATGGTCGCGGCGATCTTGAGCCGGTTACGAATGATCCCGGCGTCGGCCATCAGCCGCGCGACGTCGTCATCGCCGAAGGCGGCGACGCGATCGACATCGAAACCGGCGAAGGCGGCACGAAATGCGCGCCGCTTCTTGAGGATCGTCGCCCAGGAGAGGCCGGCCTGGTTGATCTCGAGAATAAGGCGCTCGAACAGCACCGCATCGTCGCGCGCCGGAAAGCCGTATTCCTTGTCATGATACGGCCCGTGCAGCGGGCTGCCGGGCGCGGCTAGGCAATAGGCGGCGCTCATTTCTGTCCCCCAAGCACCCGTCGATCAGCTCCCGCGGAACGTGATCCAGGGCTCGACGACGAGAATATAGATGCCAACCCAGACGACCGCAGCAATCGCCGAGGTTACCGCCACCTTGCGCCACATGAAGGGCTGCTTCGGCGCGCCAAAGCCGTGACCGACATCACCGGGGTCGGTCGGCTTGACCCAGAGCGGCAGGATCGCGAACAGCACGACCCACCAGGTCAGAATGTAGACGACGATGCCGGTGACCCAGCCCAACTAGACCTCTTCAAGCTCGATCAAGGTGCCGCAGAAATCCTTGGGGTGAAGGAACAGCACCGGTTTGCCGTGCGCGCCGATCTTGGGTTCGCCGTCGCCCAGCACACGCGCGCCCGACGCCTTGAGACGGTCGCGCGCCGCCTTGATGTCGGCGACCTCATAGCAGAGGTGATGCATACCGCCATCGGGATTGCGTGCGAGAAAACCGCGCACCGGCGAAGCAGACCCGAGCGGCTCAAGCAGCTCGATGCGGGTGTTGCCGAGGTCGACAAACGCCGCCGTCACGCCGTGCTCGGGGAGCGCGTGCGGCGGCAGGACCACCGCGCCCAGCGTGTCGCGATACAGCGCGGCGGCCTTTTCGAGGTGGGGCACGACGATCGCGACGTGATTGAGCTTGCCGATCATTCGCCCTCCTCGTCATTGCGAGCCGCCACTGGGCGGCGCGGCAATCCCGTGCCGGAGATTATTCCGATCGAGATTGCTTCGTCGCGGCGCTCCTCGCAATGACAGCCGCTGTTACAGCCGTACTACCTGCACATCGATCAGCGCACGCTTGCCGATGCGCTCGTTGATCGCCTTGCGCAGCGCGCGATTGGCGGCATCCTTGACCTGGCCGTCGTCGCGCCGCATCGCCTTGGGCAGCGACTCGACCGCGGCTGTCGCCGCATCGCGCAGCTTTGCCGACATATCTTCACTGTCGGCGGTCTCGACAAGCCCGATCAGCGATATCTGTGGCGGCGCGGCCAGCGTCCCGCCGCGATCGACGATGATCGTCGCGACCAGCGCGCCCTGATTGCCGACCCGCCGCCGCTGCTGCAGAACGGTGCCTGAGAGCGGCAAGAGCCGCCGCCCGTCGCTGCCGATGCGGCCGGCCGGCACCTGGCCGACAATTGTCGCGCCCTGCGCGTCGATGCGGACAGCGTCGCCATTCTCGATGATCAACGCGTCGCTGACCTGGCACTCCATCGCCAGCTGCGCATGAGCCTGCAGGTGGCGCGCCTCGCCATGAACCGGAATCGCCACGCGCGGCCGCACCATCTGATACATCCGCGCCAGCTCGGCGCGGCAGGGATGGCCCGAGACATGGACGAAATGATCGTCGGTAGTGACGATCTCGACGCCGAGCCGCACCAGCGCGTTCTGCAGCCGCGCGATCGCCTTGTCGTTGCCGGGAATGATGCGCGAGGAAAAGATCACGACATCGCCCTCTTCGAGCACGATATGCGGATGATCCTCGCGGGCGATGCGGTTGAGCGCGGCGCGCGGCTCGCCCTGGCTGCCGGTGCAGATCAAGAGGATGCGGTCGGACGGGACGTAACCCGCCTCCTCCTCAGTCAGGAAGCGTGGCACATTGTCGAGATAGCCATTCTCGCGCGCCGCCTTGTCCATCCTCCACAACGACCGCCCGATCAGCGCCACGTCGCGGCCATGCGCCTGCGCGGCATGGGCGATCGTCGACAGGCGCGCGACATTGGAGGCGAAGCACGCGACCGCGACCCGGCCGGGGTAGCGGTCGATCAGCTCGGTCAGCGACTCACGTAATTCCGCTTCGGAACCCGAGGTGCCGTCGACCAGCGCGTTGGTCGAATCGCCGATCATGGCGAGGACCCCCTCGTCACCGATGCGGATCAGCGACGCCTCGTCGGTGACGTCGCCGACCAGCGGGTCGGGGTCGAGCTTCCAGTCCCCGGTATGGAGCACGGTGCCGACCGGGGTGCGGATCGCGACCGCGTTGGGCTCGGGGATCGAATGCGTCAGGGTCACCAATTCGAGGTCGAACGGGCCGATCGTGAAGCGGCCGGACATCGGGACGATGGTGATCGGCACCCGGCCGGCGAGGCCGGCTTCTTCGAGCTTCGCCTTCAGCAGTGAGGCGGTGAACGGGGTCGCCCAGATCGGGCATTGCAGCATCGGCCATAGATAGGGGATCGCGCCGATATGGTCTTCGTGCGCGTGGGTCGCGACGATGCCGAGCAGCTTGTCCTTGCGCTCCACGATAAAGGCCGGGTCCGGCATGATGACGTCGACCCCGGCGTGCTCCTCGTCGCCAAAGGTGACGCCGCAATCGAGCATCAACCACTGACCACGATAGGCGTAGAGGTTGAGGTTCATGCCGATCTCGCCCGAGCCGCCGAGGGGCAAGAAATACAGGCCCTTCTCGTCGCGCTCGACGGCGCGATCCAGCGGCTGACCAGCCGGCGCCTGTGCCTTCATCGATTGCGGTTGCGCCGGTAGATCAGACGAAGCCCCCACAATGTCAGATCGGGATCGACTTTTTCGATCGCGTCGGTCGCGCCGGCAAAGAGCGGCGCGAGGCCGCCGGTCGCGACCGTGCCCATCTTCTCGCCGCGCTCCTCGCGGATGCTCTGGACGAGCCCTTCAAGCATCCCGACATAGCCCCAGAAAACGCCGGATTCCATCGCCCCGATTGTATTGCGCCCGACAACGGTCGGCGGCTTCTTGATCG
>DATMLO010000067.1:0-2898 GCA_035570495.1 Allostellaceae bacterium | reverse complement strand
TGCGCTGGTACGCGCGTCAAACGCTGCGCGTTTGGCGCCGGCGATTTCACGCTCGACGTCAACATGCGCTGGAGCCGGGAGGAGGGAGAGCTTGCCTATGCCCGTGCCCGCGTCGTGACCGCCAGCCGCGCGGCCGGGATCGAGGCGCCGCTCGACACTGTGTGGGTCGACCTGCAGGACGAGGAGGGGTTGGAAGCTTCGACGCGGCTCGCGCTCGGCATGGGATTTCAGGGCAAGATGTGCATCCACCCGAACCAGATCCCGGTGGTGAACCGCGTCTTCACCCCGACCAACGCCGAGATCGATTTCGCCGAGTGCGTCGTCGCCGCTTTTGCCCAGGCCGAGAAAGAGGGCAGCGCCGCGATCCAGCTCGACGGCAAGTTCATCGACTATCCGATCGTCTACCGCGCCCAGCGCACGCTCGATGCGATGGCGGCGATCCGCGCAAAGGCAGTCAAATGACCGAGCCAAAGGGGCCGCTCAGCGGCATCACCGTCCTCGATCTGTGCAGCTATCTCGCCGGGCCTTATGGCTGCACGCTCTTGGCCGATCTTGGCGCGACGGTCATCAAGATCGAGTCGCCGCAGGGCGATCAGCTGCGCCAATTTCCCTCCAGCCTGCCCGGCGGCGACAGCCGCTTCTTTATCGGCGCCAATCCCGGCAAGCTGGCGATCGTCCTCGACCTCAAGCAAAAGGAGGCGCTGGCGGCGTTTCATCGCATGGTCGAGCAAGCCGATGTGGTGGTCGAAAATTTCCGTCCCTCGGTGCCGGCGCGGCTCGGCATCGACTATCCGCGCCTCAAAAAGCTTAACCCGCGCCTCGTCTATGCCGGGGTCACCGGCTACGGTGACGAGGGACCGCTCAGCGACAAAGGTGGGTTCGACCAGGTGCTGCAGTGCCTGACCGGCATGACCGTGTTCCAGGGCGGCGGCATCGACAGGCCGCAACTCGTGCTTGGTTCGGTGGTGGATTATTTCACCTCGGCGCTGCTGGCCTACGGCGTGGCCGCGGCGCTTTTCCATCGAGAGCGCACCGGCAAGGGTCAGTATTTAGCGCTGTCGCTCTTGCGCAGCGCACTGACCATCCAGGCCGGGCGTTTCGTCTGGGCCGATAGCGAAGGCCGCGATGTAGCGCGCGACAGCGGCACCGGCGGCCTCACCGGCATCCACCCGACCAAGCAGGGCATGCTCTACATCTCGGTGCACTCGAACCATTTCTTCCAGGCAATGTGCGAGCTGGTCGGCCTCGGCGAACTGGCCGTCGATCCGCGCTATGACTCGATGCGCAAGCGCGCGGCGGAAACGCCCGTTCTGGTGCCGCAGGTACGCGCCGCCCTCGCCGCCAAGACCGCGCTCGAATGGGAGGAATTGTTCGGCGAGCGTGTGCCCTGCGCCGCGGTTCGCCCGATCGAGGACATGTTCGATCACCCGCAGGTGCAGGCGCAGGACCTGGTCGCCTCGGTCGAGCACCCGAATATCGGCCGCTACCGAACGATGACCAAGCCCATCGCCTTTGCCGATACGCCCGGCCCGGCGCCGACCGCCGCGCCGTTGCAGGGCCAGCATTCCGACACCTTGCTTGGCCGTTTCGGCTTTACCGGCGCCGAGATCGCCGCGCTCAGGGATAAGGGCGCGGTAAAGTAAGCGCTAGGCGTCGCCTGAGACCGGTTCCTGCAGCCAGCGCGACAACAGGCCGGCGATGACCGCGCCGAGGATTGGCGCGACCCAGAACAGCCAGAGCTGGCCGACATACTCGCCGCCGGCAAACAGCGCCGGCCCGGTACTACGCGCTGGGTTGACCGAGGTGTTGGTGACCGGGATCGACACCAGATGGATCAAGGTCAGCGCCAGCCCGATCGGGATGCCAGCGAGCCCGACCGCGGCGCCCTTTGACGTCGTGCCGATGATGATGAACAGGAAAAAGAAGGTCATCACGACCTCGCAGACGAAACAGCTGGCGAGACCGTATTTGCCGGGGCTGAGGTCGCCGTAGCCGTTGCTGGCGAAACCGCCGGGCGTCCAACCGGCGTGGCCGGAGGCGATGAACCACAGCACCGCCGACGCGGCGATCGCCGCGACCACCTGCGCGACGATATAGGGGATGACGTGATAGTTGGCGCAGCGCCCCGCAGCCCACAAGCCGATCGTCACCGCCGGATTGAAATGCCCGCCGGAGACGTGGCCGACTGCATAGGCCATGGTCAGCACGGTCAGCCCAAACGCGAAGGCCACACCGAGAAAGCCTATCCCGAGATTGGGGAACCCAGCGGCGAGCACCGCGGCGCCACAACCTCCGAAGACCAGCCAGAATGTCCCGAAGAATTCAGCGGCGACTCGCCGCCCTGTGTCGGCACCCATCGCTTCCCCCTTCCGTTTCCGATGTCGAGCATCGGTTGTATTCGCCGACATAATTTAACGCCTGCGGGTCGTGCTGGACAGCGAGGAAGCAACGGTTTTGAGAAATCGCCGATCCGGGATCAATACTCCTTGTAGCTGAGGAACTTGCCGCTCATCGTCATCTTGACGCGATCGCCTTTCTGGTCGGGCTGACGTTCGATCGACATGTCGAAATCGATGGCGCTCATGATGCCGTCGCCAAATTCCTCCTGGATCAGCTCCTTCCAGGTCGTACCGTAGACATTGACGAGTTCGTAGAAGCGATAGATCAGCGGGTCGCTCGGCGGCAGCGCCGGTAGAGAGCCGCGATACGGCACCTCCAGCAGCAGCAGCGTATCCTCCTCACCAAGCCCGAGCAGTTTGGCGGCCTTCGCTGCCTGCTCCGGTCGCAGCTTCATCTGCCCCAGCAGCGCCGCGGTGATATAGGTCGACGATCCGCCGCCGATCTCGGCGCAAATCGTCTTCCAGCTGAGCCCTTTCAGCCGCTTGGCGGAGAAAATTT
>DATMLO010000066.1:0-2879 GCA_035570495.1 Allostellaceae bacterium | reverse complement strand
GGCCTTCCGAACGCGCTGTGAGGGCAAGCTCGCGGCTTTGCCGGGGGCGGAATTGGGGGCTGCGGTCGCGACCTTTGAGCGGCTGCAAGAACTGAGCGGTCGGATCATCAGCTATGCCTCGCTGGTGCATGCCGGCGATCTAGGCGATCCGGAGATCGGCCGCTTTTACCAGACGATGCAGGAGCGGATTAGTGCGATCTCGACGACACTGTTGTTCTTTACCCTCGAATTGAATCGTCTCGACGACGCAGTGCTCGCGGCCAAGGAGGCCGACCCGGCGCTCGCCCATTATCGCCCGTGGCTGCGCGACACCCGCGCCTTTCGCCCGTATCAGCTCTCCGATGAGGTCGAGAAGCTGTTGCACGAAAAATACGTCGCCGGCCGCGCCGCCTGGACCCGGCTGTTCGACGAAACCCTTGCCGATCTGCGCTTCCCGTTCCGCGGCCAGGAATTGACCGAGGCCGAGGCGCTCGACCTGTTGTCCGACCGCGACCCGGAGGTGCGGCGGGACGCCGCCAACAACATCGGCGAGGTGCTCGGCAAAAACGCCCGCACTTTTGCGTTGATCACCAACACGCTCGCCAAGGACAAGGAAATCGAGGACCGCTGGCGGCGTTTTGCGCGGCCGATCTCGTCGCGCAACCTGTCGAATTTTGTCGAGGACGACGTCGTCGACGCGCTGATCTCGGCCGTCCGCGACAGCTACCCGCGGCTTTCGCACCGTTATTATCGGCTGAAGGCGCGCTGGTTCGGGGTCGAGGCCTTGCCATTCTGGGATCGTAACGCGCCGTTGCCGGAGGACGGCGACCGGCTGATCCCGTGGCATGAGGCCGAGGAGACCGTGCTGTCGGCCTACAACGCGTTTTCGCCTGAGTTGGCGGCGGTTGGCGGCCGGTTTTTCGCCGCACCCTGGATCGACGCCCCGGCGCGGCCAGGCAAGGCCTCGGGCGCTTTCGCCCACCCGACGGTGCCGGGCGCCCATCCTTATCTCTTGCTGAACTATCAGGGCCGGGTGCGCGACGTGATGACCCTGGCGCACGAGCTGGGCCACGGCGTCCATCAGGTATTGGCCGGGCATCAGGGCTATCTGATGGCCGATACGCCCTTAACCCTGGCTGAGACCGCTTCGGTCTTTGGCGAGATGCTGACCTTCCGCGCCCTGTTGGCGCGCGAGACCGACCCTGGGCGCCGCAAGATCATGCTATCAGGCAAGGTCGAGGACATGCTGAACACGGTGGTTCGGCAGATCGCCTTTGCCACCTTCGAGATCAGGGTGCATGACGAGCGCCGCAATGCCGAGCTGACCCCCGACCATATCGCCGAAATTTGGCTCGACGTGCAGCGCGAGAGCCTCGGCCCCGCGGTCCGCCTCGATGGCGTTTATCGCCACTACTGGTCCTATATCCCGCATTTCATCCATACGCCGTTTTATGTTTACGCCTATGCGTTCGGCGACTGTCTGGTTAACTCGCTCTACGCCGTCTATCAGGACGCCCATCAGGGTTTTGCCGAGCGCTATCTCGACATGCTGCGCGCCGGCGGCACGTTGCGGCACAAGGAATTGCTGACGCCGTTCGGCCTCGACGCCTCCGACCCGTCCTTCTGGTCGAAAGGCCTGTCGGTCGTCTCCGGCTTTATCGACGAACTCGAAGCGCTCGACCGCGCACCAAGCCACAATCTGGCGGACAGCATACGCCAGCGCGTAGCACCCCTCGGAGGCGTCGAATTGGACTTGCCCCGACGCGGACCGTTACGCGAACCGCCCGATTTTCAGTGATAGCGTCCGGCATCCTGCGCCTGACGGCGCCATGACGCGATGACATGAAAACTTTTGAGGGCGATCGGATCGGCAACCCGATCACAGGATTCGCGCGAAGTACCAGAGCTCATTCTAAGACCTGAAATCGTCGATGATGATGGGAAGCTTTAGGTTGGACCCTTGACCGACGACGATTCGTTTTCCGGGCGGGTGCGGCGCTATGCGCAGGTGTCGCGCGCGATGGGCGGGCTCGCGGCACGGCTGGCGGGCGAGCGCTATCTCGGCATTTCGGTCGACCGCGAGCGCCACGCGGCCGATCTGAAGGCGGCCCTCGGCGGGATCAAAGGGCCGCTGATGAAAGTGGCGCAATTGCTCGCCACGATCCCCGACGCGCTGCCCAAGGAATACGTCAACGAGCTGATCCAGTTGCAGGCAAATGCGCCGGCGATGGGCTGGCCGTTTGTCCGACGTCGCATGGCGGGCGAACTCGGGCCCGATTGGCGGACCCGGTTTCGCGATTTCGAGAGAACCGCGGCGCGCGCCGCCTCGCTTGGCCAGGTGCACCGGGCGACCGCGCTCGACGGCATCGCGCTCGCCTGCAAATTGCAGTATCCCGACATGGCCTCGGCGGTCGAAGCCGATCTGCGCCAGCTGAAGCTCGCGATGGGTTTGTACGAGCGCTACGACCGTGCGGTCACCACCGCCGAGATCCATGCCGAGATCGCCGAGCGTCTGCGCGAGGAGCTCGATTACGAACGCGAGGCCGCGCATATGCGGCTTTACCGCGCGATCCTCGGCGCCGAGCCTGGTGTCGCCGTGCCGAAGCCGCTCCCCGAATTGTCAACCAAGCGGCTCTTGACGATGACCTGGCTCGACGGCGCGCCGATCCTCGATACCGCCGCCGCCGCGGTCGCCCGGCGCAACGAGGTGGCACTGCGCATGTTCCGGATCTGGTACGCGCCGTTCTACCATTACGGGGTCATCCACGGCGACCCGCACCTCGGCAATTACACGGTGGCCCCGGGCGGCGGCGTCAACCTGCTCGATTTTGGCTGCGTTCGCGTGTTCCGCGCCTCGTTCGTCGTCGGCGTCATCGACCTTTATCATGCGCTCGAGCGCG
>DATMLO010000065.1:0-29025 GCA_035570495.1 Allostellaceae bacterium | reverse complement strand
CTCGCCGAGCCGGTCGAGATTGGCGATGCCAAACTCCTCCATCATCTCGACCAGCCGGCGGCTGCCTTCGTCGTTGCACGCGGCGAGCGCGTAGACATCGCCCTCGACCTGCAGTGGCTCGCGCACATTAGCGCGGATGATGCCCATGAGGTCTTCGTTCATGCGGCCTTCGCGCGCCAGGGCCATCAGCGGGATCGCCAGCCCCTCCTCGAAGACCTGCCGCCCGTCCGGCCCCATGCCGAGCCCGCCGATATCGACGACATGCACCGTGCTGGCGAACAATCCCACCGGCTCGCCGCTCAGGAAGGTCGGGCTGACCACCGTCAGATCGTGCAGATGGCCGCAAGTCAGCCACGGGTCGTTGGTGATGTAATGGTCGCCCGGCTTCATCGTCGCGAGCGGGAACGCGTCGAGGAAATGCTTTACCGCCGCCGCCATCGAATTGACGTGGCCCGGCGTCCCGGTCACTGCCTGCGCCAGCATGTTGCCGTCGCGGTCGAAGACCCCCGCCGACAGGTCGCCGGCCTCGCGCACCGGCGTCGAGAATGCGGTGCGCACCAGCGTCTGCGCCTGCTCCTCGACGACGGCGATGAGCCGCGACCACATGATCTGCATATGGATTTGCGACAGCGCGGTGTTCGGACGACCAAGCATCATGCCTCCGAAGGTGTTTGTTCACCGGATGTTACGGCAAAAGCCGCGCGGCGAATCCTTTCTTTTTAACAGGCGGTGGTTTCGCCTGAATCAGTCCCGATATCCGCCGGGCGCGACACCTTCCGAGGTCATCGCTTAGGCCTTGAAACTTGCCAGCACAGTGAACATATAGGGAACATTGTCGACGTTTCAGGCGTTGATGAACGGTGTTCCCGAGCGATGAACCCATTCCTCGCATCGTTGGTGCGGGTCATTTTTTTCGTGGCGTCAGGGCCACACCCAGCATCCGTCTGTGATTTAAATAAAGGCCGCGCTATTTCCGCGTGGGTTGATCGGTTAGTTTCTCAGCGACTGGCGGTTGTGCCCCTTGCCGTCGATTGCCCGGAGAGCAAAAAAGCGATGACCCGATGGACGATCTGCACCTTTTTGCTGGCCGCGGGCTTGATACGGTCCTTGTCGCCGGCAGAGGCCGTCGCCGCCTGCACCCCGGCTACCGGCTCCAATACGACAGTGACCTGCACCGGCGAGACCCTCAATCAGGGGCCGGGCATTAACACCGGCTATGGCGACAGCACCCAGAACGGTCTCGCGCTTACGGTCAACTCGGGCGCATCGGTCACCGGCACATCGGACCAAGGAGACAGAGTGGTGTAGGTGGGTGGAAATACTTTGCTATTACCGAGTCGGAGGCTGCACACGGTGTACAATTCGTGGTCGGTGTACACCCGTGAGCTGCCCTTTGGCGGAACCCGTCGGATGGCGCGAGGTTGGCTCTGCAGATCCGAACGCGAAAGCGGCGGGCGCTCCAGTCGCTTCAATCGTCGTCCCGCCGGCACAGATATTAGCCGCGATTCCGTCAGGGTACTCTGAGCGGGCCGAGGCCGTGATGTGATTGGTGCGCCTTTGCCGTGGGAGCCCCTCGCTCTAACTTTGTCCTCGTCCTCTTGCCTTGGGAAGGGTTATGCCCATCGAAGATAAGGCACCCACGTCGTAGTGTGGTTGACCTGCAATGCACGTGCAGCCAGGTCCACACGAAGCGCCATCAGATTTGCCGTCACAAACACCCGGGACGACAGGTACAGCGAATAAGTCCTTACCGTTGTGTGTGCGTTTAAGAAGCTTAATCTTCGCAGTTCTTGTGAGTGGCTGTTGAGGCATGGGAAGATACTCCGGACCGGTTTACTGATTACTGTCCCTGGCTTTTATTTTGAGACGCGACAGATGAGCCGATAATAGCGGCTGTGTGCTGCGATGCAGCAGGTTCACCCAGCTGCGGTAGCAGGTTTCCGGTGGTATCCGTGGCGAGAGCTCCTAGAGTTATAAGAATGTCCCCGGTTGTTGATCTTGTTGCGCTGGCGAGGTTTCCGGAAGTATCTGCTGATATTCTAGTCAATTTCCATGTAGGGGTTACGTTACCACCATAAGTCGCAACAAAGGTAATATCTTCCTGCAATGTCGTAAATTGAGGTAGAGCGGGGTCGATGGTCGATGCGACGCCTGTCTTAGCGATACTCGCCTTGTCATAAATAAATTCGTCGATTCGAAGATTACTTTCGATCATTGTCCCCGTCTCGCGCTTGCTACAGTCTTGCAATCCGTATTTTTTGGCTGCATCGAGGAGCTCTCTGTTCTCCCAAAGAAACGTGATCGTCTCTAGACGGGTCGCATGCGCTGTAGCTGAAACTCCAAGACTTGTCATGAAAGATTGCATCATCGCGCGCGGGTCGATAAAGGATACGCTAGGGGCTACACTGGACATCTCGTCCCATGTGAGCTTTAAAGTAATTTGCGTGCCCCAAGTAGTACCCAAATAAGGCATGCTTCCAAGTGTATTCGCCTTATAAATTGCATTTTGAACCTCGCACCGAATATTTCCCACAAGATTTTGTTCGACGGCTCCTTCCCGCGAGAGCTGAGTGCCCGGCACCAAATCATCACTCGGATGAAGAGGGTCTTTAAGCGGGACATAGGTGCCACATCCGCACAACAGGCCGAGGACCAGGGGGATCGTCGAGATCCTTGCAATATTCTTCATGGATTCCCCCACAAGGGTCTCTCATACAGTCGGCATGAACGATAACGGTAGCGGCTCACCCAAAAGTTGTTCTATCCGCCATGTTAGACATGCACGGGATGCGCGCGCCAGCAGGATTTTTGTACATCCCAAGGTTTGGAAGCGCAGAGCTGCCTGCGGTTGACGAAGGACCACCTAGTTGGCCGATCGAGGGACCTCTCCTTGCCGGGACAGTGACCGCGTCCACTTCTGAGCCGACGGCGGTAGTGCCCGCGTGCTCAGGCGCGTCATTCAAAGTCACTCGGCTTGATGTCTCGAATAGGTTGCCTTGGACGAACGAGCCAGAGGCGAATGGTGATGGGGGGAACCGCTCGCTATCTTTGCGTCGCATGCTGTGGCATGAATCGTGGCCCGCCGGCCTGCAAACGTTCGAGATCGCGCACGGGGCTCAGAAAGCAGCGTATTTCGGAGGGTTGAAATGCGCACTCGATGGATCGGGATCATTCTTTTGCTCTTGGCGCATCCGGCGCTCGCGGATCCGTTCCAGGAAGTGCGGGAAATCGCGGACAAGCTGCTTCTCTTCAAGCAATATGACGCATTGCCCTTAGTCGTGTTCCGGAACGAAAAGCTTGGGGACACCTACGAGCTACCGGCGAACCGCATCATTCAACAAAAAATGTGCTTCCCCCAGCTTGCCGCTGGTAGTTTCACGGCGCAGACGCCTTCCGTCCAAACCAAGAAGAATACCTACGATGTTGCCGGCCACATTGAGGCAAGTCTCCCCGCGGTCAAAGCGGAGATCAAGGGCAAGGTGAACCTCTATGAGGTCGTAGAACTGCGCCTCAGCCAGTTGAACGTCAACTCAGTCGAGGTATCGGACCTGGTCCAGGCGATCGATACCAAGTCATGCCCGTTCCTAAACGGCACTGACTCGGCTGGCGTTGGTCGCAGCTATTCCGTTATCCGAGGCCTATTGCATGGCGACGGATACCTATCGAGCGATTGGAATCTTGAGGTCAGCGGAAGTTTGAGCGCCGATGCGCTCAACGCTCTGAAGCAATTTATCAAAACGACGTTCGCTGCCGACATCAACGGCAGCATCGCGCATATCGACACTCAGCGATGGGATTATCACCGCAATATTCCCTTTGCCTACATCCCCGCGTTTATCAGCGCGACGGACCTCAAGGAGAAGATGTCTTTGATGGACAAGGGAGCCGACAAGATACTGGCCAGTGTCGAAACTGAGGCTGGATACAATGACTTCTTCAAAAACTTCCCGGTCGTGAATCGCGAGCCATCCGATGAGTTCAATCGGACTTTTGCCGGGTCGACGATACCTTTCAGGCCCGATAAGGATATCGGACAGCAAGAGTATTTCGCGTTTAAGAGCGACCTGCTTCGCGCACAGGTCACCGTCTATAACAAATCGTATGAACCACCGGTACGGGGGCAAGATTAACGGTCGACTGCGCACGGAGGGACGACGCGCGCCCTAAAGACCGATAGACCGATCCCGCATTCACGTGGGTAAGATGGTCTCGTGAACGAAGCGGCCAATCGCCGGGCAGCTATGTCTGGACGGTTGGCGCTCCGTGTGGGCGAAGCCAAGGATTTGCCTTACCTTTTGAGTGACGACGACGCCAGTTTCATTAGACACTTGGATGCCGCGCGAGGTTTGGGCGAGACATTCAGGCCGGATGACAAAGGGAGCAGTGCATCTCTACTTCGTGGGAACGCTCGTTTACGTCGACGACAACAACGTGACGCGGCTGAGCGATCCCGACTAGGAATACGCCGATTAGCGGCATTGCTGGCCTGGAGACAGGTTCGTGTGGGCCGAGATGCCAAAGACGCCCGCGCCCACACCTGACGATCCCGAACAGCTAAAGCGCCTCAGGGAGATGGCGCGTATGATTGAGGTCAATGAGCGCGAGGGCGTATTCGACCGTGCGTTCGGGCGGGTCGCTGATAAGGCGAAGGAGACGCTTATGCCTTCGGATTGCCGTTCTCATCGCATCGGGAAGCGAGCTTTATCATAAAGCCCTTCACGATCTCAAAAACGTGCTTAGCTTCCGCTTCGGTGTATTTTTGATCCAAGTGCATCGTGGCAGCCATTGCGTCAGGGGTGGCAGCAATTGGCCCTGCTCCACGTGACGCCTCGGTCTTTGAACAGCTCCAAAAGGTTGCGACGCGAGATCGCCCCTTCTTCTGGAGCGGGCATACCGCGGGCAATGTCGCGCCGGGCCCGCTCGGCGGGATCGGCACGCTGACGGTCAACGGCAATTACACACAGGGCTCATCGGGCACGCTGACCATCCAGATAAGCCCGAATGCGGCATCACAGCTGGTGATCAACGGCGTGACGCCGCCGACCGCCCCCTCGGCCCCGAAGCTGATCGCCGGCGGCGCCGCGAACCTTAACGGGACGCTTGCGCTGCTGTTCGATCCGGGCGTGTATAAGCTCGGGACCAGTTTACGATCCTCACCGCGCCGAGCCTCACCGGCCAATTTTCGACCGTTACCAGCAGCAACGCCCCACCTGGTGTTGCGCCGTCGCTCATCTACGAGCCCGACCCGTCGGTGATCGTGCAGATCGTCAGGGGCTCCAACGCGCCGACGAACGACACGATCTTTAGCGCGGCGACGAGCATCGCGGTGATCACTGCGCAGCAGATCAACGGCATCATCCTCGACCGGGTCGGCGCGCGGGTCGCGGGGGTCGCCGATGGCGAGGTGGCCGCGCTGGCGCCCAGCGGTCTGGCGAGCGGCGGTCTGGCGAGCGGCGGCGCGCCGGGCCTGCAACTGGCGCAGGCCGGGCCGGGCAATGCCGGAATGCTGGGCGATCTCGCCGCGTCCTTGCCGCAGCTCGGCGAGGGCGGCTGGTTCCGCGGCATCGGTGGCTTCGCCTCGGTCAATGGCAGCTCCTCCGCGCCGGGCTTTACCGGTGACACGGGCGGGTTCCTCGCCGGCTATGACCGGCCCGTCACCCCGAACATCTATCTCGGCGTCGCTGGCGGCTACCTGCACAGCGACATCGACGAGCACTCGACCTCAAGCGGCACCGAGGAAAGCGCGCGGTTCAATGTCTATGGCGGGATGCTGGCCGGCCCGAGCCTGTTCTCGGCGACGGCGGGCTACGCGCATGACTGGTTCGACACGACGCGCGGCCTCGGCGGGATCGGCATCGCGAGCGAGAACCACGGCGGCAACGAGGCCACCGCCGCGGCGCAGTGGAGCCTGCCGCTCCCGATCGCCGGCTATGGCGGGGGTATGGCGACCCTGACCCCAAAGGCCGGCATCGAATACCTCTACCTTTCCGAAGACGCGTTCAGCGAGAGCGGCGCGGGCGGCTTTGACCTCAGCAACTCCGGGCACGGCACCAACAGCCTGCAGCCTTATCTCGCCGCGGCGCTGTCGCAGAAATTTGTCACCGCGAGCGGCATGCAGCTCACCCCGGAGCTGCGCCTCGGCTACGCGCACGACATGTTCGACTCGCGGCTGCTGACCGTGATCGCGGCGAGCGGCGCCGGCTTCCCAGTTGAGGGCGTCAAGCCGTCGCGCGACCAGGTGACGGCCGGGATCGGTGTCGTCGTGCAAGCCACGACGTGCCTCTCGGCCTATGCCGATTACGACACGATCCTCCACACCGGCAACACCACAGAGCAGACCATCCAGGCCGGCCTGCGCCTGAAGTTCTAGGCACGTACCTTACGCAACCCGGCGCTAGCTCAGCTTGAAGGCCTGACGCGTCAGGAGCTTCCACGCGCCGCCCTGCTTCTGCCAGACCAGCAGCACCTGGATGTCGATGTGCGTAATCTTACCGTCCTGCTCGACGTCGCCGGCCCAACGATGTCTCGCCACGCCGGCGTCGCCCGAGACGGATGCCCTCACATCGGAGAAATCGAGATATTTCATCGTTTCCGGGCGGTTGACCACGCCCGCGATGAATTCCGCACGGTTCTGCATCAAGCCGGTTGAGTGGCCGTAACTCAGCTCGGCGGCGGTCAGCGCCGCGAGCTGTGCCTCGTCGGCGGCGAAGATCGCCTTACGTAATTCTTCGACCGCCCGAACCAGCGCCGGGTCGGTATTAGGGGGGACAGGCATCGTTAGCCTCCTGGTTGATCTCCTTCAACGTAACGACGCGCGGGGGCGTATGATCCGCCGCGAGACGGGAGGTTCCTGCTCAACTCAGCTTGTAGCCCTGACGGGCGAAGAGCTTCCAATCGCTGCCCTGCTTCTGCCAGACGCCGAGCACGCCGATATCGGTGTGCGTCGCCTTGCCGTCCTGCTCGCTGTCCGAGACGAAGCGGTGGCGCGTCCAGCCGCTGGTGCCGTTGATGCCCGTCTTTAGATCGGGGAAGTCGAGCGACTTGACGGTCATCTTGCGGTTGACGACGCCGTCGATGAAGGTGGCCTTGTCCTGCACCACCGCGCTCGAATGTCCATAGGAGAGCTCGGTGGCGGTGAGCGCATCGAGCTTTGCCTTGTCGGCGGTGAGAATGGCCTGGCGCAGCGCCTCGACCGCATCTTTCAGCGAGGCTTCGTCATCGGCGAAGGCGGCGGTATTGCGCAGCATCGTCGCGGCGCCAAGCGCGGCGGCGCCGGTGATCGCCAGATGGCGGCGGTTAATCGTCATGGTTCCCTCCCGAAATGCGGATTGGTTCCGCCGAGGCGATCTAAGCGCATGAACCCGTGCGTCGCAATGCCGCGCAGGGGCTTTACCTCGGCATCCAGCGGCCCCTTAATGCGCGCGCCGCTCATCCCGAGCCCCCCGGGGAGGAACAAGCACATGGCGAAATACGCGAACATCCTCGAAACTGTCGGCCACACGCCGGTCGTCAAGATCAACAAGCTCGCACCCGCCGGCGTAAACCTCTACGTCAAGGTCGAGGCGTTCAACCCGCTGGGTTCGGTCAAGGACCGGCTCGCGCTCGGGGTCATCGAGGCGGCGGAGAAATCGGGCGAGCTCAAGCCCGGCCAGACGGTCATCGAGGCGACGAGCGGCAATACCGGCATCGGCCTGGCGATGGTCTGCGCGCAAAAGGGCTATCCGCTTGTCGTGACCATGGCCGAGACGTTCAGCGTCGAGCGCCGCCGGCTGATGCGGTTTCTCGGCGCCAAGGTCATCCTGACCCCGGCCGCCGACCGTGCCGTGGGCATGCTCAACAAGACCGTCGAACTCGCTAAGAAACACGGCTGGTTCATGACCCGCCAGTTCGAGAACGAGGCCAACCCGGACATGCACTCGCGCACGACCGCGCGCGAGATCATCGACGATTTCGCCGGGGAGAAGCTCGATTACTGGGTCACGGGTTTTGGCACCGGCGGCACGCTCAAGGGCGTCGCGCGCGTGCTGCGCGCTGAGCGGCCCGATACGAAGATCGTCGTTTGCGAGCCGGAAGACGCGCCGATGTTGACCAGCGGCACAGGGCAGGCGCGCAACCCGGACGGCACGCCGGCCGAACCCCATTCGCAGTGGAAACCGCACCCGATGCAGGGCTGGAGCCCGGACTTTATCCCCAAACTCACCGGCGATGCGGTCGAGATGAAGGTCATCGACCAGCTTGTCCGCATCCCCGGCGCCGAAGCGATGAAATGCAGCAAGGAGCTGGCGCAGAAAGAAGGCATCTTTGTCGGCATCACCTCCGGCGCGACCTTTGCCGGCGCGCTCAAGGTCTGCGCCGAGGCGCCGAAAGGCTCGACCGTGTTGTGCATGCTCCCCGACACTGGCGAACGCTATCTGTCGACGCCGCTCTTCGCCGATGTCCCCGCCGACATGACGGATGAGGAGGTCACGATTTCGCACTCGACCCCCGGTTGCTGGCTCAAGCCGCCGGCCTAAACTCTTGCCGCGAATGCGGCGCAATTTGTTCGCCGCAGTCTTGGCAGGGTCTTGGGGTTGCCCCACATCAAGTGACGTGGACCGCAACCTTTGCGGAAATATCCGCGTAACTAAAGACGTTATCGTGTCCGGACGCGGCTTTGCCGCACCGTTGACCAGGAGATCATGTCGATGAAGGCGATTACAGGAGTTCTCGGCGGCGCGCTCGCGATGCTCACGGCGACAAGCGCGATGGCGCAGACCGCCTACGACCAGCAGGTCTGTCAGCAATATGCGGCCCAGACTGCGCAGTCGGCGCAGGCCCAGGCCAACAACAACGCGGTCGGCAGCACCCTCGGCGGCGCATTGCTTGGCGCGGGTATTGGCGCAGCGGTCGGTGGCGGCCGCGGCGCGGCGATCGGCGCAGCGTCGGGCGCGGTCGTCGGCACCGGCGCCGGCGCGGCCCAGGCGCAGGGCGCCGGCGATCAGGCCTATTGGCAAGCCTATAACTACTGCATGTCGACCCGCACACCGCAGGCGCAGCCGCCGGCTTACGGCGCGCCGCCGCCGGGTTATGGCCAGCCGGCGCCGCAGCAGCCCTACAACCCGTACAACCCCTACGGCCGCTGATCGCTGGTGACGGCGCGGCGCCTCAGGCGCCGCGCCGCGTCATCTCGATATAGCCATAGGCGTCAATGCGGGCGTCGAAATTGCGGCCGATGACGGTCGATGTTTCGTCCTCGACGATGACCGCGGGCCCCATGAGCGTCGCGCCTGGCGTGAGCGACGTGCGCTCGTATATCGCGACCTCGACAAACTCGCCGCTCTCCGGGTCGAAAAGCTCGCGACGACGTGCCTCGACGGCTGGGAAAGCCGGCGGCGCCGGCGGCGGCGCGGCGTCCTCCACCGGTATCGGCGCCGCGACCTGCACCACCCAGCTCAGCACCTCGACCTCGACACCCGGGATGACGCGGCTGTAGAGCCGGCGATAGGCCGCCTCGAACGCTGCCTGGATCTCGCCGGCATCCTCGGCGCGGTAGGTCTTGGGCGCCAGCGGCACGGCGATCTCATGGCCCTGGCCGCGGTAGCGCATCAGCGCCGAGCGCGTCTCGGCGAGCGCCGCGCCGGGCGCGCCGCGGCGAACGATCGCCGCCGCTTCGTCATGCATCGCCGCGAGGGTCGCATTGGCCGTCTCGGCGTCAAAATTGTCGAGCCGCTGCAGTTGCGAACGCACGATCTCGTATGCAATAGGCGCGCGCAGAAACCCAACCGCCGAGCCGACCCCGGCATTCGACGGCACCAGCACCCGGTCGAGCCCCAATTTGTCGGCCATCCGCGCGGCGTGCAGCGGCGCCGCGCCGCCAAACGCCACGAGCGTGCGGCCACGCGCGTCCTTGCCGCTTTCGATCGCGTGGACGCGCGCCGCGTTGGCCATGTTCTCGTCGACGATCTCGCTGACCCCGAGCGCCGCCACTTCGAGCGCCAAGTCGAGCTTGTCGCCGACCTCGCGGCGCATCGCCGCCTCCGACGCCACGCGGTCGAGCGCCATGCGGCCGCCGGAAAACCCCGCCGGGTCGATGCGCCCGAGTAGCAGGTCGGCGTCGGTGACGCTCGGCAACGCGCCACCCCGGCCATAGCAGGCGGGGCCGGGATCGGCGCCAGCGCTGTCCGGCCCGACCGTGATGCGCTTTAACGGGTCGACCCGCGCGATCGAGCCACCGCCCGCGCCGATCTCGACCATCTCGATGACCGGGATGCGCAACGGCAATCCGCTGCCCTTCTTGAAGCGATAGACCCGCGCCACCTCGAAGGCGCGGCTCGTCTGCGGCTGGAATTCGTCGATCAGGCAGATTTTGGCGGTGGTGCCGCCCATATCGTAGCTCAGCACCTTGCCGAGCCCGCATTGCCGGGCGATGTGCACGGCAAAGATCGCCCCGCCGGCCGGCCCCGACTCGACGAGCCGCACCGGGAAGCGGATCGCGGTCTCTATCGTCGTCAGCCCGCCGCCCGAGGTCATCAAGAATAACGGGCACTTAAAGCCCCGCTCCTGAAGCAATGTCTCAAGATTGACCAGGTAACGGCCCATCATCGGCTGCACATAGGCGTTGGCGCAGGCGGTCGACAGCCGCTCGTATTCGCGCATCTCGGGCGACACGTCGGATGACAGGGTCATCGTCATTCCGCTGAGATGCTCCAACAGGATGTCGCGCGCGCGTTCCTCATGCGCCGGGTTGACGTAGCTGTGCAGGAAGCCGATCGCGATGCTCTCGACGCCATCGGCCGCGAGGCGCGCCGCAAGCGCCGCGACAGCCGTCTCGTCGAGCGGCGTCACCACCCGGCCGCGCGCATCGATCCGTTCCGGCACCACGCATCGCAAGCGGCGCGGCACCAAGGGCGGCGGCAGGTCGATATTGACGTCATATTGCTCGAAGCGGTTTTCGTGACGGATTTCGATCGTGTCGCGAAAACCTTCGGTAGTGACGAGCGCGGTCTTGGCGCCCTTGCGCTCGATGATCGCGTTGGTGGCGAGCGTCGTGCCGTGGATGATCAGAGACAAGTCGCCCGGGGTCAGCGCCGCCTGCCCCAGCACCGCCTCGATCGCCGCCAATACGCCGCGTTCAGGCGCTTGCGGCGTCGTCAGAATCTTGGCGCTGTAGCGCCGCGCGGCGCCATTGCCGCCGACCTCGAGCGCGACATCGGTGAACGTGCCGCCGATATCGACGCCGAGCCGCGCCTCGGCTTTTTTCGGGCCTCTTGCCACCCGTACTTGTCCCGCCGCAATTGCCTCAAACGGGCGCAGTGTTTGGCGTGGCGCCCGGCGGAGTCAACCGCGCGCTCTTCGCGCCTGGGTTTCACATCGGCGGATTGTGCTAACATCGGGCCAAGCTGCGGAGCGCAACGCGGGACGGGGCGGCCGAGCATCTGGGGGACACCATGAGCTATTCGTCGACGCCGCGGCGTTCCTATCAGCTCGATGTCGTGGGCGAGGTCAGCGCCGCCTACCACGCTGTCTTCGACCGCCTACAGCTGGTGGGGGAAATGGCGCTGTTGCCGTTCCTTGTCATGATCGCGGTCGAAATCGCCGTGCATTTCCTGCACTCCGCGGGCAGCGTGCTGGGCGCCGCAGTCTTCGGCATAGTACACGCCATCGTCCAGCTCGTGTTCGGGCTGGTCTTTATCGTGCGCTGGTATCGCTTCCTGCTGCTCAACGAGACGGTCGGCGGCGGGCTGATCCCGCCGGGCTGGACGGCAAGCCTCGTCGTCGGGATCAAGCTCGTCCTTTTTATGCTCGCCGCCATCATACCCATCGTGGTCGTCACCTTTCTCATCCCGATCGTCGCCCCCCCGTTGTCGCTGATCGGGGCAATCGCGATCGCGCTTGTGTCGGTGCGCATTTCACTGGTCTTCCCGGCGGCGGCGATCGATCAGCCGATCAGCTTCCGCACCGCCTGGGATTGGCTTGAGGGCAATTACTGGCGCCTCGTCGCCACCGAATTCGCCTGCTACTTACCGTTTGTTATCGTGGGCTATGTGCTCAAGATCATCGCGCGCACGCTGCCGTCCTTGTTCTCGATCATCTTCGACGCGCTGCAGCTCGCCGTGTCGTTCGCCGGCTGGGCGGTGGTCGCCGCGGTGCTGGCGCATGTCTACCGGGACCTCGTCGGTCCGCCGCACTCCGCCTAACTTCGCCTCCGCGCGGTCGCAAATTCGCCATCTACGGTGAGAAACATGGCCCTCCTCTAACGCGGAGGTCACGCAATGAGACTGGCACGCGAATACCAGCTGGCCCTGGTCCTGTTATTGTCGTTCGCCACGCCCACTATCGCCGGCGAGCTCGGCCTCAAACGCGTCCTGCTGTCGAGCGGCGGGGTCGGCTATTTCGAATACGAGGCCAATGTCGACAGCGGCGACGCATCGCTGACCCTCGACGTCCCGCTCGATCAGGTCGATGACGTGTTGAAAAGCCTCGTTGTCTATGACTCCGCCGGCCGCGCAGGGGAGATCACCCTGCCCGGCCGCCAGCCGCTCAGCCAAAGCACCGCCGATCTGCCGTTCGACCCGTCCGCTCTGGACTCAATGACCGCGCTGCTCGAGGCGTTGTGCGGAAACGAGGTGCGCATCGGCGGCGACCCGGCAATCACCGGCCAGCTCGTTCATGCCGAGGATGCGACCGTGCGCGCCGCCGACGGCGTCAGCGACACCCGCGTTCGGATCAGCGTCCTCACCGATAACGGGCTGCGCCAGGTGACCATCCGCGACGCCGACGCGATCGTCTTCACCGATCCCACGCTGCAGGCAAAGATCAAGACGGCGCTCAGCCAAATCGCCAGCTATCACGCACAGGGCCGGCGCCGGCTGACCATCGCCACCCATGGCGACCGGGCCCGGCTGGTGCGCGTCGGCTATGTCGTCGCGATGCCGTTATGGAAGGCGACCTATCGCATGGTGCTGCCGGCCGATGCGAGCGCCGAACAGGCGCGGTTGCAGGGCTGGGCAGTGCTGGAAAATTTCAGCGGGCAGAAATGGTCGGATGTCGAACTGACCTTGCTGTCCGGCAACCCGGTGACGTTCCGCCAGGCGCTGTACGAGAGTTACTACCTGCCGCGCCCGCTGGTGCCCGTCGCCTCGGGCAACCGCGTGCTGCCGCCGGCCGATAGCGGTGCGGCCGACGAAGCGAATGCGGAAAAGCCGACCGAGCGTGCTGGGGCGGCCTTAAAGCAGTTCATGCGGTCGAACCCGACGACGGTAGCGCCGATGGGTGGCATCGCCGCGATGCCGGCACCTGCACCACCGCCACCGCCCGCCCAGAAGCCGGCGCCGGTCGAAGCGGCGAACGCCGCCGAGAACGCGACGCAAGTCGCCTTCACCCTGCCCTACAAGGTCAGCGTCGCGGCGGGTCAAAGCCTCGTCGTGCCGCTGATCGACCGCGAGCTGCCGGCGCATCGCGTCGATCTCTATCAGCCCGCGACCGTGAGGACGCACCCGCTCGCAGCGATCGAGCTGACCAATGCCGCCGATACCGGCCTGCCGCCCGGGGTGCTGACGCTCTACCAGCAGGGCGATCACGGCGCCGAGTATCTCGGTGACGCGCGGCTCAACGCGTTGCCGGCCGGCGACAAGCGCCTGTTGAGCTATGCCATCGACAACAAGGTGACGATCACCGGCGACAGCAGTTCACAGCAGCCAATCGTCAAGGCGACGATCGCCGAAGGCGTCATGCATCTGACCCGGATCAACCGGGTCACCACGACCGAGCGCGTCGTCTCGACCGCGCCACCACCGCGCCTCGTCATCGAAATGCCAGCGCGCGGCGACGATTGGCGGCTCACCAGCCCGCCCGGCAAGGTCGAGCGCACCCCTAGCGGCGCCTATCGCGTCCCTGCCGAGCTCGACGCCAAGGGCAACGGCACGCTGACCATCGTCGAAGAGCAGCCGGTCGACGAAGCGGTGCAACTCACCGATCTCGACGATGATTCACTTACCGTCTACGTCGCCGCGAAGGAGCTCGATCCAAAATTGCACCGCGCGCTCGCCGACCTCGGCGATCGTCGGCGAGCGGTCAGCCGGCAACAGGCCGAGCTTGACCGGCTCAAGGACGAGCACACTCGGCTCACCGACGACGAGGAGCGGCTGCGCGACAATTACACCGCGCTCAAGGACGACCCGGCGATGCGGAAGTCAACGCTGGACAAGTTGAAGACCGCCGAAAGCGCGATCGACGACAATGCCGCCGCGACCGCCAAGACGACGGCGGCGCTGGCCGCCGCGCAGAGCGATCTCGCCGCGTATATCAGCGGACTGAAATTGTGATGTCCGCTATTTCGCCAGGGGCTATTTCGGTAGTGGCGGGGTGATGCCGGCGCCCTCGTTGGGGAAGGTCGGCGGCAGCGGGTTGAAGTTGAGCGGCTGGTCGCTCTCGATCTGGTCGCGGTTGGGGACTTGCGAGGCGTCCCAGCCGCCGCCCAGCGCCTCGATCAGCGCGACGCTGGCGACGAGGCGGCTCTGGCGGATGTTAACCGCGCTTTCCTCGTCGGCGAGCGCGGTGTTCTCGGCGACGATGACCGCGGTATAGGCCTGAGTCCCGGCGAGGTACTGGTTGTTGATCGTCGCTTCGGCCCGGCGCGCCGCCTTGACCGCTGAATCTTCGGCGACGGCCTCCTCGGCGAGCACCCGCTCGGCCACCAACTCGTCCTCGACCTGCTGCAGCGCCGTCAGCACGGTCTGGCGATAGGTGGCGACACTCGAGTCATACGCGGCCTCGTCATGCGCGATCTGCGCGTTGCGGGCGCCACCGTCAAAGATCGTCTCGGCCGCGCTTGACCCGATCGACCAGATGCGGCTCGGCTCGGTGAACAGCTTGCGGAACATTTCCGCTTCGACCCCGGTGTCGCCGGACAGCGTCACGGTCGGATAGAACGCCGCGGTATCGACGCCGATCAGCGCGTTCGCCGAGTGCATGTCGCGTTCACTGGCGGCGATATCGGGCCGGCGCTGTAAGAGCGCCGAGGGCAGCTCGGACGGGATTAGTGGCACACCGAGCACCGCGTTGGTCGGGGCGATCGTCACCGCGGCCGGCGGCTTGCCGATCAGCACCGCGATCGAGTGCTCGAGCTGGCCGCGGGTCACGCCGACCGCGATGAGCTGCGCGCGCGTCGCGTCGAGCTGCGCCTGCGCCTGGTCGACCGCCGACTGGTCGGTGGTGCCGCCCTTCAGCTGGTTCCTGGTGATCTGCAGCGCTTGAGTGTAGGCCTTGACCGAGGCCTCGAGCAGCCGCGTCAGCTCGTCGGCGACGCGCAGCTCGACATAGGCGGTGGCGAGCTGCGCCTGGGCCGAGAGCCGCGCATTGGCGAGCGTCGCGGCGCTCGCCTGGGCGCCGGCGACATCGCTCTCGACCAGCCGGCGCACCGAACCCCAGAGGTCCGGCACCCAGCTGACCGACGTCTCGGTTAGGAACTGGTTCTGTATGCCGCCGCCGAACCCGGCCTGCGGCGCCGAGTTGCCGCTGCTGCGACTGCGCGTCGCCGACCCGGAGAGACGTCCGGTCGGGAAGAACTGCGCGCGCGCCGCGGTGACCGTCGCCTCGGCCTCGCGGAATGCCGCCTCCGCGGCTTTCAGGTTCTGGTTCGAGATGTCGATCTGCCGTTCGAGGCCATCGAGGATCGGGTCATGATAGATCGACCACCACGCGCCGCGATCGATCGTCTCGCTGGGCCGCGCCCGTTGCCAGCCCTTCTCGAGCGGCCCCGGCTTCCAGGCCTCCTTATAGGCAACAGGAACCGTCGCCTCCGGCTTCACATAGTCAGGGCCGACCGTGCACCCGCCGAGCAGCGCTGCCAGCCCAGCGCCAATGGTCGCCAAGGTCCTGCGCAATCCCCCGCTCTCCCCCAGCATCGTTTTTATTCTCCCGGCTGCGGCGCGTGGCCCGGCGCGAAATGCGTCCCGCCCGGCCCTTGTTGACCAGACTGGCGGTTGCGCGTCACCCACAGGCGGAAGCGGTCGAGATAGAGGTAGATGACCGGCGTCGTGTAGAGCGTCAGCGCCTGGCTGACCAGGAGTCCGCCAACGATCGAGATGCCGAGCGGCCGGCGCAACTCCGAGCCCTCGCCAAAGCCGATCGCCAAGGGCAGCGCGCCGAGCATCGCCGCCAAGGTCGTCATCATGATCGGGCGGAAGCGCAGGATCGACGCCTTGTAGATCGCGTCATAGGACGACAGCCCCTCCTCGCGCTCCGCCTGGAGCGCGAAGTCGATCATCATGATCGCGTTCTTTTTGACGATGCCGATCAACAAGATGACGCCGATCAGCGCGATGATGCTGAACTCGATGCCGCACAGCATCAGCGCCAGCACCGCGCCGACGCCGGCCGACGGCAAAGTCGACAGGATCGTGATCGGATGGACGTAGCTCTCGTAGAGCACGCCCAGCACGATATAGACCGCGAGCAGCGCCGCTGCGATCAGCACCGGCTCGTTGGCGAGCGACTGCTGGAACACCTGCGCGGTGCCCTGGAAGCTGCCGTGGATCGTCGTCGGCACATGGAGCTGTTCCATCGCCCGGTCGATCTCCCGCGTCGCTTCGCCGAGCGAGGCGCCGGGCTTCAGGTTGAACGAGATCGTCGTGGCGACAAACAGTCCCTGGTGGTTGACCGCGAGCGGCGTCGCGCCCGTTGAATACTGGGTGACGGCGGAAAGCGGCACCATCGTCTCGGAGAAGGTGCTGACCGGCGCCCCGGTCGAGGTCGCGGTTGAGCTGTGCCCTGTGCTGGCGAGCGAGTTCGCCGCCTGGTTTCGCGCCGCATCCGAGGCGATAGAGGCGGCGGTCGGGCTCAGCGTGGCGGTGCTTGCCGGGGCTAGGGCGCTGTTGACGAACGGCGTCGCGACGATGCTTTGCTGGGTGTTGACGATGTTGCTGGCGACGACCGTCGCGGCGTTGTTGGTTGTCGGCAGCGCCGCGTTGTTGGCCGTCGTCGGCGGAGAAACTGTGCCGGCGACGGCGTTGGTGCTCGCCGAGCCGCTGGCCGAGCCGCCGGTGCTGCTGACATAGATCTGCTTCAGCATGTCGGGGTTCTGCCACCACTGCGGCGCGACCTCCATGACCACGTGGTACTGGTTGCGCGCGGCATAGATCACCGACACCTGGCGCTGACCGAACGCATCGTAAAGTGTGTTGTCGATCTGGCCGACCGTGAGACCAAGCCGCGCCGCGGTCGACCGGTCGATCACCAGATCGGTCTCGAGCCCGTGGTTCTGCTGGTCGGAATTGACCTCGGTCAGCTCGGGGATTTTTTCCAGCGCCGCCGTCACCTTGGGCGCCCATTGATAGAGCTCCTGCAGTGAATCGCCCTGCAGCGTGTACTGGTATTGCGCGTTCGACTGGCGCCCGCCGACGGTAATGTCCTGCACCGCCTGCAGGAAGAGCCGGGCGCCGGCGACCTGACCGAGCTTGCCGCGCAGACGGCCGATGACCCCGTCGACCGACAGCTTGCGCTGCGCCAGAGGCTTCAGCGAGACAAACACGAAGCCGGAATTGGTCTGCTGACCGCCGGTAAAACCGACGACACTCTCCACCGCCGGGTCCGCCTTGATGATGCTGATGAACTGCTGAAGCTTCTGGCGCATCAGCTGGAACGAGATGCTCTGGTCGGCCTGCAGACCACCGATCATCCGGCCGGTGTCCTGCTGTGGAAAAAAGCCCTTCGGCACCTCGAAAAACAGGAAGACGTTGAGGGCGACCGTCACGGCGAGGACCAGCATCACCATCTTCGGCGCGCGCAGTGCCGCGGTCAGCGTGCGATCGTAGAAATTCAGCGCCGCGTCGAAGATGCGTTCGCTGGCGCGATAGAGCCGGCCGTGCTCGTGCGGCCGCTCGCGCCGCAGCACAAACGCGCACATCATCGGCGTCGTGGTCAGCGAGATCGCCATCGAGATCATGATCGCGATCGACAGGGTCATCGCGAACTCGCGGAACAGCCGGCCGACAATGCCGCCCATCAGCAGGATCGGCGCGAACACCGCGATCAGCGACAGGCTCATCGACAGCACCGTAAAGCCGACCTCGCGCGCTCCCTGCAGCGCCGCTTCGCGTCGCCCCATGCCGGCTTCGAGATGGCGCGTAACGTTTTCGAGCACGACGATCGCGTCGTCGACGACAAACCCGGTCGAGATCGTCAGTGCCATCAGCGACAGGTTGTCGAGGCTGTAGCCGACCAGGTACATCACGCCGAACGTGCCGACCAGCGACACCGGTACGGCGACGCTGGGGATCAGGGTCGCGCGAGGATTGCGCAGGAAAACGAAGACCACCAGGACGACGAGACAGATCGAAATGACGAGCGTCGTCTCGACGTCGTGCAGCGACGAGCGGATCGTCGTCGTCCGGTCCATCGCCATGTTGATGTCGATACCGGCGGGGATCGACGCATGCAGTTGCGGCAGCGCTCCGACGACCCGGTCGACGGTCTCGATGATGTTGGCGTTGGGCTGACGGTAGAGGATCACCAGCACCGCCGGCTTGCCGTTGGCAAGTCCCTGGTTGCGCAGGTTTTCGACCGAGTCGCTGACATCGGCGATGTCGGGCAGCCGCACCGGCGCGCCGTTGCGGAACGCGACGACAAGCGGCAGGTAATCGGTCGCCTGCGACACCTGGTCGTTGGTATAGATCTGGTAGTGGCTGTCGCCTGCCTCGATCGCGCCCTTGGGGCTGTGCGCGTTTGCCGAGGAAAGCGCGGCACGCACGTCCTCGAGCCCAATGCCGTATTTGTTGAGCGCGAGCGGGTTCAGCTCGACCCGCACCGCCGGCAGCGAGCTGCCGCCAATCGTCACCTGGCCGATCCCGTCGATCTGCGACAATGCCGGGGTCAGCGTGGTCGAGGCCGCGTCGTAGAGCTGACCTTGGCTCAGTGTGTCCGAGGTCAGCGCGAGGATCGCGATCGGCGCGTCGGCCGGGTTGACCTTGCGATAGGTCGGGTTGGTCCGCAGGTTCGCCGGCAGGTCGGCGCGCGCCGCGTTGATCGCCGCCTGCACGTCACGCGCCGCGCCGTCGATGTCGCGCGACAGATCGAATTGCAGCGTGATGCGCGTCGACTGCAGCGAACTCGACGAGGTCATCTGCGTCACGTCGGCGATGACCCCGAGATGCCGCTCCAAGGGCGTCGCGACGGTCTCGGCCATCACCTCGGCGCTTGCCCCCGGCATCGTCGCGGTCACCGAGATCGTCGGGAAATCGACCTGCGGCAGCGGCGCGACCGGCAACCTGTTGAACGCGAAGATGCCCGCCAGCGCGATCCCGATCGTCAACAGCGTCGTCGCAACCGGCCGCTCGATGAACGGGGTCGACAGGCTCATTCGGCCGGGCTCTCGGAATGGCCGGGTTCACCCGCGCGGCCAAAGCGGCGTCGCATCCAGCGGCCGAGCCGGTCGAAGCCGAGATAGATGACCGGCGTCGTGAACAGCGTCAGCGCCTGGCTCACCAGCAGCCCGCCGACGATCGTCACGCCGAGCGGGTGGCGCAGTTCGGAGCCGGTGCCGCTGCCAAGCATCAGCGGCAGGGCGCCAAAGATCGCCGCCATCGTCGTCATCATGATCGGGCGGAAGCGCAACAGCGATGCTTGATGGATCGCCTCGCGCGGCGACTTGCCCTCGTCGCGTTCGGCGACGAGCGCGAAGTCGACGATCATGATGCCATTCTTCTTGACGATACCGATCAAGAGGATGACGCCGATGATGGCGACGATGCTGAGATCGCTGCCGTCCACCATCAGCGCGAGCAGCGCGCCAAGCCCCGCCGATGGTAGCGTCGAGAGGATCGTGATCGGGTGGATGAAGCTCTCATAGAGCACACCCAGCACGATGTAGACCGTGACGATCGCCGCGAGGATCAGCATGACCTCATTGCTGAGCGCGGCCTGGAACGCGGCAGCGGCGCCCTGAAAGCTGGTGATCATGCTGATCGGCAGCCCGATCTCGGCCTCGGCGGCCTTGATATGGTCGACCGCACCGCCGAGCGAGGCGCCAGGCGCGAGATTGAACGAGATCGACGCCGACGGGAACTGTGCCAGGTGGTTGACCGCGAGCGGCGAGGTCTGCTTCTCGACCGTGGCGATCGCCGACAACGGCACCTGCCCGGTGCTCGACAGCGACGATGGCAGGTAGATCTGGTCGAGCGAGGTCACCGTCGCCTGCGCCTTGGGGTCGGCTTCGAGGATCACCCGGTACTGGTTCGACTGAGTGAAGATTGTCGAGACAATGCGCTGGCCGTAGGCGTCGTAAAGCGCGTTGTCGACGGTCGCCGGGGTGATGCCAAAGCGCCCGGCGGTGGCGCGGTCAATATTGATATAAACCGACAGCCCGTTCTGGCCGTAATTGGTCGCCAGGTCGGTGATGTCGGGTATTTTCTGCAGCCGCGTCATGAGTTTCGGCACCCAGGTCGCGAACTCGTCGGGGTTCGCGTCCTGCAGGGCAAACTGGTACTGCGTCTTGCTGACCGTGGAATCGATCGTCAGATCCTGCACCGGCTGCATGTAGAGCTGGACGCCGGTGATCTGGCTGGTCTCCTGCTGCAGGCGCCGGATGATGGCGCTGGCGTCAAGGCTGCGCTCGTCCTTGGGCTTGAGATTGATGAGGAACCGGCCCTCGTTGAGCGTCGTATTGGTGCCGTCGACGCCGATAAACGACGACAGGCTGGTGACGTCGGGATCCTTGAGAATCGCCGCGGCGAGCGCCTCCTGCCGCTCGGCCATCGCATCGAACGAGATCGAGGCCGGCGCGTCCGAGATGCCCTGGATCAGCCCGGTGTCCTGCACCGGAAAGAAGCCCTTGGGGATCACGATGTAGAGAAATACCGTGAGGCACAGCGTCGCGACCGCGATCAAGAGGGTCAGCGACTCGTGGTCAAGCACCCAATCAAGCGCAACCCCGTAGCGCCGGATCGTGTAGTCGAAGAATTGCTGGGTGCGGCGCATGAACCAGCTCATGTCCTCTTCGCGGACATGGCGCAGCACCTTGGCGCACAGCATCGGCACCAGGGTCAACGACACCAGAGCCGAGATGACAATCGTCACCGACAGGGTGATCGCGAACTCGCGGAACAGCCGGCCGACGACATCGGCCATGAACAACAGCGGGATCAACACCGCGATCAGCGAGATCGTCAGGCTGATGATCGTGAAGCCGATCTGCTCCGAGCCCTTGAGCGCCGCCTGCAGCGGCGTGTCGCCATCCTCGATGTAGCGCGACACGTTCTCGATCATCACGATCGCGTCGTCGACGACGAAGCCGGTCGAGATCGTCAGCGCCATCAGCGAAAGATTGTCGAGGCTGAACCCGGCCAGGTACATGATCGCCAACGTACCGACCAGTGACAGCGGCACCGACAGGCTGGGGATCAGCGTCGCCGACAGGCTGCGCAGGAAGAGGAAGATCACCGCGACGACGAGCACGATCGCAAGGAGCAGCTCGAACTCGACATCGGCGACCGAGGCGCGGATCGTGTTGGTGTGGTCGGTCAGCACGGTGATGTCGACCGCCTGCGGGAACGTCGCCTGCAACGCCGGCAGCAGCGAGGTGATGCTGTCGACCACCGCGATCACGTTGGCGCCGGGTTGGCGCTGGACGTTGACGATGACCGCCTGGGTCGTGTTCATCCAGCCGTCGAGCTTGGTGTTCTCCATGTCGTTGATCGCGGTCGCGACATCCGACAGATGCACCGGCGAGCCGTTTTTGTAGGCGACGACGAGATCGGCGTAGTCGCTCGCGCTCTGGATCTGGTCGTTGGCGTTGATCGTGTAGGATCGGCTGGGCCCGTCGAAATTGCCTTTCGGCTGGTTGACGTTGGCGTTGCCGAGCGTGGTGCGCAGATCGTCGATGTTGAGACCCAGCGCCGCCAGCTTGCGCGGGTCGGCCTGGATGCGCACCGCCGGACGGTGGCCGCCGCTGATCGTCACCAGACCGACACCGGCAAGCTGCGATATCTTCATCGCCAACCGGCTGTCGGCGAGGTCCTCCACCTGGGTTAGCGGCAGCGTCTTCGACGTCAGCGCCAGGATCAGCACCGGCGCGTCCGCCGGGTTGACCTTGGCGTAGATCGGCGGCGCCGGCAGGTCGGAGGGCAACAAATTGCCGGCGGCGTTGATCGAGGCCTGCACCTCCTGCTCGGCGATGTCGAGGCTCAGATCGAGGCTGAACTGCAAGGTGATGATCGACGACCCGGCCGAGCTCGTCGACGACATCTGCTGCAGGCCGGGCATCTGCCCAAGCTGCACCTCGAGCGGCGCCGTCACCGAGCCGGTCATTACGTCGGGGCTGGCGCCGGGGTAGAGCGTCGTGACCTGGATCGTCGGATAGTCGACTTCAGGCAGCGCCGACAACGGCAGGAAACGGTACGAGACCATGCCCACCAGCATGATCGCCACCATCAGCAGCGACGTCGCCACCGGCCGCATAATGAACGGCCGCGATGGGCTCACGGCAGTGGCTTACCCTCTCCCCCGCGGACGGGGGAGGGCTGGGGTCGGGGTTGATCGTGGCGGGGGTCCATGACGACGATTACCCGCCATTGCTCCCGTTGGCGGGCGCCGGCGGCTGGGCTGGCGCGGCTGCCGGCGCTTGGCCGGAAGCCGGTGCCGACGTTTGCCCAGAAGTCGGCGCCGGCGTTTGCCCTGAAGCGGGCGCCTGACCCTGGCTGCCCCCCTGAGAGGCGTTGCTGCGTCCCTGCCCCTGGCCGCGCTGACCGCTCTTTCCAGCCGGCTGGGCGCCCTGCTGCTGGTTGCCGCCCTCGGTGATCGTGACCTGGGAACCGTCCTTCAGCCGGTCGGCGCCGTCGGTCACGACCTTGTCGCCGGGGTTAACCCCCTTCAGCACCGCGACGTTCTCGCCATCGTCCGGACCGAGCGTTACCGGTTGCGCGGTGACCGTGTTGTCGGGTTTGACGAGGTAGACAAATGTGCCGGGCGCGCCGCGCTGAATCGCCGCTTGCGGCGCGATGTCGGCGCCCTTCAGCGTGTCGACCGTCAACCTGATATTGACGAACTGGTTGGGGAACAGATCGAGCGCTGTATTGGCGAAGGTGGCGCGCAGCTTCACGGTGCCGGTCGTCGTGTCGATCTGGTTGTCGATCGTCGATAGCTGGCCGGCCTCGATCTTGTTGTTGCCGGTGCGGTCATAGGCGGTCGCGACCAGCGTCTGGCCGGCATGGACCTGCTTCAGCACCGCCTGCAGGCTGTCCTCCGGCAGTGTGAAGATCACCGAGATCGGCTGTAGCTGCGTAATCACGACGATGCCGGTGGTGCTGCTCGTCTGGATGTAGTTGCCGGGATCGACCTGGCGCAACCCGACCCGGCCGGTGACCGGCGCGATGATGTGGCAGTAGACGAGGTTAAGCTTTTGCGCGTCGACCTGCGCCTGGTCGACCTGTACCTGGCCGGCGTCCTGCGCCACCGTCGCGCGTTGCGTGTCGAGCGTCTGCGAGGCGAGCGAGTTCTGCGCCACCAGCTTTTCGTAGCGCGCGAGGTCGAGCTTGGCATCGGCAAGCGAGGCCTGATCCTTGGCGAGCGTACCTTGCGCCTGCTCAAGCGCGACCTGGTAGGGGCGCGGGTCGATCTGGGCGAGGAAATCGTTCTTGTTGACGAGCTGTCCTTCCTGAAAGCCGACATCGGTCAGCTGGCCATTGATCTGCGTCTGCACCGTCACCGTGGCGAGCGGCGTCACCGTGCCGAGCGCATTGTCGATAACCGGCACGTCGCCTTTGGTGATCGTCGCGGTGCCGACCGGCATCGGGCCGGTGTTGACAAAGCGGCCGGTGCTCGCTGACTGGTGATGGCGGAGCACCCACCACACGACCATGCCGATGACGACCGCCAGGAGCACGAGCCACAACAGCCGGCGCGAGCGGCGCGGTCTTTGCCAGCCGCCCGGCGGCGGCGCCGCAGGGTTCTCGGGATGCAGATGACCGGGCGCGCCTGGCAACGGACGGCGCTCATCGGCCCGCGGCGGCAGGCCACGTGTCGGCAAATCACCGCGCGGCGGTTGGTCGTCCATCGTCCTCAGACCACCCGAGAGGCCGGCGCGTCGCGCCCTGCCGCAAATCGCGCCGCGTGCGCCGCCAGGGCTGCTCGATCCCTTGTCATTCCCCCGCCTCTCTTCGTAAGGAATTTATGCACCGGCCGCGCTTATCCTCCCCGGCCCGGGGCTGCGCTCGCGATAAACGACGGCGTCGCAGGCAACGTTCCCAAAAACGTTCAGACACTAGCAGATCGTCTACCGTCCCGCGAGACGGCGCTATTTTTGCGCAGTTTTCAAACGCTCGCGCATCGTCTCAAATGGCTGCCGGGCAACGACATAAAGGCGGCAGAGCGATGGCGGCGAATTTCCCGGTGATGAGCGGCGGGCAGCTGGTCGTCGCGAGCCTCAGGGCGCATGGCGTCGAGATGGCGTTCTCGGTCGCCGGCGAGAGCTATCTCGAGGTGCTCGACGCCCTCTACGATGCGCCCGAGATCCATCTCGTCACCTGCCGCCAGGAAGGCGGCGCCGCGTTCATGGCCGAGGCCTACGGCAAGGTCACCGGCAAGCCTGGCATCCTCCTGGTGACGCGCGGCCCCGGCGCCTGCAACGCCTCGATAGGCATCCACACCGCCTTTCAGGATTCGACGCCGATGGTCGTGCTGGTCGGTCAGGTCGCACGGCATCAGATCGACCGCGAGGCATTCCAGGAGGTCGATTTCCGCAAGATGTACGCGCCGCTCGCCAAATGGGTGACGCAGATCGACATGACCGAGCGTGTGCCCGAACTTTTGAACCAGGCCTTCCAGGTCGCGACCAGCGGCCGCCCGGGCCCCGTCGTCGTCGCGCTGCCCGAGGACATGCTGCGCGAGACCGCCGCCGCCGCGGTGGTCGGCCCCTACCGCGCGGTGCGCGCCCACCCCGGCGCCGCGGATCTCGCCGAGCTGTGCCGCCTGCTTGCCGCCGCCGAGCGCCCGATCGTGCTGGTCGGCGGCTCGGGCTGGACCGACGCCGCTTGCACCGACATCGCCCAATTCCTCAAGGCCAACGACTTGCCGGCCTGCTCGTCGTTCCGCCGCCAGGACATCGTCGACAACCGGCTGCCGAACTGGCTCGGCGATCTCGGCACCGGCGCGGCGCCAAGCCTCGTCGCGCGCGTCAAGCAATCCGACCTGGTGCTGACGATCGGCGCCAGGATTGGCGAGATCACCTCGCAATCCTATTCGCTCTTGGGCATCCCCGAGCCCGGCAAGACGCTCATCCACATCCATGCCGCGGCCGAGGAATTGGGCCGCGTCTTCCGTCCGACCTTGGCGATCCAGTCGGGCATGCCCGAGATCGCCGTCGCGCTCGCCGCGCTGGCGCCGATCCCGAACCCGCGCTGGGCCGCGTGGCGGAAGGACGCCCGCGCCGAATACGAGGCTGGGTTGCAGCCGTCAAAGCTCACCGAAAACCCGGCGCTCGACCTCGGCCGCGTCATGATCTGGCTGCGCGATCGCCTGCCCGACGACGCGATCATCACCAGCGACGCCGGCAACTTCTCGGGCTGGCCCAATCGCTTTCTGCAATACCGCCGGCCCGGCCGCCAGCTCGGCCCGACAAGCGGCGCGATGGGCTATGGCGTCCCGGCCGCGGTCGCCGCCAAGCTCGCGCGGCCGCAGAGCATCGTTGTCGGTTTTGTCGGCGATGGCGGCTTTCTGATGACCGGCCAGGAGCTCGCGACCTCATTGGCCGAAGGGCCGGGGCCGATCATCCTCCTCTTCAACAATGCGATGTACGGCACGATCCGCATGCACCAGGAGCGCCGTTTTCCGGGGCGCATTTCGGCCACCAACCTCAAGAACCCCGATTTTGTCACGCTCGCCCGCGCTTACGGCGCGTTTTCGGCACAGGTGGCGCGCACCGAGGAATTCGCCCCGGCGTTCGAGGAAGCGATCGCCGCAAAGCGCGCCGCGGTCATCGAGTTGAAGATGGACCCGGAAATCATCACCACCCGCACGACGCTGTCCGCGCTGCGCCGCCAGGCTGAGGCGACGCAGCAGAAGGTGTAACGATCGCATCACACGGGCACGATCCTCCACCGCTCTAGGGGCGTGACGATGCGATCGCGGGGTGTTCCGGGTCGTCGAGCGGCGCCTTCAGCCAGCGCTGGGAAATCCGGTCGAGCTGGCCGTCCTTGCGCGCCTCGTCGAGGACCATGTTCACGCGCGCCAAAAGCTCGGGCTGCCCCTTGGCGACGCCGACATAGCAGGGCGAATTGCGCAGGATGAATTTGAGCGCCGTCCGCTTGACAAGGCTTTTTTCGAGCATCTCGCCGGCAACGCCGTTGCCGGTCGCGATCAGGTCGGTCTCGCTCGACAAAAACGCCACCTGAGTGCCGGCGTTGTCGTCAAAGCGCTTGATTGTCGCGTCTGCCGGAGCGACCTGGGTCAGCGCGGTATCCTCGATCGTGTTGCGGGTCACCGCGATCGACTTGCCGGCGAGATCCGCCGGCTTGGCGATATCGAGCGACGCGGGGCCGTAAACCGCGCTGTAAAACGGGGCATAGGCGATGGAGAAATCGATCAGCCTGGCGCGCTCGGGATCCTTGCCCAGGGTCGAGACGACAAGATCGACCTTGCCGCTGGTGAGCGCGGGAATGCGGTCGGTGCTCGCCACCGCGACCAGTTCGAGATTCGCGCCGAGCGCCTCTGCAATCAGCGCCGCGGTGTCGATGTCATAGCCGTGCAGCTTCGAATCCTCGCCCATATTGCCGAAGGGCGGGAAATTGTCCGGCACCGCAACCCTGACCACCCCGGCCTTATTGATGCGTTCGAGCGCGTTTTCGGCGGCCGTCGCGGCGCTTGGCACCGCCATCGCCACAAGCAGACCCAGCCCGACGGCAAGCAGTCGATGCGGCATGTCCAAGCTCCCGTGCGGTTGCGCTTCGATACCGGACCTTGAGCGATCCGATACTCTACCCTTTTCGCCACATCGGTGCTCTCCCCTCGCAGCCGGTACGATTTATGCCAGGATAATTTCAGCACTGAGACAGGTAGTCGGCCGCGGCTAAGTTGGCGGCGACAACAATTAGCGAATGCGAATCCGATGGTTGAGCTTTCGAAACAGCACTGGTCGGCGGACCGCTATGCGGCGACCGCACATTTTGTCCCGGCGTTTGGCGGGGCCGTGGCTGGGCTGCTCGACCCGCAACCGGGCGAGCGCATCCTCGATCTCGGTTGCGGCGACGGGGTGCTGACCGCGCAGATCGCCGCCGCCGGCGCCACGGTGGTCGCGGTCGACGCCGCGCCCGACATGGTCGCCGCCGCCAAGGCGAAAGGGCTCGACGCGCGGGTCTGCCCTGGACAGAACCTCGCCTTCGAGCACGAGTTCGACGCGGTCTTCTCCAATGCGGCGCTGCACTGGATGCGCCCGCCGGAGGCCGTGCTCGCCGGTGTCGCGCGCGCCCTGAAGCCGGGCGGCCGCTTTGTCGCCGAGATGGGCGGGCACAACAACACCGCGGCGATCCAGGTCGCGTTCAGCGCCGTGCTCGCCAAACGCGGCATCGAAGCGCTGTCCCTGAGCCCGTGGTACTTCCCGTCGGCCGCCGCCTACCAGGCCAAGCTCGAAGCCGCCGGGTTCCGCGTCGACGACATTGCGATCATCCCGCGCCCGACGCCGCTCGCAGCTGGCTTTGAAGCTTGGCTCGACACGTTCTGCGACGATTTCTTTGCGCCGCTGTCGCCAACTGATCGGCCGGCCGCGAAGCGGGAAGTCACGGATCTACTCGAACCGGTGCTCAGGGACGAGACCGGGCTGTGGATCGCCGATTATGTGCGCCTGCGGTTTCGCGCGATGCTGCCCGGTTAAGTAGCCGAGAATGCTACGTACCCGTCTACCTAAATCTTCGGAACGGCCTCCCCAATAATTTGTTTTAATAAGCACAAAGAAAGGAGGTGTCGAAATGAGAAAAATAAATAAAGTTGCGCAACAGCGTAACGAAGATGAAGGTAATCGAACCTCCGCGCGAGAGTACAACGAGTCACAACAGCGGTTTATTCGTTCGGGTCAGGTCGACCAGAAGGCGCGTGAAGCCGCGCGCGACATGGACAAGGACTCGATCCGCCGCGAGCTCGAACACGCGGAGGCGATTGGCCGGCGTCACAGCGCCGGGGAAGACCCGGAGATCACCCGGTCGAACAAAAAAGACTAGGCTGCGTGATCCTTGGCCCAGCGCGCGACCTCGGCGTGGGTGGCAAACCACACGCCGGGGCGCGACTGGGCGAGGCGGATCAGCTCCTCGAGAAGCCATATCCGCGACCGGTAGCTGATGATGTGCGGATGCATCGTCAGCTGAAAGATGCCGCCATCGGCATAGGCCGCCTCGAACTCGCGGCGGAAGATGTCGAGTACGCCTTCGGGCGGCGTATAGGGGCGCAGCGCCGAGAAGCGGTTCATGCTGAAATAAACCGCGTCGTCGCGCACCCACTCGACCGGCAATTCAACGACCCCGCAGGGCTCGCCATCAAGCAACAACTCGTAGCAATCCTCGTCCGACATCAGCGACGAATCGTAGAGGAGCCCCATCTCCTGCTCGAGCGCCAGCGTGTTCCAGCTGAAATCCCAGGACGGGGTGCGCATTCCAACCGGGCGCACGCCGCTGGTCTTTTCCAAGACGTCTGAGGCGCGCAGCATCAAATCGCGCTCGGCCTCGTAAGGCAGCACCGAGTTGAGCTCGTGAATCCAGCCGTGGATGCCGATCTCGTGCCCTTCGCCGGCGACCCGGCGCTGCTCGTCGGGATGCAGCAGCGCGGTCACCGCCGGCACGTAGAACGACGCCTTGACCTGGTACTTGTCGAGAAGCTTCAGGATGCGCGGCACGCCGACCCGTGCCCCCATCTGGCCCCAGGCGAGCCGGCCGATCGACTTGCCGCCCTCGCGCAGGTCGCTCGTCTCGTGGTCGCTGTCGAACGACAGCGCCACCGCGCAGCGCGTCCCGCCCGGCCATTCCGCCGGTCGCAACGCCTTGCCGGCGCGCACCCGGTCGACCAGCTTGCGCC
>DATMLO010000064.1:0-2217 GCA_035570495.1 Allostellaceae bacterium | reverse complement strand
GCTTGGATATCGCCAAATCGAATAGTTCAGAAGGGTAGCAAGCCACCACCCCCGATCCGTGTTGCCAATGACCGTCCCGGTACTGGACCTCATTGCAATCCGCAGCAACCCGGGCTCGCGGTCACTCTGGTAAACCCGCCTTGCGCAGGCCATCGGCATAGCGGGCGACGTCCTCCGGCCGACGAAACGGAGCGATCTCGTCGATATTCGCGAGCCGCAGATCAGGATCGACCGCTCGCATAAGGGCCATGTATCGCTGCGCCTCAGTCGATCGGCCGGAGAGCGCGTGACTCGCTGCCGCCAAGCGCAATGACGGGGGCGCGCTATTACCGTGTCGACTCAGCGCCATTTCGGCCCAGGAGGCAGCGGCGTCGTATCGGCCGGCGAGGAAATGCGCGGCGGCGGTTCCATTTTGCATGCCATAGAACATCGGGTCTAGCGGGTTGAGGCGCATCGCCTGCGCCAGGTGCTCGATCGCCGCTTCCGGCTCGCCGCGATAGAGTTTGACCCAGCCGTTTAAATGCCACGCTGCCGCTAGGTTAGGGTCAAGCGCCAAAGCCCGATCGATCAATGCGGTCGCCGCTCCGAGTTGCCCCGGAACCCGCGTCAGCGCGAACCCGCCGGTATAGAGCGCGACCGCATCCTCCTTTGCCAAGCGCGCCGCTTGCCGCGCGAGCCGTTCCAGTTCCGCGGTTTCCTTAGTGTCATCGCTCGACCAGCCGTAATTCTTGCTCAATACATAGCACCATGCCGCCATGCCAAATGCCGAGGCAAATTCGGGGTCGAGATCGATTGCGCGATAGAACCGTTGCAGCGCCTCGCTGACCGCCTCTTTGGCGCCATCGAATACGGCATGAAGACCGGCCACGCCCCGGAGATAGTTGTCGTACGCGTCAAGATTGTCCGTGGGCTTATGCTTGGCCCGGTAAATTTCGGCCTGCTCGACTCTCGGCGCAATCGCGCCGACCACGCTCGCGGTCACCTGGTCTTGCAGCTCGAAAATGTCCTCAAGCGGCCCGTCGAAACGATCGGCCCACAGATGCGCGCCATTGCCTGCGTCGATCAATTGGCCGGTGATGCGCACTTGATTGCGGCCCTTGCGCACGGAACCTTCGAGGACGTAACGGACACCAAGCTCGCGTCCTACTCGTTTAATATCGACCGCCTGACCTTTGTAGGTGAAGCTCGAATTGCGAGCGATGACGAATAGCCAGCGAACGCGCGACAGTGCGGTAATGATCTCCTCGACCATGCCGTCGGCGAAATACTCCTGCTCGGGATCGCCCGACATGTTCTGGAAGGGCAACACCGCGATGGACGGCTTGTCAGGTAACGGCGGAGCGGCGACGGGTCGAGCTGGCGGCCTCTCCAATTGAACCCGATACACCCGGATCGTCTGGGCGATGTTCTTGACCTTCTGCTCGCCGAGATCGTCGAACGCTACCGGCAGCCTATTGCCTATCTGATCGTGAACGACAGCAGAGATGCATATCGAACCCGGCTCGGCCAGAGCTTCGAGACGAGCGGCGATATTGACGCCGTCACCGAGCAGGTTCTCGCCATCAACCATCACATCGCCAACGTGCACGCCAATGCGGAACTGCATCGGCTCGTCGGCGCTAACACCCGCATTCTCCGTGGCAATCGCCGCCTGCATCGCGACCGCGCATCGCACGGCATCGACCACGCTGGCGAAATCGGCGACGACGCTGTCCCCGGCGGTGTTGAAGATGCGGCCCCGATGAGACGCGATCAGGTCGTCGACAACGGCCCGGTAGGCTTTCAACCGAGCAAGCGTGCCAATCTCGTCGCGCCCCATCAACCGGCTGTAGCCGGCAATGTCGGCGGCGAAGATCGCAGCGAGTTTGCGCTCTACCGGGTCGATGGGCACGCTTTGCACCTCCTCAACCGAGTATAGCGAGACGCGTAACCAACCGCGCGACCTTTCAGGTGCCCCTCGTTCCTGCTGTTCACCACAAGACCGACGGTCCGCTTTCCGGCGCTGCGCGGTCTGCCTGGCGGCGTGGGCATGAATATCTCAACTGGGTCGATAGGGCGCGTTCGCCACGCTGTCGGGGAACGACCGCTATTGCGAATTTGAGACGTTTGCGCGACGTCTCGAATCGACGTAAAGGGGCCGTTCTTGATCGCGGTGATAGACGTCGCAGTTGGGGATTGCAGCCATTCGGGCCACTATCCTCGGTCCGCTGAACGTGA
>DATMLO010000063.1:0-2933 GCA_035570495.1 Allostellaceae bacterium | reverse complement strand
ATCGTCGAGCGCTTGCGCATTGGCGGCCGCCGGGTCGGGATGATCGACGCGCTGCATGACGGTCCAGGCCGCGCCGGGCGCGCGCCCGCCAAGCGCAGTCGCTGCGGCGTCGCGCGGATAAAGCGGCTCGATGGTGAAGCCGTCATAGGTCCGGCTTTCGAGCCGCGCGAACGGCGCTCCCTTGAGCACGGCATCGACCAGGCCGCGCCAGGCTTCTTCCGTTGCCGGGGGAAAATCGGCGGCCGGGGTCGGGTTTTGCGGGTCGGTCATTGTTGCAAAATGCCATGCCGGGCACCGCCGGCCAACCAGTCCGGCCGTGCAATTGGCGTGCCGTGCCCTAGCGCCCCGGCAGCCTTTCGATGCCCACCGTATCCACCCGCTTGAGCGCGTCGCTGACCCGGACGCCGGCGATAACGTGGTCGGGTGCGATCTCGGCGAGCGGCACCAGAACGAAGGCACGCTCGAACAGATGCGGGTGGGGCAGCGTCAAGGTCGCGTCGTTGAGGACGACGTCGTCATAAGCCAGGATGTCGAGATCGATGCGGCGAGGCCCCCAGTGTTGTTCGCGGACGCGGTCGCGGCCGAGCGCGCGTTCGCAGGCCTGGGCGCGCGCCAGCAGCGCTTGGGGTGTAAGCGTCGTCGCAACCGCAATCACGGCATTGATGAATGGCGGCTGGTCGGTGATGCCCCAGGGCGGGGTGCGGTAATCCGACGAGCGGGCCGTGAGCCTTATGTCGGAATCGTCGCACAGCAGCGCAATCGCCTGATCGAAGGTTGCGCGCACGTCGCCGACATTGCCGCCCAGCGCGATGAACGCTTCGGCCAAGGTTTCAGCCCCTGCCACGCTCTTGGTTGCGATCTTGGTTGCGCTCTTGGCGCGCGCGCTCAACGACGACGCCGACGTCGTCGAAGGTCGCGGCGATCGGGGCGTGCGGTTTATGCACGGTGACGCGAATGCGGCGGACCTGGGGGTAGTGCTCCAGCACCGCCTCGGCGACCGCGCCGGCTGCCGCCTCGACCAGCCGGTAGCGGCGCGAGCAGAACGCGTCCGTCGCCGTCTGCACCACCTTATCGTAGGAGACCGTGTGCTTGAGCATGTCGGAGCGCGAGGCTTCGGCCAGATCGATATCGAGCGTCAGATCGAGCTTGAAGGTTTGCCCGACCTTGGCCTCGTGCTGCATCACGCCGTGATAGGCGTGCAGCGCCAGCCCGCTGACGAAAACCGCGTCGCTCATCGCACCCGCCTGATGGCCGCGGCGACGGCCAGCGCCTGCACGGTCGGCGCCACGTCGTGGACGCGGATGATGGCGGCGCCGTTCTCGACAGCCAGGAGATGTGCCGCCAGCGAGCCGCCGAGCCGCTCCGCGGGCTCCGACGGCACGACGGAATGGATGAAGCGCTTGCGCGAGGCGCCGACCAGGAGCGGCAGGCCAAACCCGCGCCAGGCATCGAGCCTCGCGATGCAGGTCAGGCTTTGCTCCGGCGTCTTGCCGAAGCCGATGCCGGGATCGAGCACGATGCGCTCGCGGGCAATGCCGGCGCGGGCCGCGATGGCGAGCGAGCGCTCGAAGAACGCGGTGACGTCGGCGACAATGTCGATCTTCGGATCGGCGGCATCGCGATTGTGCATGACAATGACGGGCGCGTCGTGCTCGGCGACGACCCGCGCCATGTCGGGGTCGCGCTGCAGCCCCCAGACATCGTTGACGATCGCGGCGCCGGTTTCCAGTGCCCAGGCCACTACAGCGGCCTTCATGCTGTCGATCGAGACCGGAATGCCGAGTCCGACCACGACCGGCAGGATGGGGGCAAGGCGCGCGCGTTCTTCGTCGAGCGGCACCGTGACCGCATTGCCGTAGGGACGCGAGGATTCCGCCCCGATGTCGAGGATGTCGGCGCCTTCGGCGGCGAGGCGCTCAGCTTGGGCAATGGCAGCCGCCGGATCGAGAAAGCGGCCGCCGTCGGAAAACGAGTCCGGCGTCACATTGAGAACGCCCATGACCAATGGCCGGCCCTTGGCCAAGAGGTCGCGAAGTAAACCGGCGCCCGTGGCAGCCCGGGTCGATAAAACATTGCGAAGATCAAGGCTTGCGGCCGTTTCCTTGCCCATCGCTGCAATGGCCCTCGGCGGATCTTAAAGTGCTTTCTAAGCCGTCGCTTTGCGCGGTCGCGGAAAGCGAGTCAAGCCGCGGACGGGCAACGCCAAGAGCAGGGATTGTGTGGGCCGATCAATAACGGATGATGGTCGGCAGCTTCTTGGCGCTCTCGATCCAGCGCTCCACCGTCTGCTTCTTCGGCAACAGCCGCACCAGGTTGCGCTTATTGGCTTCGCGCATTTTGTCGACCAGATGCTCGGGATTGCGGAATTTCAGCTCGTTGACGGTTTTGACGCCGACGGCGCGCAATAGCTCGGAATATTCCCACCCCACGCCTTTGACCCGCATGCGGTCGGCGGCGGTGACCCAGCCGAGAATGCGCTCGGAATTGGTGCGGGTCATTTCGGCAAGCTTGAGCCGCTGTTTCGGCGTCTTGGCCGAGCGCAGAAGCCCGATGGTGGTGCGAATCCCCTCCGACTTGAGGATCGCGGCCGTGTCAGGCCCGATGCCCCGGATGTCGGTGATAGGATACGCCATCGCTGCCTCCCCCCTCGGCGCGCCGCTACATGAACTGCGAAAGGCCGGGGAACGCAACAACGGTCTTGTCGACCGTTTCGGTGCCGACTTGCTCGCGGGCAAAGCCGAGCACGTCGCGGCTGACGCTTTGTACCTGTCCCATGTTCAGCCCCGCCATCGTGCGCATGCCCGCGCCTATCACTTCGCTCATACCGAAACCGCCGGCATTATCGCTGGCGGCTAGCCGCAACAAGGTTTTGGCTCCACCGAGCCTGGCCAAGAGCGGTCGCACTTGTCTGTTGGTCCTTCCATGCCTGGAAG
>DATMLO010000062.1:0-2200 GCA_035570495.1 Allostellaceae bacterium | reverse complement strand
CCGCGACAAGCCGACAGGTGCCCACCGTGTCGGCTCGGACAGCAGCGTGCGCCCCCGCCGCCGAGAACGGGGTTCGGCGTGGCGCGTTAAGGTTGAGGATAACTACGCGAGGTTACAGTTTTTTGCCCGAATTGTGTCGGTTTTAAGTCACCCTTTGGAGCAGCAAACCGTCATCAAACTGTCAAACCAGGCGATTAAATCTGACGCCGACGACGGTCGGCGCGCAGGCGTCCCTCCATCGGAAGGCTCGATCAACGGGGGGTGAATGCCCGGATCAGCGCGACGCCCGCGGCGCGGTCCCGATGCCTGGATATTGCCGAGGGCGATCGGAAAGGTCGCTGCGGCATTGCGGCTGTGGCGGCTGTCGAGCGTCATTGCGGCCGGCCTCGGCGGCGGTCTCGCCTTGTCCGCGGCAGTATGTGCCGCGCCCAGCGTTTCGCCGGCTCCCGGCGACAACCTCTCAGAGGCCGCCGAGCATTACCGGCCGATTATGGTTCGAGACATCGACCGGTCGTTGGCGGGCGCCCGTTTGTTGCGTGCCCGCCTTGCTGCCGGCGACGTCCCGGGAGCGCAGAAGGCGTGGATCGACTCGCGCGTCGGCTGGGAGCGCTCGGAGGTCTTCACCAGCGGTTTTGTCCCCGACCTCGATCGGGAGATCGACGCTTGGCCCAATGCGCTCCTGGGGTTTCATGCAATCGAGGCAAAATTGTTCGGCGCCAAACGGACCGATCTGAAGCCCGAGACCGACGCGTTGATCCTTAACCTCGAGGATTTGGACGTCAAGATCCGCCACCTCGACCTTTTGCCCCAACGCCTGCTCAACGGGACGGCGCGTCTCGCCTACGAGATCGGCGAAAGCAAGGCCGATGGCGGCGAGTCGGCGTTCAGCGGCACCTCGCTCAGCGACATGCGCGACAACGTCGATGGCATCGAGATTGCCTACGAGACCATCTTCGCCGCTGCCGTCGAAGCGGGCGATCCCAAGCTTGCGCCGGCAATTCCACTAAAAATCGCTGAGCTGAAGACACTGGTTGGGGTTCCGGATCTGAAGAGCCTCGACCCCGAAAGGCTGCGCGCCGCGAGCGAAGAGCTGATCGTGCTGCTGCAGACGGCCGCGCCCGAGATCGGGTTGCGCGCGCCGAGCCTCGAAGAAATCGCTCAGTGACCGGGTTGCGAGGCGTGCGCCATTGCAAGCTTCGGCTGCTGGCGGCGGCGGCGGCCGTGGGGGTGCTGGCCATGCCGTTCGAGGGGCGCGCCTTTCCGGTTCATGGAAAGCAAACGGTGCTGCCGGTCGGCACCGAACTCAACGAGGACGCGCTGGGGCAACCGCGTGAGATCTTCCATTCGGAAGCGATCGGCGGCGCCAAATCCTATCTCGTCAATCTTGGCGACCTGGCGTTCAGCTCGCCGCAAATCCTCGGCGGCGTCGCGCGCCATGCCGGCATCAGCTGCAGTACCTGTCATATCAACGGCGCCAACAACGCCAAGCTCTACATTCCAGGCTCTTCGAGCCGGCCGGGCACGTTCGACACGACCGGCAGTCTGTTTAACGCGAAAGCCGACAACCACGTGCTCGACGCGGTCACGGTCCCGAGCCTGCGCGGCGCCCGCTATCTCGCGCCCTATGGCCATGACGGGCGTCTGGCGTCGTTGCGCGATTTTGTCCGCAATGTCATCGTCAACGAGTTCGGCGGCCCCGAGCCATCGCCGGCGGTGCTCGACGCGATGGTCGCCTACATCCAGGACATCGATTTTCTGCCCAACCCGCTTGTTGGACCGGGCGGGCGGCTGACGGCTCTGGCCGATGCCGCGGAGCGCCGCGGCGAAACGCTGTTTACAAAGCCGTTTCCTCATGATCCCGGGCTCAGCTGTGGGGGCTGCCATGTCCCTTCGGCCGCATTCGTCGATCATCGGCAGCACGACGTCGGGTCCGGGGGTTGGTACAAGACGCCGACCCTGCTGAATGCCGATTTCAACGCGCCCTATTTTCACGACGGGCGCTACGATACCTACGATCAGGTGGTCGGGCATTTCGATCGCGTCTTTGGCCTCGGCCTGTCGCCGCAGGATCGACAGGATCTCGTCGCCTATCTGACCGCCGTCGGCGACGGCTCGCAGGCCTACGAGAATGACGGGGTTGCGGCGGAGCTGAAAGAGGCCAACGATTTCGCCAGCGTGCTCGGGACCGCGATCCCAGCGC
>DATMLO010000061.1:0-10860 GCA_035570495.1 Allostellaceae bacterium | reverse complement strand
AATTCTCGCTGATCGTGCGCACGTGGTGTGCCAGATGCTGCCACTTGCCGCGCGGGTCGGTAAACCGAAAGTCGACATACTTGACCTCGTGCTCCTTGATCAGCGCCATTACCTTGCCGCTCTCCGACATCGCACGCTTCCGTTCTGGGGTTAAGGGGTTGAACTCGCCAGCGCCCGTGCCATCGACGGCCGCCGACCATCGCCTCGCATCGGCCGCCGCCGCAGCCCGGTTTTGGGCAGGTCGCCGAGCGGCAGCCTCGGCCGCGGGTCGAGGCCCATCCTCATATCGCGTCCGGCCCGCGTTCGCCGGTGCGGATGCGGATCGCCTCGTCGACATTTGTCACAAAAATCTTGCCGTCGCCGATCCGCCCGGTGTGAGCCGCCTGCTGGATCGCCTCGACCGCCCGCTCGACGAGCGCGTCTTCCATGACGACCTCGATTTTCACCTTGGGCAGGAAATCGACCACGTATTCGGCGCCGCGATACAATTCGGTGTGGCCTTTCTGGCGGCCGAAACCTTTGGCCTCGGTGACGGTGATGCCCTTGATGCCGACTTCGTGAAGCGCTTCCTTCACCTCGTCGAGCTTGAAGGGCTTGATGATCGCTTCGATTTTTTTCATCGACTCGTAATCTCTCCCAGCCGAGCGGACCCAGCCGCTTGCCTCGCAGCATAACTCATGCCAACCAGCCTCGGCGACATCGCACCGTTCGACGCGCAGGCCGCTGGCCGAGGACTGCCGGTCAACCAAGCATATACTGCCGCAATTTTAATCAATCGTAATCCCCGCACCAGCTTTCGCCGCCCGCAGGCCGCCGAGCAGCACGCCGATCCGTGCCATCGCCTCGGCGATCGCGGCGCGGCTGTTGGCATAGGAGAACCGCAAATAGCCTTCGCCGAATTCGCCAAAGCTGGTTCCAGAAATCGTCGCGACACCGGCCTCCTCGAGGAGCCGGTTCTGCAAGGTGCGCGCATCGAGACCGGTCCCACTGACGTTTGGGAACGCATAGAACGCACCGCCGGGCTCGACGCAACGCACGCCCGGCAGCCGGTTCAGCTCCTCGACGACAAACCTCCGGCGCTCGGCAAAGGCGGCGACCATCTGCTGCACCGGCTGGCGCGGGCCGGTCAACGCCGCGACCCCGGCGAATTGCGCTGCCGCGTTGACGCAGGAATGGCAGTTGATCGCCAGCCGCTCGGCCGCGGAAAAGAGATGCTCCGGCCACACGCCGTAGCCCATCCGCCAGCCGGTCATCGCGTAGGTCTTGCTCCACCCGTCGAGCAGGATCAGCCGGTCGCGGATCGACGGGTAGCCGAGCAGGCTGACGTGCTCGGCGCCGTCGTAAAGGATCTCGCCATAGATTTCGTCGCTCAAGATCGCGACGTGCGGATGGCGTTCGAGGCCGGCGACGAGCCGGTCGAATTCGGCGCGCGGGACGACGCCGCCCGTCGGGTTGGCCGGGCTGTTGACGATGATCAGCCGGGTGCGCGAGGTGATCTTGTCGAGCACCTCGGCGGCGCTGAACGAAAACCCGGCGCTTTCGTAGAGCGGGATCGGCACCGGCACGGCACCGGAAAATCGGATGACGCTCTCGTAGATCGGGAACCCGGGGTTGGGGTAGAGGATCTCGGCCCCAGGCTCGCCGAACATCAGAATCGCGAAAAACATCGTGACCTTGCCGCCCGGAACCACCAGCACCTGCGCCGGCGAGACCTCGACGTGGTGGCGGCGATAGAGGTCGGCCGCGACCGCTTCGCGCAGCTGCGGGATGCCGTTCGCCGCGGTGTAGCCGTGATGGCCGTCGGCGAGCGCCTTGCGGCCGGCTTCGACGATGTGCTCGGGGGTCGGAAAATCGGGCTGGCCGATGCCGAGGTTGACGATCGAGCGGCCTTGCGCGGCAAGCGCGTTGGCGCGCGCCAGCACCTCGAACGCGGTCTCGGTCCCGAGCACGCCCATGCGCGCCGCCATCATCAACATACGCGTTCCCTCCGAAATGCTCGCGGCCCAGACTAGCCGCGAACCCGCAAAATGACGATGCGGAACACACTTAACGCCCTTTTGTCAGACGCGCGTCGCCGGCGCGTCGAGAGCGGCGCGCGGCCGTCGCACGGTCCGGGCAAACACCTCCTCGGCCAAGCCGACGATCCCGCGCGGCATAAAGATGATGAACAGGATCAGCAGGATGCCGTAGATCGTGTTGGCCGCGCCGATAAAGTGAATGCCAAAGACAATCCGCAGAGCCTCGTTCAGCACGATCGTAAACAACGCCCCGACGGTCGGCCCCAGCAGCACATGCATGCCGCCGGCGATCGCGGCAAAGACGATCTGCAGCGACACCGCCACACCCGACACCGTCTCCGGATTGACGTATTGGATATACTGGGTCAACAGGCTGCCGCCCAGTGCGGTCAGCCCGGCGCTGACGACGGTCACCCGCAATTTTTCACGCGTCACGTCGATGCCGCTCGCCGCGGCCGCGGTTTCGTCCTCGGAAATCGCGTCGAGCGCGGTGCGGGCGATGCCACGGTCGATCCAGCGCCAGACCGCGAGGCCGCCGAGCCAGACGACAAACGCGATCTCGTAGAAATAGCTCTTTTGCGCAAATTGCAGCGCATACCAGGAATGGCCGACCGTCTTCAGCGTCATGCCGAGCGAGCCGCCGGTCAGGTCGCGCGCCGCCACGAGGCTCAGGAGCACAACCTGGCTCAACGCCAGGGTCACCAACGCAAAATAATGGCCGACGACGCGCAGGCGAAACGACGGATAGCCGATCACGAGTGCGAGCGCGACCGCGAGCGCCGCGCCCGCCGGAATGCCGAGCCAAGGTGTGAGCCCACAAAAATTCCACAGCAACGCGGGAACGTAGGCGCCGACACCGAGAAACGCGCCGTGACCAAACGACGTCAAGCCGAAGCGGCCCATCATCGACCACGCGGTATAGATGAAGCCCCAGATCAGGATCTGGATCGCGATATGGAGCATGTAATCCGAGGCGGCGAACGGCAGCAGCGCCAACAGGGCCAGCGCCGCCACCCCGGTCAGCCGCGCCAAGGTCATCGGCCGAGGATCCCCTGCGGCCGGACAAAAATCATAACGATAAACAGTAGGAAGGCGAGCACGTAGGAGAACTCGATCGAGAAGTAGTAGCCGCCGATCGAAATGATCTGGCTCATGACAAAGGCGGCGATAAAGCCGCCGATCATGTTGCCGAGCCCACCGAGGACGCAGATCATAAAGGTAATCGGGCCAAACGAGTTGCCGATAAACGGATGCACGTCGTATTGCAACACCAAAAGGCAGGAGGCAAAGCCGGCGAGCCCGCCGCCGATGGCCGACGTCGTCAAATAAATCCGGCGCTGGCTGACCCCCATCAGCCCCATGATCTCGCGGTCCTGGGCGATGGCGCGGATCGCGGTGCCGAGAAAGCTGCGGGTCAGGAAGAGATACAGCGCTCCGGCGCCGACGAGGGCGGCGGCAAACGCCAGCAACCGTGCAAAGCTGACCGAGAAATCGCCCCATTCGAGCAACGGCAGGCGCAGCCCGAGGTTGCGGAAATCGGTGCCAAACAAGAGGGTCGCGAGACTCTGCAGAAAGAACAGCAATCCGCCCGTCGCCAACAGCTGGTTGATCGGCGGCGAGCCCAGCACCGGCTCGATGATCAACAAATGCACCAGCACGCCGAGCAGCGCCACGCCGAGGATCGCAACGACGCAGGCGAGTAAAAGCGGCCAGTGAAAAAACGTGAAGAGCCAATAGATCGCGTACATGCCGCACATGACGAGCTCGGCATAGGCGATCCACACGACGTCGATGACGCCAAAAATCAGGTTGAGGCCGAGCGCCAGCAGCGCCAGCACCCCGCCGAGCAAAACCCCGTCGACGGCCGCGTCGAGAAGAAAGATGTCCACGCTATTTGCCTTCAACCTCAGTCAGTATGGGCCGCCGCAGTCATCGCTGATCGGTTCAGGAAGCTCCGCCTTTTGCGATGGTCACTGGGTACCGCTTTCGCGCAAAGGTCATCCGGGGAACATTCGGAGGTCAACAGAGGGGGCTCAAGCTCTTCCCTTGATAGCTTTAGGTCGTCACGCGCGGACTTGATTCGCGCATCCACGTCTTTGTTTCGGGCGCTCGAAGGCGTGGACGGCAGGGACAAGCCCGGCCACGACAAGATGTACTGTTTTACAACCTCCGTTTGCTGATAAGCCATGTCAATCGTCTATAATCCCATGTAGGCGCGGCGGATCGCGTCGTTGCGACGCAGTTCGGCGGCGCTGCCGGAGAGGCGGATGTGGCCGGCTTCGATCAGGTAGGCGCGATCGACGAGATCGAGCACCTGCGCCACGTTCTGCTCGACGATCAACACCGTGAATCCCTCGCCGCGGATACGGCGGACGAGGTCGAACACCTGCTCGACCGCCAACGGCGCGAGGCCCGCCGAGGGCTCGTCCATCAGCAGCAGTTTCGGCTTCGACATCAAGGCCCGGCCAATCGCGCACATCTGCTGCTCGCCGCCCGACATCGTCCCGGCGAACTGGCGCCGACGCTCGGCGAGCCGCGGGAAGAGCGCGTACACCCAGCCCAAGCGCTCGCGGAAGTGCGGCCGCGCCGAACCGACAAAAGCGCCCATGCGCAGGTTTTCCTCGACCGTCAGCCGCGGAAAGAGGCGGCGGCTCTCCGGCACATGGGCGATGCCGGCGGCGACGATCCGGTGCGCCGGGAGCCCGGTCAACAGCCGGCCGTCGAACGCGACCTCGCCGCCCTCTGCCGGCAGCAGCCCGGAGATGACCCGCATCAAGGTCGTCTTGCCGGCACCGTTCGGCCCGATGACCGCGACCGCCTCGCCGCCCCCGACCGACAACGACACCGCGAACAATGCCTGGAAGGAGCCATAGCCGGCCGAGACGCCGTTCAGCGCCAGCAGCGGCGGCGGCGGCACCGTTGCGACAGCCTCAGCCATGGCCATGGCCATGGCCGCGGCCGCGGCCGCGGCCGAGATAAACTTCGGTGACGCGCTCGTCGCGCGAGACCGCCTGCGGCGACCCGTCGAAGATCTTTTCGCCGTGGTCGAGCACGATGACCCGGTCGACGATGCGCATCAGCACACCCATGATGTGCTCGACCCAAATGATCGTAATTCCGAGCCGGCGGCGGATTTCCTCGAGCATTTCGGCGGCGCGGTCCATCTCGCCGGCATCGAGGCCGCCGAGGCTCTCGTCGGCCAACAGCAGGCGCGGCTCGGTCGCGAGCGCGCGGGCAAGCTCGAGCTTTTTGAGCGCGGCGGCGCCAAGCCCCTGGGTCGACGCTCCGATTTCAGTCGGGAGGCCGACCAAATCGAGCGCCTTGACGGCACGGCGCTCGGCTTCGCCGCGCCCGACATGGCCGCCCTGGGCGTAATAGGCCGCCAACGCCACGTTGTCGCGCAGGCTGAGCTTTCTGAACGGGCGCGGGATCTGAAACGTGCGGGCAAGCCCGAGGCGGCACACGCGGTGCGCCGGAAGCCCGGCGATCTCGCGCCCCTCGAACCTGATCGAGCCGGCGGAGGGCGGCAGGGTGCCGGCGAGGAGGTTGAAGGTCGTCGTCTTGCCGGACCCGTTCGGGCCGATCAACCCTAGGATTTCGCCCGGTCGCACGGCGAAATCGACGCCATTGACCGCGACAAACCCGCCGAAGCGCTTGGTCAGCCCCGCGACTTCGAGCACCTCAGCCCATCGCGTAGGGGGATGACGCAGGCAATGGCATGACCGGTGCCGCGGTGCTGATCTGGCTCGGCCAGACGACGGTGATGTCCTGTCCGCGGTTCTGCATGACGACCGGCAGGGCGCGGACGTTTTGCCCAGCCATCGCATCCTCGGGCGGGGCGAATTTGACGCCGTAGCCCTGCAACGTGCCGCCGAGCGCGACATCGACCTCGAGCGCCGCCTTGCGCACCGCGTCCGGGTCGGCGCCGCCGTACTTTCCGACCGCGATCGGCAGCACTTTGGCGAGCAGGATCCAGGTGTTGTTGAACCCCATCGAGACGTGGGTCGGGACCTCGGTCGCGTGGGTCTTCGCCTTGTAGCCGGCGACCATGACCTTGATCAGGTCGCCGACCCCGGGCCCGAGCTTGCTGGCGTCGAGGATCTGCGCCGGCGCCGGGTCGATGTTGAAGAAATCGTCGACGTCGGCGCCAAAGGTCGCGCGCAATTTGTCGAGCTGGCTGTAGCCGGCGCCGTTGCCGATCAGGGTCTTGAAATGCAGACCGGCGTCGCGCGCCTGGCGCAGAAAGAGCGTGATGTCGGGGTTGTAGCCGGCATGGATGATCACGTCCGGGTGGGCCCGCTTGAGCTTTGTGACGAGCGAGGACAAGTCGGGGGCGCTCGCCGAATAGGATTCCTTCAGCACGATTTTCCCGACATGCTTTTCGTCGGAGAAGCGCTGGTCGGCCTGCTGCACGCCGGTGCCATAGGGCCCGTCCTCGTCGATCAGCGCGATCTTGAGGTCGGCCGGGTCGATGCCGAGCTTTGCCTTGCTGTTTTCGCCGAGCACCGAGATCGCCGCCTCGCCATAGGCATCGGATTGCGTCGTCGGGCGGAAGACGTAGCGCAAATGCCGGTCCTTCAGCACCGCGGTGGCAATGGCGCTGTTGATCCACAGGATCTTTTTGGCTTCGTCCATTTTCGCGGCGAGCGGCACCGCCTGCGCGCTCGAATAGACTCCGAGGACGATGTCGACGTTTTCCTGAGCGATCAGCCGCTCGGCCTCGTTGATCGCGACATCGACCTTGCTCTGCGAATCGGCGCTGACCGGCTCGACCTTGTATTTGCCGAGAATGCCGCCTTCGCTGTTGACGTGGTCGATCGCCAGTTGCGCACCGACCGAGAGCGGCACCGAGCCGGCGCCGGCAAAGGGTCCCGAAAGGTCGTGCAGGAGCCCTATGCGAATTGGCTTTTGCTGGGCGAAGACGCGGGCCAGCGGCACGGCGCCGCTCGCCAGCCCCGCCGCGGCAGCGGCCAGCAAGCTTCGTCTACGCATTATTTCCTCCCCGTTTTGATGTCGTATGCCCGACCCGTCGCGGCGGCGCATTTTTCGCAATGGGCGGGCGCTGTCAAACGGAATCGATGCCGTGCCGAGCACAGCGGCGCTCAGCGCAGCCCGCAGCCAAACTGACGATCCCGTTAAGGTTGACGCTACGTGCGCCGCCCGATAGCTTTCAGATTACCTTCGCGAGCCGGCATAAGCCGCGTAGCGGAGGTTCGGACGCCGGGCGCTTGCTTGTCCGAGCATTACATGATCGGGGAGGAAATCGACCATGCGAAGGTCGTTGTGGCGCGGCGCGCTCTGTGCGGCGACGGCGATGTCGCTGCTGGCGACGGCGGCATACGCGGGCGACGGCGAAGCCGGGCCGCGGGCGCGCGGGCCGGTGTTCGACATCACCCATTTCGATGTTCTTCCGCTCACCAGCCCGCTCGATGCCGAGCAGGTGGCTTACGCCGCCCTGTTTAAGTATCGCGATACCAGCGCGTCCGATCCCGGCCTGAAAAGCTTCCGCATCGTCAACTGGCTCGAGGCGCCAAACCATTCCTTTATTATCGATGCCTGGAGCAGCCTCGACGCGTTCGAGGAGCACCTGGCGCAGCCGCACAGCGTCGATTTTCGTTTTGCGGTGCAGGACCAGCCGCCGCCCGACGGCATCTGCTGCATCGGCAGCCCGATCGACGATCGCCAGTACAGCATGGTGCAGTCGTTCGGCACGCCGTGGATCGGCAACGGCTGGCCCGCGGTTGTCGGATCCGGCGGCGCCCTCTTCGTGATTACCTATGTCGATTTTCTGCAGGAATTATTGGCGCAGGGCGACCCCGACCGGGGCGAGGAGAGTCTTGTCAAATACGGCGCCGACAGCATCAAGGCAAACCCTCGCCACCTGCTGGATTACACGATCCTGCGGCAGCTCAACCGCCCCAATCGATTTATCACGCTTGAGGTGTGGGACAGCCAGGCGGACTACACCGATTGGCAATCGAGCACGGCAACGGCTAGCCTCACCTCGGCGGTGACGCAGTTGCTCGGTTCGCCGCTCGATCACCGGCTCAACATCCTGTGCGGCAAGACCTATGTCGACAACACCGGCTGTGTCGCGCCCTGAGGGCGCGGCACGAGGGTCGCCCGGCGGCCGGCAGCACCGCCCTCAGGCGGTTGCCCCTCAGGCGGTTGCTGGCGCCTTCTGATGGCTGATGCGGTCGATCGCCGCCGTCATTTGCGGTCCCGGCCAGTCTTCGTGCAGCCATGAGGGCAGCGGCTCGCCCTTGCCGCTGACCGGCAATGCCTCGTCATCGTCGGAGCGGCCCTCGGCGAACAGCTCAAGCGCGTGCGGCATCTCGTAATAGATTTCGAGCGTGTTGCCGTCAGGGTCGGCGAAATAAAAGCTGCGCTGGTTGACGTGGTTCGTCGCCCGCAGGATCGAGACACCGTTCTCGACCAGATGCGCATAGGCGTCGCGCAACGCCCGGTAGCTGCCGACCTGGAAGGCGATGTGGCCGAGCCCGATCTGGTCGCGCCGCGGGCGCTGTGCGGCCTCCGGCGTCGGGTGCTGGCCGATGTCGAGCGTATGGAAATTCTCACCCAGGGTCATAAACACGCCGCCATGCTCGGGGTCTTCCTCGGCGACCACAAAGCCGAGGATGTCGCGGTAAAAGCGCTTCGACGCCTGCTCGTCGCCAACCCGCAGATTGACGTGCCCGATACCCTTTAATTTGATCACCGCGCCCTCCTCGATGCGTGTTCGCACAGGTTCGCGGAACTTAAGCTGGCGGTTGCTCCCCCGCAAGCGCCCGCCCACCCGGTCGATTGAGAGGGCCGTCGCGGACGAAGGCGCGCGAACATGAGAGCGCGCGCAGATCGGCGCGCAGACGACCGGCGTCGGACCCGAGGACAAGGCGCTCGATCGCCGCATGGGTCTCCCGCCACATCGGGACAGCGGCCACTAGGAGCGCCCGTCCGGCCTCGGTCAAGCTCAGCCGGCGGCTGCGTTTGTCGGCCGTATCGATGGTCACCTCGACCAGCTTGCGGCGTTCGAGCGGCTTCAGATTGGCGGTCAAGGTCGTCCGGTCCATCGCCAGCAGTTCCGACACGGCACCGATGCTTGGCGGATGCGGGCGATTGAGCGACATCAACAGCGAAAACTGACCGTTGGTCAGGTCGAGCGGCCGCAGCACCTGATCGAAACGGCGCGCCACGGCGCGTGCCGCCCGCTGCAGATGCAGGCAGAGGCAGGTGTCGCGAACGTGCAAGGTAATCTCATAGGGTAGTTCTTCGCCGCTTGACATGCCGCACGTTAGCTTGATATCAACGTAACTGTCAACCGTGATCGGGGGAAAGCAGCATGGAGCCACACAAAATCGTCTCGCGCGAGGAGTGGCTGACCGAGCGCCTCAACCTGCTGGCCGAGGAGAAGGCGTTCACCCGCCAGCGCGACCGGCTGAGCGCCAAGCGCCGCGCATTGCCGTGGGTCAAGGTCGACAAAAAATACGTCTTCGACGCGCCCGAGGGAAAGATGACCCTCGCCGACCTGTTCGAGGGCCGCAGCCAGCTGGTCGTCGACCATTTCATGCTCGCACCCGGCTGGGGCGAAGGCTGCGTCGGCTGCTCGTTCGGCGCCGACCATATTGGCAACGCGCTCGTCCATCTCGAGCATCACGACGTCACGACAGCGGTGGTGTCGCGCGCCCCGATCGCCGAGATCGAAGCGTACAAAGCCCGCATGGGCTGGAAATTCAAGTGGGTGTCTTCTTACGGCAGCGACTTCAATTACGACTACCACGTCTCGTTCACGCCGGAGGACTTCGCGAAGGGCAAAGTCTACTACAACTATCGGATGACCGAGGGCGGCATGGAGGAGCTTCCCGGACTCAGTGTTTTTTTCAAGGACGGACCCGAGATTTTTCACACCTATTCCAGCTACGCGCGCGGCGCGGAAGAATTGCTGACGACCTACATGGTTTTGGATCTGACGCCAAAGGGCCGCAACGAGATGGGCCCGCACCGCAATTTGATGGACTGGGTAAAGCGCCACGACGAATACGAAACGGCCGGCGGCACCGTCGATCATGCCGGATGAGGGCGGAGAATTGGGTCAGGCATTCGACAGGACCCGGCTCGACCGAATGCGCAAGGTTCTCGCCGGCCATGTCGAGCGCGGCGCGGCGCCGGGTGTTGTCGCCCTCGTCGCCCGGCAAGGCGAGGTGCACGTCGAGGTTATCGGCAGCAAGACCATCGGCGGCGGCGACCCGATCCGGCGCGACACGATCTTTCGCATCGCCTCGATGACAAAGCCGATCACCGCCGCGGCGGCCATGATCCTGGTCGAGGAATGCCGACTGCGCCTCGACGAGCCGGTCGACCATTTCCTGCCCGAGCTCGCCGGGCGCCGCGTGCTACGACGCCTCGATGGTCCGCTCGACGACACCGAGCTTGTGAAGCGACCGATCACGCTGCGCGACCTGCTGACGTTCCGCATGGGTTTTGGCATCGTCATGGCGCCGCCCGGCACCTATCCGATCCAGACCGCGGCGGAGGCACTCGATCTCGGCCAGGGGCCGCCGCAGCCGCAAAAGCCGCCACGTCCCGATGAATGGATCCGCCGTTTCGGAACGCTGCCGCTGATGCACCAGCCGGGCGAGAAATGGATGTACAACACCGGCTCCGACGTGCTTGGCGTGTTGATCGCCCGCGCCTCGGGTCAGCCTCTTGAAGCGTTTCTGCGCGAACGCCTGTTCGAGCCGCGCGGCATGGACGATACCGGGTTCAGCGTTCCCGCGGCCAAGCTCGACCGCTTCGGGCCGAGCTATGGGAATTTCCAAACCGGCGCCGCCGAGCTCTACGACCC
>DATMLO010000060.1:0-24698 GCA_035570495.1 Allostellaceae bacterium | reverse complement strand
CTCGGCATGTTCGATTCCTGTGAAATCCGCGTTCATCCGACCGGCAGCGCCATCGCCCGGCTCGGCACGATCAGCCAGGGCCAGGGCCACGCCACGACCTTCGCGCAGATCCTGGCGAGCGAGATCGGCATCCCGGCCGCGAACATCACGGTCGAGGAGGGCGACACCGACACCGCACCCTACGGGCTCGGCACCTACGGCTCGCGCTCGACCCCGGTGGCCGGTGCCGCGACCGCGATGGCCGGCCGCAAGATCAGAGCCAAGGCGCAGATGATCGCGGCCTATCTACTCGAAGTCCATGACGATGATCTCGAATGGGATGTCGACCGTTTCCGCGTCAAGGGCGTGCCGGAGCGGCAAAAGACCATGACCGAGATCGCCTTTGCCGCATACAACAAGGTCCCGCCCGGGATGGAGCCGGGGCTCGAGGCGGTCAGCTACTACGATCCGCCGAACATGACCTATCCGTTCGGCGCCTATGTCTGCGTCGTCGATATCGATGTCGATACCGGCGTCACCGAGATCCGGCGCTTCTACGCGCTCGACGATTGCGGCACGCGGATCAACCCGACCATCATCGAAGGCCAGGTCCATGGCGGCTTGACCGAGGCGCTCGCGATCGCGATGGGCCAGGAGATGGCCTATGACGAGGTTGGCAATCTGAAGAACGCGAGCCTGCTCGACTACTTCCTGCCAACCGCGGTCGAGACGCCGGTCTGGGAGACCGACTACACCACCACACCCTCGCCGCACCATCCGATCGGCGCCAAGGGGGTCGGCGAGTCGCCCAATGTCGGCGGCGTCTCGGCGATCTCGAACGCGGTCAACGACGCCTTCGCGCATCTGGGGCTGACCCATACGCAAATGCCGCACGATCATTGGCGGGTGTGGAAGACGGCGGAACGGCTCGCGCTGACCACTGCTTGAGCAGACGAGGTGGGGATGGCGGTGTCACAAAATCAGCTGGCCGTCCCCATTTTTTTGGCATGACTTTCGACTACAAGCCGATGCAGCACGATCTCGCCAAGGCTGGCTATATCGCCGACGACGCCTTGGCCATGGCGCTGTGCCTGACGGTCGGGCTGCGGCGGCCGTTGCTGTTGGAAGGCGAGGCCGGGGTCGGCAAGACCGATTTGGCCAAGGCGCTCGCCGCCACGCTCGAGACCAGGCTCATTCGCCTGCAATGCTATGAGGGGCTCGACGCCAACGCGACCATTTATGAATGGAACTATCAGCGCCAGCTGTTGGCGATCCGTGCGCATGAGCGCGACGCGATGCCGTCCAGCGCCATCGAACGCCATATCTTCTCCGAGGAATATTTGCTGCGCCGGCCGCTGCTCGAAGCAATCTCGCAGCCTCAATCGCCGGTGCTGCTGATCGACGAGATCGATCGCGCCGACCAAGAGTTCGAAGCCTATCTGCTGGAAATCCTGTCGGACTTTCAGATCACGATCCCCGAGCTTGGGACCATCGCCGCGCGCTCGCTCCCGCATGTGATCCTGACGTCGAACGGAACCCGCGCCTTGTCGGACGCGCTGCGCCGGCGCTGCCTCTATTCCTATCTCGATTTTCCCGACGATACGAAAGAATTGGCGATCCTTCACGCGCGGCTGCCCGATCTCGATCGGCGCCTGGCGCGGCAGATCGTGCGCTTTGTGCAGATGCTGCGGCGCGAGGATCTGGAAAAGAAGCCTGGCATCGCCGAGACGCTCGATTGGGCGGGCGCGCTCGTCGGACTGGATGTCCGCTCGATCCATGGCGACCCCGCGGCGATCCAGGCGAGCCTGATTTGCCTCCTGAAGACCGAGGCGGATCTGAAATCGATGCCGCGCGAGGTCACCGCCCGGCTGATCGGCAAAGTGGCGTGATGCCTCTCGTTGCCGCCTCGCGCATGACCGGCTTTATGGCGCATCTGCGCGAACGTGGATTTGCGGTCGGGCCGGGCGAAGCCGAGCTTGTCCTCGGCACCTTGGCGGCGGACGAGTTCCCCGATGTTTCGGCCGCCCGTCTCGCCTTCAAAACCATGCTGTCGGGCGATCGCTCGCAATGGTCGCGGTTCGATGGATTGTTCGACGCCTATTGGTTCAAACGCGGCCTGCGCCTCCTCGAACGCGCTCCGGCGAAGGATGCGTTTCGCAGCCATCGCCCCCGGCCCGAACTGTGGGACAAGGTCTTGCCGCCCGAAGAAGGCTCGGCTTCCTCGGGCCGGATCGCGCGCCTGCCTGGCCAAGCCGAGGGGCCGGACGGCGCCGGCGGCTCGGGGAGGCTGATCGCGAGCGCGCAGGATGCGCTGATGCGCACCGATCTGCGCAATTTGGTCTCGCCCGAGGATGTCGCCGAGGCGGAGCGAATTGCCGGGCGCCTGGCGCGCGCAATGCGCTATCGCCTGAGCCGCCGGCGGCTGCCGGCGCGGCACGGCGACGCGATCGATCTGCGCCGCACGATCCGGCGCAACCTGTCGCGCGGCGGCGAGCCGATCGAGCTGCGGCGCAGGCACCGGCCGGAGCGGCCGGTCAGGCTCGTGGTTCTGCTCGATGTTTCCGGCTCGATGGAGGTCTACAGCCGTTACTTTCTCAGTTTCGTGCGCGGGCTCGTCGGGCAATGGCTCCAGGCCGAGGCCTTCCTGTTCCATACGCGCCTCGTTCGCGTCACCGAGGCGCTGCGCGAGCGCGATCCGAGCCGCGCGATCGGGCGGCTGTCCTTGATGACCGAGGGTTTCGGCGGCGGCACGCGGATCGCGGTGTCGCTCAGGCATTTCAATCAACGCTACGCCAAGGAGACGCTCAATTCGCGCAGCGTCGTGATCGTGATGAGCGACGGCTACGACACCGATCCAACCGAAGCGCTGAGCGTCGAGCTCGAGCGTCTGAAGCGCCGCGCCCGCCGGCTGGTCTGGCTCAACCCGCTCCTGGGCTGGCGGGACTACGCGCCGGTGGCGCGCGCCATGGCCGCCGCGCTCGACTACATCGATTGTTTCGCGACCGCCCATTCGCTGGCGAGCCTTGCGGCTCTCGAACACGAATTTGCGCGATTGTGAAGGAGACCGCGATGACCGGCGCCGCGCAAGATCTGATTGCCGCCATGGGCTTGTTGATGGCGAAGGGCGAGGTTTTCCGCGCCGTCACCGTAGTGCAAACCGAAACTTCCGCGCGCGAGGGGGGGACCTTCGGAAATGATGGATGCCGATAAGTCGGGTGCGCCGCTCCGGCGCCTTCAATTGCTCGCTAGTCGAAACCGGCATAGCCATCGGCGTGGATGACGCCTGTGGGTTCTTGAGGCGAGCCCGGGGATGCTCGCCCCTGCGATCGGCCAAGTAACGGAACAGCACCGCCGGTGGCTGGCGATGCGCCTGCCAATCGGGCGGAACATGTGTGCCTGATCGGTCCTGAGATGGCTCAGGGTGTCGGTGTTTTCGATGCGCCCTACCCTGCCGGTTAGTCGCCGTCACCAGGCGACACCCGGCCCGGATATTACCGCGGATACCGGCGGCGCTGCACAAAAACCAGAGCAATGATGCTGAGCGCAGCAGTGAACATGATATAGAAGCTGGGCGAAAGGCTGTTGCCGGTCACGGCGATGAGTCCGGTCGCGACAAAGGGCGTGAACCCGCCAAAGATCGTCACGGCGATGGCGAAACTCAACGACACGCCGATCCCGCGGATGGCGGTCGGAAAGAGCTCGGCGAGCTGCGATGGCAGCACCCCGCTATAGCCGGCCTTGACGAGGCTGAGCCAGCCGGCGGCCAAGATCGCCGTCGCGAGCGAGGGATAGGCGACCATCAGATAAAAAACCGGAAACGTAGTGAGGAAAAACAGCCAAGCCGTCCCCGTCAAAATGCCATTGCGTCCAAATTTGTCGGAGAGGTGTCCGGCGAAGGGCGAGGCGACGCCGAGAATGACGGCGCCGACGAAGGTCGCGATGAAGCCGGTTACCTGCGGCAGATGCAGCTCCTTCATCGCATAGGTTGGAATGTAGAGGATGATATAGGCCGAGCTGTTCGAGATCACCGCGGCGCCAATCGCCAAGAGGACTTCGATCGGGTGCTCGCGCAGCACGTCGCGCACTGGGGTGCGGGTCGGCTCGATCTCGACATACTCCGGCGTCTCGTCGAGCCGGCGGCGAATATAAAGCCCGACCGGGCCAACCAAGATCCCGAACAGGAACGGAACGCGCCAGCCCCATTCGACGATCTGTGCCGGCGACAAGACGCTCGTCAGCACGATCCCGAAACCCGACGCCAGGACGCCGGTGATCCCGGTGCTGGCCCATTGCCAGCTCGCGACAAAGCCTTTGCGCGAGGCGGTTTGTTCGGCAAGAAAGGTGACTGCGCTGCCAAACTCGCCGCCGACCGAAAACCCCTGCACCAGGCGGGCGACAAGGATCAAGATGGGCGCCGCAACCCCGATCGTCGCATAGCCCGGCATCAACGCCGTCATCGTCGTGCCGATGACCATCAACAGGATCGAGAGAGTGAGCCCGGCCTTGCGGCCGACGCGATCGGTATAGGCGCCGATCACGATCGCGCCCACGGGGCGGACCAGAAACGAGACGCTGAAAGTTCCGAGGGTCAACAGCAACGACGCGGTCTCGTTGCCGCTCGGGAAGAACACTTTTGAGATCGTGACCGCAAAATAGCCGTAAACGAGAAAATCGAACCATTCAATCGCATTGCCGAGCGAGGCGGCGACGATGACCCGCGTCAGTGTGGGTCTGGCGCGGACGGGCGGGACAAGGGCGTCGGCGGTCATAACGGCTCCCAAAGCGCCTCAAGGGATTCTTGTATCATCCTTGTCGCGAGGACGGTCGCTTCATTTTCACGTTTTCTCCTACGTTATGACTGACAGTTTTTTGGTCATATAGCGGGCTACCAAGTCGGTCGCACCTCAAATCCTCCGGCAGAAAGACCGCTCCACCCTAAGCGGAGCCCGTGGTGGCCGAAAGCCACGGGGGGGTTCGGGGGCGGCGGCGATCGAGATCGGCAGCGCAATCGTGCGGGTCGGGGCGGGTGCCGAGCTGGGGCCCTTCTCGGCTAGGTGCTGCGCCTGTTGAAGGCGATGGCATGATCCCCGTTCTCACGGGGACGCCGCCAGACGGGGTGCGAGTGCCGATCGCGACGCCGCCGGTCGATTTTCGCCGCGTGCCGACGGGTTGGCGGCAACGGGTACAATCGGTTCTTCCGGGGGATCCATTCCGCGGGACGGTCTTTGTGTTTTGCTCGAAGCGAGCCGACCGGGTGAAGCTGGTGGTCTATGACGGGACCGGACTGGTGCTGGTCTGGAAGTGGCTGGAAGGGGCCAGATTCAAGGCCCCCCCAACGACGGCCTGTGGCAGACCATCGGCCGCACCCTCGATCGCGATCCGCCCCAGGAATGTCGAACCTTCTTTCACCAAGCCGGCTAGGCAACCTGACCGGAAACCGCTCTGGCCTCGCTGCCCTACCGCCTCAATCCAGCTTGCAATGCTCCACGATCTGTTGCGCGGTTGTCGGGATCGGCGTTGGCACCGGCGCCGTCTGGCCGGCCTTGCGGTCGAACTCGAGGCCCTTGGTTCCGGCGATGGTCAGAATGATCCCGTCCGCGACCACGCTCTTGAACGACAGCTTGTCGTCAATCGAGAATGCGTAGGCGCTGGAGTCGAGGCCGCCGCCTAATACGGGGCTATACGGAGCATGAATCAAGGCGGTGAAAGGATTGAATGTGTATTCGGACTTCTTGTTTGCTGGCAACGTTATGTAATTGTATTGCAGGCGACAATAGGCGAGGGCAGCATTTTGATACGCCGTTACATTGGTCTTAAGATCAAGCCCGGTGCAGCCTCTATTGACAATCGGCACCCAGCCATACACGGCCTGCATCACTATATAGAAGGGAGGAGGCTGTGGATTTTTACAGGCCGTATTAGCGTAGTAGCTTTTGTTGACAAAAAGGTCGGCTACCGTTCTGATATTTTGGCAAGTTCCACTATTATCCATTGTGCTGGGGTAACATCTATTCCACAAGTCGACGAACGACTTGCCGGCCACTCCCAAATTGGGCGGGTTCACAAAGGGCGGCGGGGTCGGGAGCGTGCACGCATTGGTCGTGTATTTGGCCTTGTAGTTAGCGGGATTTGAGCTCAGCACCGGGGGCACCGGCGGGTAAACGATTCCTCCCGCATCGTCCACTCGCGCTCCCAGATACGACGCGGTCAACACGTTGAAGGTGCCGGGAAGTTTCGGCAGGTTATAAACGCCGGTGCTGGGCGAGGAGAACGGTGCAAGAGAACAGGCTTTGGCGGCAGACGACGGAAAATTGGGACGAACCATATCGTCAAAATAGGCCGGCACATAGAACGGCCAATTGTTTCCGCCGCTCGAGAACTTGTCCAGGGTTTGTCTGAATTGTGCGGTCGTGAGGGCCGTGCCGACATACGGCACCGGCACCGGCGGCTTTACCCCGAGATCCACGCTGTCACCGGCCTGGGTCAGCGGCCCCATCGCCACGGGCAGGAACACCGAGTCGAGCGACGACACATTATAATTGACGTATCTGAGATCAATCTTGGTTCGGGTAGGCGCGGGTAGCGTTGTATTGAGTGGAGGGCCTTCGGCCGAAGCAAGGGTATATTCCTGGAGCTGGAAGGGAATGCCGTCAAGCGGTTGGAGCGCATTCTCGAACAGCGCCACGGTGCATTTTTTGCCGTCGGAAGACGTACAAGTCGGTACCGCAGCCCCAGCGAGATACTTGACAGGACTGGGCGGGAGGCCCCCTCCAGGTACCGTAGCGTCGGGGCTGTTGGTGACGATGACCGAGTGATAGGCGGCCGGACTGTCGAAAAAGACGATGCGCCCGGAATTCCACCAATCGATATATTGATCGGGGATCTTTCCCAAATTATCTGCCGTTGTCGTCAGCAATTGGGTGTAAAATGGAACGGTAATGTCGACCGACTGCCCCGGCGCGATGCCTTGATCGTTGCCGATCTGAATGTACGCTCGGCGAAGCCTGCTCGTGACAAATCGCCGGGAGCTGACAAAGCTGCTGTTCCAGTCCGTTACTTTGAACTGAGCCTGCATCCACAAATCAGCCTTGGTCGGGAGTTGAATAAAGGACTCGAAAAATACGTAAATGTTACTGCCGGTAGCAGGGTTGTTATTGTAGATGCGAAGCGTTTTGCACGGGACAGGATCTGTATAGGCGCAGGCGACGGCGGTGCCGGCGAAGCCGAATAAAACCAGGAAAATTAAGACTAACAAGGTGGTGAGGGTTCGTTTCATCGTGCGTTCCCAAGATTCGTATAACCCAAGATAGAGACATTCTTCGTTCTTATTGGCGCCGCGTGCAAGAAGAATCCGTTTGCGCCGAAGTTGGAGGGCGACCAGCGGAGACCGGCGAGGCCGCCGCCTGGAGGCGACTCTTAGAAGCGGATGGTGGCTTTGAGCGAAACGCCCTGGTCGCGCACCCGTGCGCCGTAGTGGGCGTCATAGGCGAGCTTCAACGCCCACCGGCTGTCCGGCAAGAAAAGATCCGCACCGGCCGCGACATCGGCAGTCACCGAATCGATGCCGGTCGCGACGCTGAACGGGACGACCCCGGTGGGAGCGCCGGCGAACGACGCAGTTACGGCAAAATTGGTGTTGCTGTACGCGCTGACGCCAAGCCGCGCGAACGGCCGGACGAGAGCGCCGTTTTGCAAGCCCGTCTGGGTCCCGACCTCGACCGCGGGGGAGGCGCTGAAGACCGTCGAGCCGCTGCCGGAAACGTTGAGGTCTGCGCCGCCGGCGCCCTGTTCGCTAAACCCGTTGAGGTTGATCCGCGTGACGTTCAAGTCGACGAGCGGCTTCAAATACCACGCTCCGCGATCGATCAGATACGCGGCCCGGAGTTGCCCGCCGACGCGGCTGATGTTGCTGTCGGACGTGGGATTGGCGCTGAAGTCGGCGAAATCGATGTAACGATCGGTCGTGTACCAACCGTAGCCGCCATAGACCGCGGCCGCGAGCAGAAGCGGGCCGGGATTGTACTTGATCGCGGCACCGAAATGCGCGCGGTTCGCCTGCGATTGCGCCAGCGTATTCCCGGTGTTTATATCCCCGTGATCGTAGCCGAGGGCAAAGCTGGCAAACCAGTCCGGCCGCAGCATTACTTCGGCGCCGCCCGACATCACAAACGCGTTCTCGGCAAAGCCGAGGCTTCCCGAGGTCGCGTTGAGGTCCAGAAACTTGCCGCCGATCTGCGCCCAGATGCACTGTCCCTCCTTAATGAAGGCATAGCGCCCGTCCGGGACGTTGCAGCTCATCAGGCTGTTGGCGAAACGCAAGCCCGAATAGAAATCGGCGATCTTGTTGTCTGCATAGGTTTCGGGGGAAAGCTGGTTGTAGGCCTGTTCGAGACCCGAGAGATCCGGGATCGTGACCAGCGCCTGAGCCACCGGAAGGAAGCTCGGCGAGCTCCCTGCCTGTTGAATGGCGTTGATGTTCTGGCCGATCGAGGTCTGGTTGCCGTTGAGCCCCGGCGGTGCGAAATCCACCGCGACCAGGAGCGCCAGATCGTTCGGATCCAGGAGCTCGAGCTCGGGTGTCACGACGGCGGAGCTGAAGAGGTCGGCGCCGACGAGCGTGAGACCCTGGCTCGTCACCCCGCCATCGGCATGGAGGATGGTGAACGGCGTCGTCACTGTCGGTATCGCGGTTGCGATCGGGTTCACCACCACCTGGCCGGCGAGCTGGGCGCTGCCGCTGGCGTTGATCCGGTCGGTTTGGCCCGTCGCCGGGTTGACGTCGACGGTATATTTGCCCGCGCTGCCTTGGACCAGATTTCCGGTCAGCGCGGTCGTCTGAAAGACGCCGATGCCGCCAGGCGACAAATTACCATTGTTATTGAGCGAGTTGCCCGCGCCGAGGTTCAGGACCGCGCCGGAATTGAGCGTGCCGCCCGGCAGATTGTTGAAGGTGTTGCGACCTGGCCCGAGAGCGACGATCCCGATCACGGTTCCGGCGTTGTTGACGATGTTATTGCCGATCACCGGTGGCGAAGTTGAGGTCAAGCCTGGGCTCGGCATGCCGAGAATTGCGTTTCCTGCGAGGCCGGGCGAGGTCGTGATCGTGCCGAAGTTCGCCAGGGTATTGTTCCCGCCGCCAATCAGTTCGATGCCGGCACCGGTTCCGGAACCGCCGGTAATCGTGCCGCGGGTAATGTTGAGGTTGATGTTGCCACCGGCAGCTTGGGCGAGAATGGCGTTGGACGCGGGTCCCGCCGCGGTTACATCGCCTGATGAATTGATGTTGACGCCGCCGCCTCTATTCGTGGCGAAGGCGCCGATCCCGGAGCCAGCCTGGCCTCCAACGGAGATGTTCCCGGACGAGTTTACCACGACCTGGTTGCCGCCGGATGCGGCGATCCCGGTGCCGCCATTCGCGAGGAAAATGTTGCCCGACGAGTTGACCTGGACGACGTTTCCCTGAGCAGCGATCCCGGTACCGCTGCCGCCAATGAAGGTATTTCCCGACGATGTGATGTTGGTGGCACCCGTCGAAGAAGCTGCGATCGCGGTGCCGTTGCCGCCGATCGCGATCACGCCTAACGCGCTGACGGTGGCCCCGTTCCCGCCGGATGCGGCGATCCCGGTGCCGTCATTCGCGAGGGAGATGCTGCTCGACGAGTTGACCTGGACAAGGCTTCCCTGAGCAGCGATCCCGACGCCGCTGCCGCCAATAAAGAGATTCGCCGACGATGTGACGTTGGTGGCGCCACCCTGTGAAGACGCAGCGATCGCGGTGCCGTTGCCGCCGATCGCGATCGCGCCTGACGCGCTCACGGTGGCCGCGCTCGCGCCGGATGCGGCGATCCCGGTGCCGTTCGCCAGGGAAATGTTGCCCGACGAGTTGACCTGCGCGAGGTTGCCCTGAGCAGCGATCCCGGTGCCGGTGCCGCCGATGAATATCGTCCCCGACGAGGTGACAGTGGCGGCGCCAGCCGCTGAAGCGGCATCGATCGCATCGCCGTTGCCGCCGATCGCAATCGCGCCTGACGCGCTCACGGTGGCCCCGCTCCCGCCGGATGCGGTGATTCCGGTGCCGCCATTCGCGAGGGAAATGCCGCCCGACGAGTTGACCTGCACGAGGTTTCCTTCGGCATCGATCCCGGTGACGGTGCCATTGCCGGCGATGAATATATTCCCCGAGGAGGTGACGTCGGCGGCGCCGCCGGCCCCGCTCCCGCCGGCTGCGCTGATCCCGGTGCCGCCATTCGCCAGCGAGATGGTGCCCGACGAGTTGACCTGGGCGAGGTTGCCCTCGGCATCGATCCCGGTGCCATTGCCGCCGATGAAGATGTTCCCCGCGGATGTGACGGTAGCGGCGCCACCCGTGGAAGACGCATCGATCGCGCTGCCATTACTGCCGATCGCGATGATGCCCGACGAGTTCACGGTGGCCCCGTTCGGGCCGGATGCGCTGATCCCGGTGCCGTTCGCGACGGAAATGTTGCCCGAGGAGCTGACCTCGGCGAGGTCTCCTTGAGCACTGATCCCGGTGCCGTTGCCGCCGATGAATATGCTCCCCGTTGACGTGACGTTGGCGGTTCCGCCCGCTGAACTCGCATCGATCGCGTCGCCGCTGCCGCCGATCGCGATGCCGCCTAACGAATTCACGGTGGCCCCGTTCGCGCCGGATGCGCTGATCGCGGTGCCGCTATTGGCCAGGGAAATATTGCCCGAGGAGTTGATCCCTGCGAGGTTTCCCTCGGCATCAATCCCGGTGCTGCCGTTGCCGACGACGAACATATTCCCCGTCGAGGTAACGTTCGCGTCCCCGCCAGCGGAAAAAGCAAGAATCGCGGCGCCACTGCCTCCCAGCGAGACGCTGCCCGACGATTTGACGTTGGCGGTGCCGGTATCGGAGATGGCACTGATCGCATTACCGTCGCCGCCAATCGAGATGCCGCCCGACGAGATCACGCTTGCATCGGTCCCGCCGATCGCACTGATCCCGATGCCGCTGCCGCCCAGCAGCAGAGTCCCCGACGACGTGACATTGGCGGCCCCACCAACGGAAACCGCGATAATCGCGAGACCGTCGCCCGCGACCGATATGTTGCCTGATGATGTGACATCGACGGTCCCGGCTCCGTCCGATCCAGCGACGATCCCGGCGCCTGCGTCACCCTTGACGGAAATTGCGCCTGAGGAGTTGACGGTAATCGCGCCCGAGCCGGACGCAGAAATACCGGCGCCGCCGTTGAGAAGGGAGATGTTGCTCGACGACGTGACATTGACCGGGTCGGTGTCTTCGGAGGAGGCGTTGATCCCGATTGCGGCGTTACCCGCCAAGCTTATGGCGCCCGAGGAATTCACCGTGACGCCGCCCGCGCCGGACGGGCCGCCGATATCGGCCGCATCGATCGCGTCGCCGTCGCCGGTTATCGAGATCGGGCCTGACGAGCTTACTGTGACAAGGTTCCCGGCAGTTGCATTGATCCCGGTGCCGTCACCGGTCACCGAAATACCGCCCGAGGAAGTCAAGGCGACCGGACCATCGCTATAGGCGAGGAGGCCGTTTCCGCCCTGTGCGAGGGAAATGTCGCTCGACGATGTGAGGTTTATTGCCCCGCCCGAAAAGGAGAGCAAATTGATCCCATTGGCAAAGAGGCCTTTGACGGCGATATTGCCCGAGCTGGTTACTTTGACCCCGCCGTCGCTTTGCGCAATGATGCCATCGACAAAATCGTCGGACGTAATTATCCCGAACCGGCCTGTCGCGCTATTGAGCGTTATATTGCCGGAGCCGAAGAACAAGATTCCCGGCTGCCCGCTTCCGATCGCCGGAGCGATAGTGCTGGTCAGTGAATTGACGTTGAGGACGGTCGTTCCCGGCGGCGGATTGTCGACACCCTCGGACTGGTTGCCCGAACAGGTGACAACCCCGACACCCGTGCACGGATCAGGGGCAGCTTGAACGGCAGCGGGAGAGGCCGCGCACAACGCCCCGGCCGCCACGATGATCCGCCATATCGGAGCATCGCAGGGTCGTCCGCGTATGGTGGGTGGCGCCGGCGGGCCGGCCCGCCTGTTTGATCGACTGAAGCTGCTCATATCTTGGTCCCCTGACCGGCCTACCTTGCCGCTCGCAGTATCTTCGGATGCTGGCGTCAATCAGGCGTCTCGTTTTCGTCCTAGAGTAGAACCATAAATCGCCTATTTGGTTCGGTCAATCTGCTGCGAACCGCAGCCGGAACCCCGACAGCGAAGCTCAGGGGCCGCGAGCTTGGTCGATCGATCTCGACGGTTGTCGTGCTTTGCGCCGGAACCACCGTGGGATTAAGCTGCCGGAAGGCCCTTGGAGGAGACAGCCATGATGATCGACATGCACACCCATTGGCGGCCCGCGGAAGTCGCCGACGCCTTGCGCGCGCGGACCAGGGAACCGCGCATCCTGCGCAACCAGGACGGCGTCGAGGTGCTGAAGGCCCCGCGCATGGGCGAAGCGCCGCTCGCCGAGGCCTTCGATGACGTCGATTTCCATCTCGCTCGCATGGACCGCCAGGGGGTCGAGACGAGCGTGCTGTCGCTCCTCGGCTCGTTCTGCTGGATCGAGTCCCAGCCGTTGGAAGTGGCCGGCCCGCTGTGCCGAAGCGTCAATGACGGGCTCTCCGCGATTTGTGAGGAGCATCCCGGCCGCTTCGCCGCCTATGCGGCACTGCCCTTGATGGACATTTCCGCCGCGGCCGCCGAGCTCGAGCGGGCTCTCGGCCTGCCGGGCATGATCGGCGCGCAAATACCGGGCAACGGCTTCCTCACGCGCAGTGACGCCGAAGCGATGCGTCCGCTCCTGGACGTGGCGAACCGCCACCGCGCGGTGCTGTTCATCCACCACGGACCGCGGCCGGGCGACGCTTTCCCCAAGGTCGCGGGCGACACCGACAATGCGCGCCGCCGAAACGGCACGCTCGATATGCAGGCGAGCCTGTCCTCGGTGATGGTGACGCTGTCGCTGACCGACTATCTCGCGGACTACCCCGACGCGATGGTCCACGTTCACAATCTGGGCGGCAACATTCCCTACGAGGTCGAGCGGATGGACCACCGCTCTTTGCTCGACACGCCGAGCGAGGAGCTGCCGTCGTCGCGCTTCCGCAAGGCGGGGGTGTACGTCGACTGCAACTCGTTCGGCCCGCGCGCGATCGAGGCGGCGGTGAGCCTCTACGGCGCCGAGCGCATCGTATGCGGCACCGACGGCACCGAGTTCGGCTGCGACTGGACCAGGAAGGCGCTGGCGCAAGCGCAGATCGGCGAGGACGCGCGCGAGCAGATCCTGCACCGCAACGCCGCTGCGATGCTGGCCCGCGTAACGAGCAGCCAGCGCGAAAGAGCCGCCGCCTGATCCTGCCGCGCTCGGCCGTGGCCCTGGTGCGCTGCGGCCGCGGCGCTCGGGCCGGGCTGGCGCTCGCTTCGCGGTGTTCGTGCTCGGGCTACTATTCCGTCTTCCCAGATATTTCGGTGTTGGCCCTCGGCACGGCGGGATAGGTGGCGGCCGGCCGGCATTCGAAACCCTTGGCCGACCCGGATGAGGTCGCTCCGAGGCCGAGCCGCCGCGTCACCATCCCCGTCGTCATGATGGTCGTCCGCACCGGCGCGGCGGCAATAGTCACGGGCTTGACAGCGCTTTCCGCCCACATTTACCACGGCGCCTGCGGGAATGCCGTCCCGCTCTCAGGTGAGGAAGGCTGCGATGCCCGAACTCGAACGCATCGATCGGCGCCGGACGGCGCTGATCGCGTACGACGTTTGCCGCCGCGCGCTGACGCCGTCGGATCCCGCACGCCGGGCCGCGATGCGCCCCGTGCTCGAGGCCTGGGTGCAGATGATCGCCGCCGCTCGGGCGGCGGGCGTGCCGGTGATCTATACGACGCCGGTCAGCCGCGCCGATGGCGCCGATGTCGTCATATTGCCGACCGATCTCTCGGCGCAGACCGGCGTGCCGTCGCTCACCAATGGTATCGAGGGCACGCCGGAGGCCGGCTTCCCCGACGAGATCGCGCCGCGCCCCGAGGATTACGTCTTCCTCAAACGCAGGCCGAGCGCGTTCTACGGAACCGGCGTCGCCGAACTGCTGCACATGCTGCGGCGCGACACGATCATCATCGGCGGCGGCGCCACCAATCGCGGCGTCGAGACGAGTGTGCGCGAGGCCTTCAACTTCGACCTCAAGGCTGTTGTGGTGCGCGAATGCTGCTGGAGCGGCGACCCGGCCGCCCACGCCTACAGCCTCGACAAGGCAATGAAAATGTACGCGCGCATCCGCAGCCTCGACCAGGTCGCGGCGATGCTGCGGGAATGAGGCGCGCCACCCGCCGTCTGCGCAACCAGTAGGCGCCTAAGCCAGCGACAGCTTGCGATATCCGTCGGCCGCAACCGCGTCGCAATGCTCGCGAAAGGCGGGGTGGCCGCCGCTGTAGCGCATGATCTTGCGGGTCTCTTTGCCCTCGACGTTGCGGTTGACGCCGGTCATCCACGAATCGATCTCGTTCATCAGCAGCCCCTCGCCCATCGCCATGACGTGGCTGGTCCACTCGGCGACGCCGGCGGAGGTCGGCTCGATGCGCGTGAGGCCGCGGTCGTGCGCATGGCGGACGAGGCCGGTCACCCAATCGACGCTGTATTCGGCGGCGCGCGGGAAGTTGCCGAGCCCGGCGTGCGGGCCCATCACCATCAGCATGTTGGGGAAGCCCTCGACCAGGATGCCGAGAAAGGTCTGCGGCCCTGATTTCCACTTGTCTTTGAGCCGGCAGCCGTCGACTCCGCGGATGTCGATCCGGTCGAAGCTGCCGGTGATCGCGTCGAAGCCGGTCGCATAGATGATCAGGTCAAACTCGTACTCGGCATCGCTGGTCTTGACGCCGCTCGGCGTGATGCGCTCGATCGGCGTCTCGTTGATGTCGACGAGCGTGACGTTGGGCTGGTTGTAGACCTCGTAGTAGCGGGTTTCGAGCGGCACTCGCCTGGTGCCAAAGCCGTGATTCTTCGGGATCAGCTTCTCGGCCACCGCCGGGTCCTTGACGCGCTGGCGGATCTTGCGTGCGATGAAATCCGAGACCAGCGCATTGGCCTCGCGGTCCACCAGGATGTCGCGGAAATTGCCCTGCCAGATGCCGAAGCCGGGCTCGGCGTAGAGCTTTTCCCAGAATGCCTCGCGTTCCTGTTGCGTTACCTCGTGGGTGGCGCGCGGGTCGGGGGCGTGGATAAAGCAGCCCGGGGTGTCGCCGCAGCGCGCGAAGATCTCGGGATAGCCGGCCCGGATGCGGCGCATCTCGTCCGCGCCGATCCGGTCGTTGTGCAATGGCGCGCACCATTGTGGGGTGCGCTGGAACACGGTCAGCTGGCCGGCGGTCTTGGCCACTTCCTGGATCGTCTGCACCGCGGTGGCGCCGGTGCCGATCACCGCGACGCGCTTGCCGTCGAAGCTCACCCCCTCCTTGGGCCAGTAGTGAGTGTGGCAGGACTGGCCCTCGAAAGTGTCGACGCCGGCGATGCGCGGCATGGTCGGCGCCGAGAGCACGCCAATGGCGGTAATCAAGAGGCGCGTGCAGTAGCGCCGGCCATCCTCCAGCATGACGTCCCAGCTGCGCGTTTCTTCCTGGTAGTGCGCGGCGGCCACACGGCTCCGGAACTGGATGTCGCGACGCAAGTCGAACCTGTCGGCGACATGGTTCAGATAGCGCTCCGTCTCCGGCTGCGGGGCGAAGCGCTCGGCCCAATCCCATTCCTCCAGCAGCTCCGGCGAAAAGGAGTAGCCGTAGGTATAGCTCTCCGAATCGAAGCGGGCGCCGGGATAGCGGTTCCAGTACCAGGTGCCGCCGACGCCGGTGCCGGTCTCGAATACCAGCACCTTGAGGCCGAGCTCGCGCAGCTTGTAGAGCTGGTAGAGGCCGGAAACGCCGGCGCCGATGATGATCGCGTCAAAATGCGTGCTCGGGTCGGTCGAAGCCTTTTGCGCCGCCGCCTGCCAAGAAGCCATGCTGTTATTCCTTGCGCTGATGCTTTAGGGAAACCCCGACGCGGCCACACGGTCAACCAAGACGCAGCAGTCGCGCGCTCTCGGACAGCCTCGCCGCCGCCGAGCGCATCGCGCGGCTGAGCGATGCCATAACATCGCCGTCGAGGTCGTGTGCGTGCCCGGCCGCCGTCAGGATCAGCAGCAGCTCCCAAGACGGCGACAGCACCGGGACGGACACCTGCGTGACGCCTTGAAACATGGCGCCGCGATCCACCGCGACGCCGGCTTGCCTCGCCTCCTTGCCCCGCGCCAGGAAATCGGGAAAGGACGGCTTTTGGTACCAGGTCACCTGCGCGAACAGCGCTTCGAGCTCCGCCTCGCTGCTGTTTCCGAACGCCGCCATGATCACGCCCGAAGCGCCCGCAGGGCCGGGAAACTCGCGCCCTACCGCGACGTAAAGGTCGGTCCTGACCGCCGCGCCGACCCAGTCGAGCAGCAGCAGAGAAGACGGGCCCAGGACCTTGGACAGATAAACCGATACGCCGTGCGCGTCGGAAACCGCGTGCATCAGCGGGCGCGCCAGGTCCATCAGCCCGCTGCGCCGCAGAACGCCGTGCGCGAGCTCGAGAATGAGCAGGCTCACCGAATAGCTGCGCGTCGCCTCGTCGTAGCCGACCAGGCCCTCGGCTCGCAGGGTTCGCAGGATGTTGTACGCGGTCCCGCGGTGCAGCCCCGCGGCGCGGGCGACCTCGCTCGCATTCAGCGACCGCTCCGAGGTGTGCAGCGCCCGCAGCACCTTGGCCGCCGCCACCACCGCGCCCACCGGTTTGCCCGGTCTGCTTGCGCCGGGATCGACGGCCACCACGCTCTCGCCGGTCATGCCGCTCCCACCGGTGACGCCGCTCGGCGCGCGTTCCAGCGCCTTTACCGAGACGGTCCCGGTCGTGGAATCCGCTGGCTGCGGCCTGTCCATCTGGTACCCTGATCAAGCGCATTGACCCATGCGCGACAGCATGATACGCATCCAACCAGTAATCGCAATACAAATCATTTGTCTTCTATAGACGACGAATGGACGCCTGGGGTATCGGGCATTTTCGAGCCAGCAGAGGAGACGGCGATGCATGACCTCGTGATCCGCGGCGCCATTGTGGTCGATGGGCTCGGGCACGACCCGATCCGCGCCGACATAGCCGTCAAGGACGGACGGATCGCCGCGCTTGGCGAGGTCGGCAAGGACGCCGCCGAGATCGTCGATGCCGGCGGGCTCGCGCTGATGCCGGGCATCATCGATCTGCACACGCATTACGACGCGCAGGTCACCTGGGACCCGACCTTGTCGCCGTCGCCCTCGCTCGGCGTCACCACGGCGGTAATGGGCAATTGCGGCTTCGGGATCGTGCCGAGCCCGCCGCCGCTGCGCGACATGATCATGCGCAACCTCGCCGTCGTCGAGGGCATGGACCTCGACGCGCTGCGCGCCGGCATCGACTGGCGCTTCCAGTCCTTCGCCGAATACATGGGCATGCTGCGCAGCCGCGGCCCCTACATGAACCTCGGGGTGCTGGTCGGGCATTCGGCGGTGCGCACCGCCGTTATGGGCGAGGAGGCCTCGGTCCGCAAAGAGCCGACCGCCGCGGAATTGGCCGAGATGACGCGCCTCGTCGCCGAGGCGATGGACCAGGGCGCCATCGGGCTCGGCGCCTCCTATTCGCTGAACCATTCGGGCTGGGGCGGCGTCCCGATGCCGTCGACGATCAGCGATCTGTCGGAATTCGACGCGCTGGTCGGGGCGATGGGCGGGCCGGGCCGCGGCGTCGTCGAGATCTCGTCCGGACCGATCACGCCCAAGACGATGGAGGAGATCGCCGCGCGGCACGGCCGCCGCATCTTCATGAGCACCGCCATAGCGCTCTACAACGAGCAGCACCCCGACCGGGCGCTGGGCGTGTTCGACGCTTGCGCCGCGGCCCAGTCGCGCGGCAACGAGCTCTTCATCCAGATAACCTGTCAGCCGCTGTCGTTCGATTTCACCTTGGCGAGCGCCTATCCGTTCTACAGCCACCCGGCGTTCGACCCGATCAAGGCCTTTGACCGCGACGAGCTCAAAGCGGTGTTCCGCGACCCGAGCTTTCGCGAGGCCTTCCGCGCCGATCTTCGCAATCCGAAGCCCGGGACCGTATTCCAGGGCAACTGGCAGCGGGTCATCGTCGCCGCACCGGTAAAGCCGGAGAATGCCGGCCTGGCCAACCGCACGATCGCCGACATCGCGCACGCCATCGGGCGCGACCCGCTCGACGTGCTGCTCGATCTCGGCCTCGAGGAGGACCTCGACACCGGGCTGATCGGCCGCTTCTTCAACGCGGTCGACGACGGCGTCGAGCCGCTGATCAAGCACCAGGCCGGGGTCATCGCGCTGTCCGACGCCGGCGCGCATCTGGTTTATCTGTGCGATGCCGGGTTCGGGCTCTATTTCCTCGGCCATTGGGTGCGCGAGCGCGGCGCCTTCGACCTTCCGGAGGGGGTGCGGCGACTGACGAGCCATCAGGCCGGGCTTTATGGCATCCCCGACCGCGGCCATATCGCGGTTGGCGCCCATGCCGACCTCTTGCTGTTCGACCCCGCAACGGTCGGCATCTCGGCGTCGCGCCGGATCAGCGATCTGCCTGCCGGTGGTACGCGCACGCTGCGCGATCCGATCGGCGTGCACGGCGTCTTCGTCAACGGCGTCCGCGTGTTCGACGGCAAGGACTACGCGCGGCTGGTCAAGGGCCCGGGGCAGGTGCTCGACCGGTTTTCGCTGGCCCGCGCGGCGCCGATGGCCAACGCAGCGCAGTAATTTTCGGCCGCTCGCTGAAGACGCTATGCCGGTCGATCCGCAGATCCAGGCACTGCTCGACAAGGGCGCTGGCGTACCGGCGACGCATACCCTGCCGATCGCGGTGGCGCGCGCGCAGTACGAGGCGCGCATCGGCCTGATGGCGCGCCCAGCCGACATCGCCGGCGTCCGCGAAGAGACCATTGCGGGGCCGGGCGTGCCGCTGCGCCTGCGCATCTACACGCCGCACGGCGCCGGTCCGTTCCCGCTGCTCGTGTTCTATCACGGCAGCGGGTTCGTGCTGTGCAGTCTCGACACGCATGACGGCATGTGTCGCAATCTGTGCGCCGGCGCTGCTTGCGTTGTGGCGTCCGTCGACTATCGGCTGGCCCCCGAGCACAAGTTTCCAGCCGGGATCGACGATTGTCTCCATGCGACGCGCTGGGCCGCGGCGCACGCCGCCGACCTCGGCGCCGATGCGAGCCGCATCGTGGTGGGAGGCGACAGCGCCGGCGGCAACATGGCGGCAGTCACCGCGCTGCGGCTGCGCGATGAAGGCGGTGCGGCCTTATGCGGTCAGCTGCTGCTCTATCCGGTGACCGACTACCACACGCCCGGCACTCCTTCCTACGACGAGAACTCCGAGGGATACGGGCTCACCCGCGATACGATGAAGTGGTTCTGGGCGCATTATCTGAAGGACGCGGCAGAGGCCGCGCATCCGCACGCCTGCCCGCTGCGCGCGCCGGATCTGTCCGGACTACCGCCGGCGCTCGTGATCACCGCCCAATACGACCCGCTGCGCGACGAGGGCGAGCTTTATGCGGAGAAGCTCGGCGCAGCCGGGGTGCCGACCGCCCTGACGCGTTACGACGGCGTCAACCACGGCTTCATGTTTTGGGTCGGCGTCGTCGACCAGGCCGGGGCCGCGATGAACAAAGCCTGCGCATGGCTGCGCGGCATCTTCTCCAGTCCACGCTAAGGTTCCACCCCAGACCGATTTTCGACCCGGAGCTTCGATGCCTGAGGACGACACGCACCCGATAACCGCACCACCCGCTGACGCCCATAGCTTCGACGCGCTGATCGTCGGCGCCGGCTTTTCCGGCCTCTACCAGCTGCACTGCCTGCGCGACCGGCTCGGCCTCAGGGTGCAATTGCTCGAGGCCGGCGATGGGGTGGGCGGCACCTGGTACTGGAACCGCTATCCGGGCGCTCGGTGTGATTCCGAAAGCCATTCCTATGCCTACTACTTCTCCGATGAGCTGCTCCAGGAATGGACCTGGTCGGAACGCTACCCGGAGCAGCTGGAGATCCTGCGCTACCTCAATCATGTGACCGACCGCTTCGACTTGCGCCGCGACATCCGCTTCGGCGCGCGGGTGACCGCCGCCGATTACGACGCGGCGGCGAACCGCTGGCAGGTGCGTACCGCGGCCGGTGAGCGCTATGACGCCAAGTTCCTGATTACCGCCGTCGGCTGCCTGTCCGCGGCCAATATCCCGGATATACCGGGGCTCGATCAGTTCGCCGGCGCCTGGCACCACACCGGGCGATGGCCGCATCAGGGCGTCGACTTCACCGGCAAGCGGGTCGGCATGATCGGCACCGGATCGACCGGCATCCAGGCCGCTCCGGTGATCGCACAGACCGCGGCGCACCTTACGGTCTTCCAACGCACCGCGAATTACAGCATCCCGGCGCGCAACGCGCCGTTGACCGAGGAATTCAAGCGTTGGGCGAAGGAGAACGCCGCCGAGCTGCGGCAGGTGATGCACGCCACTCCAAACGGGCACCCGTTCGCGATCTGCGACCGTTCAGCGCACGACGTCACGCCCGAGGAGCGACAGGCAATCTATCAGGCGGGCTGGGACAAGGGCGGGCTGCAATTTCGTGCCGCATTCCGCGACCTGCTGATCGACAAGGCAGCCAACGACACCGCGGCCGACTTCATCCGCCAGAAGATCCGGGACGTGGTGAAGGATCCGGCGACGGCCGCCAAGCTCGCGGATATCGATCATCCGTTCGCCACCAAGCGGCCGCCGATCGACACCGGGTATTTCGAGACATTCAACCGCGAAAACGTCACCCTGGTGGATGTCCGCGCGGCGCCGATCGAATGCATCACCCGCGACGGCATCGAGACGCGCGACGGCATCGAGCACAGGCTCGACATCATCGTGTTCGCCACCGGGTTCGACGCGATGACCGGCCCGCTGCTGCGGATGAACATCCGCGGCCGCGACGGGCTCGCGTTGCGCGAGGCGTGGCAGGCCGGCCCGCGCACCTATTTGGGGCTGCAGGCGGCCGGCTTCCCGAATTTGTTCACGATCACCGGTCCGGGCAGCCCGTCCGTGCTCTGCAACATGCCGGTGGCGATCGAGCAGCATGTCGAGTGGATCACCGCCTGCATCGCCGATATGCGCAGCCACGGCTTCGAGCGCATCGAGCCGACGCCCGAGGCGGTGGACCGTTGGGTGGCTCACGTCAACGAAGCGGCAAACGCGACGCTGCTGCCGCAAGCGAAGCATTCGTGGTATCTCGGGGCCAACATACCCGGAAAGCCGCGGGTCTTTATGCCCTATCCCGGCGGCATGGCGCGCTACCGCGAGACCTGCGCCGCGGTCGCCGTCAACGGGTACGCGGGTTTCGTCCTGAGCGTTTGAGTGTGCTCGTACCCGCCGCGACGAGATCGGGTAAAGAGATCTTTCCACTATCCAGATAGGCTCCTAGCGGCGATATTCGTCGCCGCAATCGCCGATCACGGTCATCAGGTCGCGCGATCGGGCGAGCACCGTCTCGATCAGCGCGAGATCGCCGTCGTCGAGCGACCAACCGAAGACCCGCGCATTCGCTGCGCGGTGCTGGGCCAGGCCGAGCCTGGCGCCGACGATGACCCCGGCCACCGCCGGACGGTCCAACACATAGCGCATCCCGACATTGGCGATGCCGACCCGGTGCTTGTCAGCGATGTTCTTCAGCACCGCGAGCAATTCCTGGAACAGCGGCCAGCCGCTCCAGGCGTCGATCATGTTCTTGTATTTCTGCAGCGAGGCGGTGCCGAACTCGGCCCGGTGCGGCTCCGGCCGGCCGAGCCATTGCTCCGACAGCAAGCCGCCGAGCACGGCGCCGTAGGCCAAGAGCGTGATCCGATGGTCGCGGCAGAACGGCGCCATGCGGATTTCGGGCCGGCGGTCGATCAGCGAATATTGCACCTGGTTCGAGACGATGGCGACGCCGCGCCCGGCGATCAGGCCCAGCCGCTCGGTGTCGAAATTGGTCAGCCCCAGATGGCGGATCTTGCCTTCCTCGCGCAAATCGGCGAGATGCTCGAGCGCGTCGAGGTAGCCCGCATCGGCGTAGTCCCACCAATGAAATTGCAAGAGATCGAGCCGGTCGACGCCCATCCGTCGCCGCGAGGTGTCGACCGCGTCCTCGACGGCGCGCCTGGTCATCGGCCCCGGATAGGGCACCCATTTGGTGAATGCCTGGATCTCTGACAGGCTGTCGGCGCCGCGGGCGGCAGCAAGCCGGCGGCGGAACGCGCCGACCAGATCCTCGGCCGGGCCATAATGGTCGGCAAGGTCCCAGGTGGTAAAGCCGGCACCGTGATAGGCGAGCATGTCCTCGACCGCCCGCCCCGGCTCGATCGCCCCGTGGGCGCCCGAAACCTGCCACATCCCATTGAGCAGCCGGCATATCTCGAGATCGGCGGTGAGCGGGAAGCGGCTCGATGCGGATAATGCCATCTCTCTTCTCCAGCAGACCCGGCGCTTTCACCGCTACTCGAACAACCCAACCCCGCGCCGGGCGGAATTGGCGGATGGGGTGTCCATTTTCTCCGCCTTCGTATTTGTTCGCCACCGTTCATAAATCCATAAATTTCCGTATCTTGACTCTTGCTACATTCGCCACCATTCGCTATCTATCGCCTTGTACGTATGGGTACGGGTGCGGGAGGCGGCGGATGGGTATGCGGACAGGCAAGCTCACGGCGGTCACGGTCGGAGCGCTGGCGAGAAGCACCGGCGCGCGATCCTACCACGGCGACGGCGGAGGCCTATGGTTGCAGGTGACGCCGGGCGGGGCGAGTTGGGTGTTCCGCTATCGCGTCAACGGCCGGCTGCGGGAAATGGGGCTCGGGTCGCTCGCGACAATCGGGCTGGCGGACGCGCGCGACAAGGCGCGCAAGGCGCGCCAGCAGCGTCTTGACGGGCTCGACCCGATCGAGGAACGGAAGGCGAGCAGGCTCGCGGCCAGGCTCGCCGATGCGAAGGCGATGACGTTCCGCCAATGCGCCGAAGCCTACATCGCCGCCAATCGCGCCGGCTGGCGCAACCCCAAGCATGCGGCGCAGTGGCCGGCGACGCTCGGCAGCTATGTCTATCCGATCATGGGCGAGATGCCGGTGCAGGCGGTCGACACCGGGCTCGTCATGAAGGCGATCGAGCCGATTTGGAACGTGAAACCGGAAACCGCGAGCCGGGTGCGCGGTCGGATCGAGACTGTTCTCGATTGGGCGAAGGCGCGGGGCTACCGAGACGGCGAAAACCCGGCCCGATGGAAAGGACATATCGAAAACCTGCTGCCGGCGCGGTCGAAGGTGCGGCGGGTCGAACATCATCCGGCGCTACCCTATGGCGAACTGCCTGCCTTTATGGCGGAGCTGCGGGAGCAAGAGGGCGTCGGCGCCAGCGCGCTCGAATTCGCGATCTTGACCGCAGCGCGCACCGGCGAGGCGATCGGCGCGACGTGGGCTGAAATCGATTTGGAAGGCCGGCTATGGATTGTTCCGGCCGAGCGCATGAAGAAAGCCGGGAAAGAGCACCATGTGCCGCTGAGCGAGGCAGCACTGGCGGTCCTGCGGGGCATGGCCGCGATCCGGGAGGGCGAGCATGTTTTCCCCGGCGGCCGAGCCGGGCGGCCGATCAGCAACATGGCGATGCTGATGTTGCTGAGGCGGATGGGCCGCTCCGATTTGACCGCCCACGGCTTTCGCAGCTCTTTCAGCGATTGGTCGGCCGAGTGTACGAACTTCCCCGCCGAAGTCCGGGAAATGGCGCTGGCCCATGCGGTCGGCGACCGGGTCGAAGCGGCATACAGGCGCGGCGATCTGTTCGACAAACGGCGCCAGCTCGCCGAGGCTTGGGCGAGGTTCTGCGATGGGGCGGACGGCGAGAACATTGTGCCGATGAGGGCCAGCCGATGAGTGGCAACCGCAAGCTCCCCGACGGCGCGCGTAGAAACGTCGCTGGGATTCGGGACATCCCAGACCTTTCGGAGGATCTTGCTGAATTCTACCGTTCGGCTCTTACGGAGACTGAACTCGTCAGCTGCGAACGGGCGGTCGGCCTGGACCAGCCAAACCCCGCTTTTCGCGAGGCTATTATCGATGCTCTGTTGATGCTGCTCACCACCAACCACAAACCGCCGACGCGGGCAGCAGCTTAACGGCAGCGGTGGAAGCATTGGAACGGCTGTCGGCCGCACTCGACGCGTCATGTCTTTGGGAGGGTCGCCATAAGCCCAAATCAATCTCAGGACTCAAAGAGCTGAGCGACTATGCAAGTCTGACTCGTGAACTAAAACAATCGCGCGGCAAGGACACTGGCGGGCGGCGTAAAATGCACGCATTCAATATATTCGTCCAGTTCCTCGTCGATGCCTATTGTGGTGCCACCGGGAAGGCGGCTACTTTAAGGACACTCTGCAAAAGCCATCGGCCGGCGGTGATGGTATAGTGCGTATTGGGGAGAAGGCACGCAAGGGTTGGGGGATGAAGCGGCTGAGCTTGGCGACGGTGGGGTTTGAACGCTAGGCGCGGACGCCGCGGCGGGCGGTGTTTCTGTGCGCGATGGAGCGGGTGGTGCCATGGTCGGCGCTCGCCACCGGCACGATTGTCGATGCGGT
>DATMLO010000059.1:0-29404 GCA_035570495.1 Allostellaceae bacterium | reverse complement strand
GCGTGCCGGCCGGCGGCGACAGGAAATGATGCGCGCCGTCGACAAAGCCGATGACGGCGTAGACGATCATCACCGCAAGCCAGAAACGCGACCTCATATCCGCGCTATGTTAGACGACGCGGATGTTCTTGAACTGCCACGGATCGTCGCGGTCGAGATCCTCGGGGAAAAGCCGCTCGCGGTCCTGCAGCGGGGTCCAGTCGCCCCACACCCCGACGACATCACCGAGATAGGGCCCGGCGACTTCGAGGATGCGCTGGAAATCGAGTTCCTCGGGCTCGACGAGCCCGGCGCGCGGATGCTCGATCGCCCACACCATGCCGCCCAGCACCGCCGCGGTGACCTGCAGCGAGGTGGCGTTGTTGTGCGGCACGATACGGCGGGTCTGGTCGATCGAGAGCCGCGAACCGTACCAATAGACGCCCTTGGCATGTCCCATCAGCAGCACGCCCAACTCGTCGATGCCGTCGATGATCTCGTCCATCATCAGCCGCTTGTCGGGCTGCAGCTCCCAGTTCTTGCCGCCCAACTCGTGCACGCTCAGCACCGCATCGTCGCACGGATGATAGGCGTAGTGGCACGTCGGCCGATAACGCACCCGGTCGCCGTCCCGCACCGTGAAATAATCGGCGGTCGAGATCGATTCGCTATGGGTGATGAGGAAACCCGTATAGGGACCCTCGAGCGGCGTCCAGCTGCGCACCCGCATGCTGGCGCCCGGCCGCATTAGGTAGATCGCCGCGCCGCCGCCGAATTCGTGCCGCCGCCCGTCTTCCGGGAAATGCCGCTCATGCGAGCCCCAGCCGAGTTCGGCCGGCTGTGAGCCTTCGCTGAAAAAGCCGTCGATCGACCACGTGTTGACGAATTCGCCCACCGATTTCGGGATCGACGCGACCTGCGTGTCGCGCTCGGCGATGTGGATGACCTTGACCCCGAGCCGCTCGGCGAGCCGCCCCCAGCCGGCGCGATCGCCGGGGATGGCGGCGGCCGGGTTGTCGGCGCGCGCCATATCGATCAGCGCCTGCTTGACGAAATGGGACACGAGGCCGGGATTTGCGCCATGCGTCAGCACGGCGGTCGACCCGCCGGCATAGCGCTGGCGCAAGGCCAGCGCGCTTTCGCGCAGCGCATAATTCGAGCGTTCGGACGCGGTCAGGTTGGGGTCGGTGTAGCCGCCCGGCCATGGCTCGATACAGGTGTCGAGATAGAGCGCGCCTTTTTCCTGGCACAGGCCGATCAGCGCCACGCTCGCGACCTCGACCGAGACGTTGAGCAGGAAGTCGCCACGGCCGAGCAGCGGGTCGAGCACGGCGCGGTAATTGTCGCGGGTCAGCACCGTCTCGACGAACTTCACGCCATATTGCTCGGCGACACTCTTGCCGCGCGGCTCCGCGGTGACGATCGTGATATTCTCAGGGGCGATGCTGATATGGCGCAGGATCAGCGGCAGCACGCCTTGGCCGATACTGCCGAAACCGATGATGACAAGACGACCGTCGAGGCTGGCGTGCTTGGTTTCGAGCATGCGGAAGGGGTCCGGGAGGGGTTCGACCTCCCGTAAAATTGGGCATGTTGGTTGTCAAGTGGATGTGACGCACGGAGATGATCTCAAATCAGGCGCATCTCGCGGCGGCGCCCGGGTCGCATGCGAATATGCCCGTCCTTTGGGCAGGCGCGCCGTGAAACGCGGGCTGGTGGTCCTTGCCGCTCTCGCTTTGGTAATGCTGGGTTGCCGCGCCGGCTCGGCCGCGCCGCCGCTGGCGAGCGACCTGGTGCGGCCGAGCCTCCATGCCGAAAGCGCGGGCGGCACGCTGTGGACCGACCTGCATTTGGCGATCGCGCCGGGCTGGCACATCTACTGGAAGAACCCCGGCGATTCCGGCTTGCCGACCGAGATCGACTGGACGCTGCCGCCAGGCTTTTCCGCGGGCGCCATCCAATGGCCGGTTCCTGAGCGATTTTCGCAGGGTGGGGTCGCCAATTACGGCTACACCGGCGGCACCGATCTCCTGGTGAAGCTGACCGCGCCGGCGGGGCTCGCCGCCGACGCCAAGCCGCCGATCGCGGCAACGGTCAAGTATCTCGTCTGTTCGGAAATCTGCATTCCGGGCGAGGCGCGGGTGTCGCTCGACCTTGCCGCCGGGAACGGCGCGCCCGACCCGGCCGAGGCGGCGCGCTTTGCCGAGGCGCGAGCGAAATTGCCCCTCGCCGCGCCGTTCGCCGCCCAATTCCTGGTCGACACCGAGGGGCTGCGACTAATTGTCCCGGCTGCGGCGATAGGAAATATCGGCAACGCTAAAGGAGAATTTTTCCCGGACGCCGACAACGCGATCGACCATTCGGCGGACGAGAAGGTCGAGCACCGCGACGGCGGGTTGCAGCTGGTGCTGAAGAAGGCGACCGGGCCGACTGCCGCGGTGCCGGCGACACTGTCCGGCGTGCTCGTGCTGCGTGGGGCCGACGGCGTCGCTCACGGCTATCTCGTCAGCGCGACGCGGGTCGCCGCCGCGTCCGTGACGGCGGCGGGCGGCCCGCTCGGATCGTGGCAGGCCGTGCTCTTCGCCTTTATCGGCGGGCTCATTCTCAACCTGATGCCCTGCGTCTTCCCGATCCTGTCGCTAAAGGTGCTGAGCTTCGCGGCCGCCGATGCGGAAAAGCGCCATCATCATGGCATCGCCTACGCGGCGGGTGTGGTGCTGAGCTTCGCGGCGCTGGGTGGGGCGCTGATCGCGCTGCGCGAAGGCGGCGCGGCGATCGGCTGGGGATTTCAGCTGCAATCACCGCTGGTCGTGGCGTTGCTCGCCTATCTTATGCTGGCGATGGGGCTGAGCCTTTCCGGGGTCGCCGAGTTCGGCGCCGGGTTCGCCGGAGTCGGCGGGGGGCTCGCTGAGCGCCGCGGGCTTGTGGGCGCGTTCTTTACCGGTGTACTGGCGACGGTAGTCGCGACCCCATGCACCGCGCCGTTTATGGGCGCGGCGCTCGGCTTTGCGCTGGTCGCCCCGGCGGGATTGGCGCTGGCGATCTTTGTCGCGCTCGGCGCCGGGATGGCGGCGCCGATGCTGGCGGCAAGCCTGGTGCACGGTGCGGCGCGGCTGCTGCCGCGGCCGGGCCCCTGGATGGCGACCTTGAAGCAGGTGCTCGCCTTCGCGCTTTACGGCACCGCGGCGTGGCTTGTGTGGGTGCTGATCCAGGAGGTCGGGCCCGATGGCTCGCTGATGGCGCTGTTCGGGCTGGTGGCGGTCGGGTTCGCGGTCTGGGTCTATGGCCGCACGCGGTTCGCGACAGCGGGCACGCGCTATCTCGGCGGCGGGCTGGCCGGCCTCGGCCTCGCGGGGGCGTTGGGGCTGGCGGCGATGCTGACGCCATCCGCCGGCAAGACGCCGCTGGCGAGCGACGGCCTGCCTTACGAGGCCTTCACCCCGGCGCGGCTCGCCGCGCTCAACGCCGATCACAAGCCGGTGTTTGTGAATTTGACCGCGGCTTGGTGCCTGACCTGCATCGTCAACGAGCGGGTGACCTTAGACCGCGACGCGGTACGCGACGCGCTTGCGGCGCACCATGTTGTTGCGCTCAAGGGCGACTGGACCCGGCAGGACCCCGAGATCGCCCAATTCCTGCAAAGCTTCGGGCGCAGCGGCGTGCCGCTCTATCTGCTCTACGACGGCAGCGGCACCGCGACGGTGCTGCCCCAAATCCTGACCGAAGCCGGGATCATCGACGCGGTCGGCAAGCTCTAGTTCTGCATCGCCTGGGTCACGGCGCCGCCGGTCGCGGTGCGGCCGCCATCGACGACGTATTGCGCGCCGGTGATGTTGCTCGCGAGATCGGACGACAGGAACAGCACCATGTTGGCGATCTCCTCAGGCGTCGTGTAGCGGCCGGAGGGGATGGCCGCCTGGTATTTGCGGCTGACGGTCTCGGGGTCGTCCGGGCTCAGCATCTTTTCGAGCGAGTGGATCATCCGCGTGTCAACCGGGCCGGGGCAGACCGCGTTGACCCGCACGCCCTGGCGCGCGACCTCGCCGGCGGCGGTCTTGGTGAGGCCGATCACCGCGTGCTTCGAGGCGACATAGGCCGGCATCCCGGGGGTCGCCACCAGCCCGGCGACCGAGGCGGTGTTCACGACAGAGCCGGATTTCTGCGTCAGCAGCACCGGCAGCACATGCCGCATGCCGAGGAACACGCCCTTGACGTTGATGCCGATCACCTGGTCAAACACCGCCTCGTCATAGTCGGCGGTGTGCGCGACGCTGCCCTCGATCCCGGCATTGTTGAAGAAGCAGTCGATGCGGCCGTGCGCGTCGAGCGTCTCCTTCACATAATTCGCGACATCGGCCGATTTGGTGACGTCGGCGGCGATGAATTTCGCCTCACCGCCCTGCTGACGGATGATGCCGGCGGTCGCCTCGCCCGCCGCTGCGTCACGATCGACGACGACGACCTTGGCGCCCGATTTGGCGAAGGCGAGCGCGGTGGCGCGGCCGATCCCGCCGCCGCCCCCGGTGATCAGCGCGACCTTGCCGGTGAAGTCCATGTTCATGGCGGTCCTCCCATCTGTTGCGGCCATGCTGTCATTGCGAGCGGAGCGAAGCAATCACGACCGGGAGCAAAACCCTTGTCATTCCGGGGCATCGCGAAGCGATGAACTCGGAACCTTTGAACACGGACAGAGCTCATTTGGCAAAAGTCCGTGTTCATGGGTTCCCGCTTGCGCGGGAATGACAAAGGGAGGGGCGTGCTGGACAAAGAAAAGGCCCGCCCGGTGTCCCGGACAGGCCTTTCCGTAGGTTAAAGCGAGACTACTCGGCGGCGTGCAGCAGGTCGATGTATTGCTCGTACACCGCCATGTTCTTGCCGAACGAGATCGCCGCGGCCTGGCAGCCGGCGACGAGGTGCATCCAGCGCCACGGATCGCGGGTGTTCTTAAACTCCTCGACGATCGCGTTGTGGTGCTTGAAGGCGTGCATCTCGGTGAAATTGTCGTGGCAGACAATCTCGGCGAGCCGCGCAATCAGCGCTTCCGGGTCATAGCGGTTTTCGACGTATTGCACCGCCAGCTCGATCGTGTGCTTGACCTCGGGCACCGCGCGCATCAGGCCCAGATTGGAGACCGTCGACCAGTCGGTCGGCGGTTGGGTGTAGATGCTGTGGGTGATGGCGTCGAGCAGCGCTTCCTGGCTGCGCGGCGGCAGGGCCTTGACCGCGGCCATGTCCGGCTGCGAGCCCGGCGGCTCCATGCGCATCTGCGTCGAGCGGATTTCGGGGCCCAAATGCCAGTTCATCAGCAGCAACAGCTTGCTGCGCAATGCCAGCCCGGGCAGCCCGATCAGGTAGCGCCGCAGATTGATGCTGGTGTGCAGGTGGACATCCATCGGGTTTCCGCCGAGCGAGCGGGTGAACAGCCCCGCCGCGCCGATCGACAGCGCTTCGCCCGCACCGTCAAGCGACAAGCCCCTCGCCAGCGCGCTGGCGATCATCACCGGGATTTCGGCAAATTCCTCGACCTGCCCGATGTTCTTGCCCAGCCGGCCGACCGCGACCGTCTCGTCGTCGCCGCTCTCCTGTCGGGTCACCTTCTCCAGGAGCTTCATGTCCTTGATCAGTGAATCGAGTTCCGGCTGCGCCGGGGCGATCGGGAAGCGCGCCGCATAACGCACCGTCGGGCGCATCAACAGCTTGAGGTATTGCTTGTCGAGCACGCCGGCCTCGAACGAGCGCCACAGGTAGCCCGGGAAGACGAAGTAATGATCGTCGACGTTATTCTTCGGGATCGCGATGCTCATCAGCAAGTCGAACGCCTCGATCGGCTCGGCGTTGTCCCAGATCCACTGAAAGATGTGGTCGGCCTTGAGCGACTCACCGCGGCTGCAGGCCAGGAGAAACGCCTTCTGGGCCGCTGCGAAATCCTTGAAGGCGATCGGCGCGAATTCGAGCAGCTGATAGGGGCTCGTTTCCGGCGCGTTGACGTGCTTGTTCGACAGCGCGACGTGCTGCACGACCGGGATGAACTTGTCCTCGCCTTCCAGGCGCGACACCAGGTTCGAGAGCGCGTAGAGCCCCGCCAGCGGGTGCAGCGGGCCGCCGTGATGACCCGGCGGCAGGTCGGAGGAGCGGGTCACCGCCAGGGCCGATGCGGTCAGCATCGTCTCGGTCGGCGTACCGGCGCGCAGCTTTTCCAGGGTCTTGTCGATGATGTCCGCCGGCGGCGTATCTTCGATGAACTGAACCAGCGGCTCGATGTCGGCGGGGTACTGGACGCGCGTCGGAATTGGCATTGTGACCCTCCAGCAAGCGGTTCTTCTAAGTGTCTAAGGTCAACTCTAAACCGGATGTCAACGCTTTTAATAATGCTCTTTTGGCAGGTTGAGGTGCGGGAAAACGCTGTGCACATGCGGCGTCAGCGGGGTCCGCGTCTGCCGGACATAGGATTTGTCGAGCTGCGCATAGCCGGTAACGCCCAAGAGCGACAGGCAGATGCGGATTTCGTCCTCGAGAATCTCGAAGAGCCGCACGACCCCCTCACGGCCCGCGGCGGCGAGGCCATAGACATAGAGCCGGCCACACGCCACCGCGTCGGCGCCGAGGATCATCGCCTTGACGATGTCGGTGCCGCGGTAGAAGCCGCCATCGATCATGACTTTGGCACGGCCGGCCACCGCCTCGACCACCTCGGGCAGCACATCCATCGACCCGACCCCCTGGTCGAGCTGACGGCCGCCATGGTTCGAGACATAGACGCAGTCGACGCCGTGTTCCACGGCGATCGTCGCGTCCTCATGCGTCGCGATGCCCTTGAGGATCACCGGGATTTTTGAGAGGCGCTTGATGCGGTCGATGTCCTTCCAGTTGAAGCGCGCCTGATAGATGCGCGCGTCGCCCGGCCGTACCCGGCGGCGCTCATGGCGCTTGGCGATGTCGCGCTCGCGGCGTGAATAGCTGTCGGTGTCGACGGTCAGCGCAAACGCGTCGTAGCCGGCGTCCGACGACCGGCGCACATGATCGTCGACCCAGGCCTCGTCGCCGCGCACGTAAAGCTGGAAGATCTTGAAGCCGTTGCCGTTGGCCTTGGCGGTCTCCTCCAGACCCGGATGCGACACCGAGGAGAGGATGATGCCGTTGCCGAACTCGGCGGTCGCCGCGCCGACGGTGGCGCCGCCGCCCGGCTCGAAATTCTCCAGAGACCCGACCGGCGCGCACAGCACCGGGATGCGCAGCTTCTTGCCCCACAGCTCCTTCGAGACATCGACATCGCTGACGTCGCGCAACACGCGCGGGCGGAAGCCGACCGCGTCGATCGCCATGCGGTTGCGCGCCAGCGTCGTCTCGGTCTCCGAGCCGCCGATTAGATAGTCCCAGTTGTTGCGGTTGAGGTTCTGCCGCGCGACGGTGACGAACTCGTGCAGGTTCATAAAACGGTATTCGAGAAGCTCTTTCTCGTCGGACATCGGGACCTCGTGGGGAATACGCGCAAATGATGTTAGCCGAGCGTAACGGACGAGCTATGCAGCGGCAACCCAAGCGTCGCCCTACTTTGCGCTTGGGGAGCGCGGCGCGCTGTCGCTACGATGCCGGCCGGAAAAGAAACCCGCCCACAGAGGAGACGCGCCATGCCCTACCGCATCCTGACGCCGGACGCCCACGGCGACGAGACGATGCAGATCGCCCGCGACATGCTGCCGAGCGACCTGGAGCTGGTCGCCGCGCCGCATGGCCATGCGGAATTCTGGAACCTGCTGAAGGATGCGGATTTTTACATCGGCGCCGGCCAGTTCAAGCACGGCCCGGAATTCTATGCCCAGGCGCCGAAGCTGAAATTGGTCCAGACGTTGAGCGCGGGCTACAACACCTATGACCTCGACGCCGCGCGCTCAGCCGGCGTCCCGATCTGCAACAATGGCGGCGCCAACGCAACCGCGGTCGCCGAGCACGCGATCATGCTGATGCTCGCGGTGTCGCGTAACCTGATCTCGGTGCATGACGGCGTCGTGTCCGGGCGCTGGCGCGGCAACGACTTCAACTCGACCAAGCTCTATGAGCTCGAGGACAAGGTGCTCGGCGTTGTCGGCCTCGGCAATATCGGCACCAAGGTCGTGCGCCGCGCCAAGGCATTCGATATGCGCGTTCAGTATTACGACATCAACCGGCTCTCGACGCAGCAAGAGGACGCGCTCGGCGCGCGCTTCGTGCTATTCCCCGAGCTGCTGAAGACTTCGGACTATGTCTCGCTGCACGTGCCGCTCGACCTGTCGACGCATAATCTGATCGGCGAGCGCGAGCTCAACATGATGAAAAAGACCGCGATCCTCATCAACACCTGCCGCGGGCCGGTGGTCGACGAGGTGGCGCTCTACAACGCGTTGCGCGACGGGACGATCATGGCGGCCGGGCTCGACGTCATGGTCCAGGAGCCGCCCAAGCCCGATCACGATCTCTTCACGCTGAAGAACGCCATCTTCAGCCCGCATTCGGCCGGCCCGACCTGGGACAACCACCCGAAGCGCTGGCGCAACGCGTTCGACAATTGCGAGCGCGTGGCGCGCGGGCAGCGGGCGTTCTGGATCGTCCCCGAATTGCGCGATGCGGTGTAACGCGGAGCGTCATTGCGAGGAGCCGTAAGGCGACGAAGCAATCTCCCTCGGCTGAGGGCCAAGACGGCAGGGGATTGCTTCGCTTCGCTCGTAATGACGACGCAAATCAGGGAGGTTCAATGCCCGGTAACCCGCGCACGGAAGACGAAGCGCGCGCCTTTGTCGCGCATGTCGAGTCGCTGTTCATGCCGTGGAATATCGAGGCGCTGCTCGCCGGGTTTACCGACGACTGCGTCGTCAAGTTCGGCGATCTGCCGGAGTTGAACGGCAAGGCGGCGCTCGAAAAGCTGTTTCGCGGCCGCATGGAGCGGCAAAAGGGCTACCGGCTCAAAAAGGAGTTTCGCGCGCTCGCCGGCGACACCATCGCCAATTATTGGGAAGGCTGGTGGGAGGACACGCTGACGGCCAAGAAGATGCAGGGCCGCGGCGTCGAGGTGTGGGTGATGAAGGGCGGCAAGATCGCGGTCTGGGAAGCCGCTTTCAACGTCAAGGAGCAAGGCGGCCCGAGCGCGATGGGCCTGCTCTGAAGCCGCGCATGCGCTTTCAGCCCAAATGCAGGGAATGCGGGCAGCGTTGCGGGAGTATCGAGGTTCTCGCTCCCGAGGAGCTGCCGGCGGAGTGGGTATCGTGGCCGCAAGCGCGACGCGATGCGTTCACGACATACCGCATCGCGGGCTCGCACTATCTGCTCTACGAAGGCTCGGGCGGCGGTAATGGCTGGGTCGGTGATGCGATTTCCTCCGAGCGCGCCGCCGCGATCCTCGCAGCAGTCACCAATCCGACCCCCGAGAGGCTGCGGACCGCCGGATTTCACGACGGCGCCGGGATGTGCGATGCATGCGCTGAGTTCTATTGCCCGGCGCATTGGTCGATTTCGAGTACCGGGCTCGGCTGTTGCCCGCGCGGCCACCGCAAGAGCCTGGACCCCCATTGGTCTCCCTGAAGGGAACGGCATGATGCATCGGCACTCGCCGCATTGCGGCTGTGGTGGCCTGTCGCGGCGACTGGTGCTGGGCGGCCTCGCCGGCATCGTGGCGCTGGGATCGGCGAGGGCGCGTGCGGACGATCCGCATGATCCCGCGCCGCGCCGGATCGATGTGCATCATCATTTCTTTCCGCCGGCCTATCTCGACAAGGTCGAAGAGGTGGTCGGCAACAAGCCGAGCCCGCTGATGACCGGGTGGAGCGTCACCGGCGTTCTCGACCACATGGATAAGACCGGGGTCGCCACCGCGATCCTGTCGATGTCGCCCTGGGGGCCGCACTTCAAGGACGTGGCTCAGGCGCGCGATCTCGCCCGCGCCTGCAATGACTACGCGGCGCAGACAAGCCGCGATCATCCCGGCCGCTTTGGCCTGTTCGCGGCGATGCCGCTCCCCGATGTCGACGGCGCCCTCAAGGAGATCGCCTATGCGCTCGACACCCTGAAGGCGGACGGGGTCGGGCTGATGACGAGCTACGGCGACAAATGGCCGGGCGACGCGGTGTTCGCGCCGGTGTGGGAGGAACTCAACCGCCGCAAGGCGGTCGCGTATTTTCACCCGAACACGCCCGAGTGCTGCGGCAATCTGGTGCCCGGGGCGCAGCCGTCGATGCTCGAATGGCCCTACGACACCGGCCGTGCCGTGGTGAGCTTGCTGCTGTCGGGATCGTTCGTGAAATACCCCGACATCTCATGGATATTCTCGCATGCCGGCGGGCCGGTGCCGGCGCTCGCCGGGCGCATCGTCAACATGACCCGCGCGCGCCCCGACCTGGCGCAGATCGCGCCGCAAGGCGTGATGCACGAGTTGACCCGGCTTTATTACGACACCGCCAATGCCTATTTCGCGTCAACCATGGCGGCGCTGCTCAAATTCGTGCCGGCAAGCCAGGTGCTGTTCGGCAGCGACTACCCGTATTACACGCTCGAACAGAATGTCGACGGCCTCGGCGAAATCGCGCTGACCCAGGCCGAGCGCCAGGCGATCGACCGCGGCAACGCCGCGCGGTTGCTGCCGCGGTTCGCGGGGTGAGGGTCAACCCTCCCGGCATTTGACCATGCGCAGCGGGGTGTAGGTCTGCACCGCCTCGCCGCGCTGGTTGACGATGCGGTTGCGGGTGCGTACGAGGCCGCGGCCGGGGCGGCTTTTGGAAAGCCGCGCCTCAACGACCTCACATTCGACATGGATCGTGTCGCCGGCGACGACCGGGCCCTCGACATTCAGCTCCATATGGAGGAACGCAAACCCGGTGTGCTGCATCGTCGATTGGGTGAGGAGCCCTTCGGCAAAGGCATAGACGAGCGCGCCCGGCGCGGGCCGGCCCTTGATGTCGCTTTCATGCGCCAGAAATTCGAGGTTGGTGAACAGCACCTCGACCATGCCGGTGCAGTTCACAAAGGCGGTGATGTCCGCCTCGGTGACGGTGCGGCCGATCGTCTTGAATTGTCGGCCGACCGGCAGATCCTCGAAATAAAGCCCGAGCCCCACGGTTTCCATATCGCTCTCCCGCGACAAACCCGCCGGATGGTAACATCGCGGCGTCACGGATTTTTGCGAGAAACACCATGCCCCGGATCGCGCTCATCCATGCCGTCGCGGTGGCGATACCCCCGGTGCACGATGCGTTCCGCCAGCTCTGGCCGGAAGCGGAGTGTGTCGACATCCTCGACACCTCCCTGTCGCGCGACCGTGAGCGCGAGGGCCGGCTGACCGAAAAGATGGTCGGCCGCTTTCTACTGCTGGCGCGCTACGCCGAGGACAACGGCGCCGACGGCATCCTCTTTACCTGCTCGGCCTTTGGCGAGGCGATCGAGCAGGCGGCCGGGAAGGCGAGCATCCCGGTGCTGAAGCCCAACGAGGCGATGTTCGAGGCGGCGCTCGCCGCCGGCAAGCGGCTCGGCATGCTCGCCACCTTCGAGCCGAGCGTCGCCGGCATGGAAGAGGAGTTTCGCGACATGGCCGGCGACACCAAGTCAAAGGCGGCGCTCAGCAGCTTTTGCGTGCCCGGCGCGATGAAGGCGCTACAGGCGGGCGACGGCGCCGAGCACGACCAACTCGTCGCCATCGCCGCGCCGCGCTTTGCCGATCACGATGCGGTGCTGCTCGCGCATTTCTCCACCTCGCGCGCCGCTGCGGCGGTCAAGGCGGTGGTGCGCTGCCCGGTGCTGACCGCCCCCAGCGCGGCGGTGACCAAGATGAAGGGGATGATTGGCTAAGCGCTATGAATATCCTAACGCCGGAAGAGCAATCGACGATCTCGCGCTTTCTGACGGAACCGCGAGGGACTCTCGATCGGTTTTTGCAGTACGCGATCTATTTCGTGCCGTCCCTGGTTTTTGGGCTCTACGGCATCTGGAAAGCGGATTTAGCGGCCGTAGCGTTGGCCTATGTCGTGCTGCTCGGGCTTGTGGCGTATCTGATCCGGAGCCAAGGGCGGGCGAATCCGATCTTCCGCTCGGCGATCCGCAAGCTGATCGAGAACGCGGGTGCCGGCGGGGCGATTCCTGCCCCGCCGATAACCTGACGGCCCGCGGAAACGGCGAGCCGTTAGTCCTTCTTCTTTTCCAGCGTGCCCTTGTCCTCGTCCTTGTCCGTGTCGCTCGCGGCGGGGACTTCCATCGGTTTCGAGGCGCGGGTGCCGGCATAGCTGACCTGGATGCCGAGCAGTTTGACGAGGTCGTCGGCGGTCTTGGCGTTTTCGAGGTCGGCGTTCGATACGTCGCCGGGCGGGCTGAGCATGATCTTCAGCGGCCCCTTCGGCTTCTGGTAGTCCTCGACATAGGCGACGAGCGAGTCGATCGCCTTTTGCGCCGCCGCGCCCTGATTGGCGCGAGCGCCGTCGAGGAACGCGATGGCGAGGGCGATGAACGCCTTGGGGTCGCTGCCCTGCATCGCCGCGGCGACCGGGATCGCCTTCGCCAGCAGCGAAGCATCGTCATAGGTCATGTCGGCCGATTTGAGCGACGCATTCTTCATCGCGTCGTCGGGCTTGGCGACCGCGTCGGGGCTGATCCCGTTGACCACGAACGATGTCTGCAGCTTGCCGAGCCCGTTCAGGTTGAGTTCGAGCCGCTTCAGCGTGAAGCTCTTCTTGTCGGGGTCGAGCTTGTAGTCAAAGCCGAAATCGGCACTGATCTGGTCGACCCCGGCCATCTGCTTCAGGTCGAACCCGCCGGCATTGGCGCCGGAAGTCACGCCGTCGAACTTCACCTTGGCGTAAAGCGGCGGTTGCTGCTTTTCGATCGCGGCGAAATCGATATGCTCGACGGTGACCGTCTTGATGTGGATCGGATCGGGCTTCTTGGTCTTGTCGGCATCGCTCGGCGGCGGCGTAAAGACCGCGTCCTGCAGCACGAAGCCGTCATCACCCAGGCCCTTGCCGCTCTTGTAGCTGAACGTCCCGGGCGGGATTTGCGGCTCGACCAGTTTCTTGAACTGGTCGAAGCCGTCGGCTCGCGCCGGAACGGAGAGCGTGAATGCCAGGAGCGCCCCGGCAACCAGCAGCACGGTTGGCCGCGCCGTTGTCTTGTTGATCATACGCATCGATTTCCCCTGCGGATTCGCCGTGGTTATACGAGACCTAACCGCGCCGGCACAACCGGCGCGGTGCAGCTTTACCATGCACATTACGCGCCTGCGCCTTGCGCGGTTCGCGGCAAGGAAGGATGGTCGATGCGCGTGACGGTTTGGAGGGAGGACCATGTCCGGTCCATTGGCGGGGGTGCGCGTCATCGACCTGACGGCCGTGGTGCTGGGGCCGGTGGGGACGCAGATCCTCGGCGACCTCGGCGCCGAGGTCATCAAGATCGAGCCGCCCGAAGGCGACGTGATGCGTGCGCTCGGGCCCGCGCGGCACCCCGGCATGGGCGCCTATTTCCTCAACCTCAACCGCAACAAGAAAAGCGTCGTGCTCGACCTGAAGCGCGCCGAGGCGCGGGAAGCCTTGCTGCGGCTCGCGGCGACCGCCGATGTGCTGGTGCACAACATGCGCCCCGGCGCCGCGCGGCGGCTCGGCATCGCGTATCAGGCGGTCGGTGCCGCGAACCCGCTTCTCATCTATGCCGCGGCGAGCGGCTGGCGCGCCGGTGGCCCGCATGCCGAACGCGGCGCGTTCGACGACATCATCCAGGGTGAGAGCGGGTTCGCCGCGCTCAACAAAGGCAGTGACGGGAGCCCGCGCTACGCGCCGATGGTCATCGCCGACAAGCTGACCGGGTATGTGCTGGCCTCGGTGATCGGCATGGCGCTCTACGCGCGTGAGAAGACCGGGCGCGGCGAGGAAATTCATGTGCCGATGGTCGACACCATGGCCGCGTTCAACCTCGTCGACCATCTGTGGCACGGCGTCTTCGGCGAGCCGGAGAAAGGGCTCGGCTATCCGCGCATGCTGACCCCGCATCGCCGGCCCTATGCGACGACCGACGGCCATATTTGCCTCTTGGCGACGACCGACCGGCAATGGCGCGGCCTGTTCGAAGTAGCGGGCGCGCCGGAGCTCGCTGCTGATCCGCGCTACGACACGATCGAACATCGTACCTCTAACATCGACGCGCTCTACGACTGGCTTGCCGGGGTCATCAAAACGCGCTCGACCGCCGAGTGGCAGGCGCGGCTCGACGCCGCCGACGTGCCGAACGGCGTCGTCAACGATCTGATGGGCGTGGTGCGCGACCCGTATCTCAACGAGGCCGGCTTTTTCCAGAATCTCGATCACCCGACCGAGGGCAGGCTGACGACCATGCCGTTTCCGGTCTCATTCTCCGGCAGGACCCTCGACCAGAACTTGCCGCCGCCACGTCTCGGCGAGCACACCGAGGATGTGCTGCGCGAGCTGGGCTACGGCGCCGACGAGATCGCCGAACTCATGCGCGGGCCGAGCCGTACGTGATAGCGCATGCGCGCACTCCTGATCCGCGGCGGCCTGGCGGCCGTCGCCATTGTCGTCTTCGGCATTCTGTGGCTGGTGCTGGCCCGGCCGCTATCGGAACTGGTCGATCGGGTGCGGACGGTGCGCGTCGCGAGCCTGTCGCCATCGCCGTTCACCTGGAATGACACCTGGCTGCAATTCGGTCCGCCGATCGGCGATGTCGAGAAGAATTTTGTCGGCGATCTGACGGGGATCGACCCGCAATTTCGTATGCTCGATCTTACCGGGCCGGGGCCGAATTACGGCAACGCGGCCGACATCGCGGTCGATGCCCACGGCAAACTGGTGCTGTCCGCGGGCGGCAAGAGTTTTGTGCTCGGCGTCGCCACCGGCAACCTTATTCCCATCCAGGCTTTCCGTGACATGCCGGAATACGCGGCCGAGCCTGGCGACACTGCGTCGCTCGTCATCGAGCACAGCTTCTTCGCCTGGCCAACCCCGTTCGAGCTCAACGTCGTCGGCATGAGCGGCACCGCGACGACCTGGGTGCGCCATGTCTATTACCGGCTGTCATGGGTCAAGGCGTCGGGCGCCCGGCTCACGATGCTGTGGGCGGGCGAGCAACCTTATTACGGGGCGGATAATGGCTGGGGCGCCCCGGGCGGGTTTCTGATGCAGGTCGACATCCGCTAGGCGCACCGCGGGCGGTTGTCGCAATCCCGGCCAGCACAATCGAGCATTGACCGAGGCGGCGGCTCGGTGTCCCATCGTCGGGCTCGCCCAGGGCGGGATAACCGAGGGCCGGACACACGATGAGCATCAAGGGAAAATCCTACATTATCGGCGTCTACGAGCATCCGACGCGGCTCGCCACCGACAAGACAATCCCGCAGCTCCATGCTGAAAGCGCGCGTGGCGCGATCGCGGATGCCGGGATCTCGAAGGACGATATCGACGGCTATTTCTGCGCCGCCGGCGACATGTCGGGCCTGGGCGCCTTGTCGATGATCGATTATCTCGGGCTCAAGCTGAAGCACTGGGATTCGACCGATACCGGCGGCTCGTCCTACCTGCTGCAGGTCGGCCACGCGGCTGAGGCGATCGCCGCCGGCAAGTGCAACATCGCGCTGATCACTTTGGCCGGGCGGCCGCGCGCCGAGAATATGCAGACGGGCACCGCGCCGCGCGCGCCGGCCAACCCGATGCCGGAATCGGGCTTCGAGTTCCCGTTCGGCCCGGCGACCGCGAACATGTACGCGATGTGCGCGATGCGCCACATGCACCAGTACGGCACCACCAGCGAGCAGCTCGCCTGGGTCAAGGTCGCCGCCTCGCACCATGCGCAATATAATGAGCATGCGATGCTGCGCGACGTCGTGACGGTCGAGGACGTCGTCAACTCGCCGATGATCGCCGACCCGCTGCACCGGCTCGATTGCTGCGTGATCAGCGACGGCGGCGGCGCGATCATCCTGGCGAAGCCCGAGATCGCCCGTAGCCTCAAGCGTCCCAAGGTCAGCGTCATCGGGGTCGGCGAAGGCCCGAAAAACCAGTATGGTGGCAAGCTCGATTTGACTTATTCGGGCGCGGTCGTCTCGGGACCGATCGCCTTTGCCGAGGCGGGGGTCAAACCCGCCGACATCAAATACGCCTCGATCTACGACAGCTTCACGATCACCGTGGTCATGCAGATTGAAGACCTTGGCTTTTGCGAGAAGGGCCAGGGCGGCAAGTTCGTCAGCGACGGCAACCTGATCTCCGGCATCGGCAAGCTGCCGTTCAACACCGATGGCGGCGGCCTCTGCAACAATCACCCGTCAAACCGCGGTGGCCTCACCAAGGTGATCGAGGCGGTGCGCCAGCTGCGTGGCGAAGCGCATCCGGCGGTGCAGGTGCGCAATTGCGACATCGCGCTGGCGCATGGCACCGGCGGCTCGCTCGGCACCCGTCATGGCGCCGCCACCGTCATCATGGAAAGGGAGTAGGGGGCATGGCGGAAGGACAACAGCAGACCCGCAAATATCCCGCACCACAGCCCAATCTAGAGACGCAGCATTTCTGGGACGCCGCTGCCGAGGGCAAGCTCCTCATCAAGAAATGCAATGCTTGCGGCGAGCTGCATTTCTATCCACGCGCGCATTGCCCGTTCTGCTTCAGCGACAATACGAGCTGGCAGCAGGCCTCGGGCGACGGCGTCATCTACACCTACAGCGTCATGCGCCGCGGCGCGCCGGTGCCGTATGCGATCGCCTACGTGACGCTCGCCGAGGGGCCGACGATGATGACCAACATCGTCGATTGCGACCTCGACGGCATCAAGATCGGGCAAAAGGTCAAACTGGTCTTCAAGCCGAGCGAAGGCGGCCCGCCAGTGCCGTGCTTCGCGCGGGTTTGATGGCATTCTGATTGCGAGTTGTTGTGTGAATCCCCTCTCCCGCTTGCGGGAGAGGGTGCCGAGCAAAGCGAGGCGGGTGAGGGTGTCACCAGCCGCGCAACCCTCACCCGGCCGCCGCTGAACGCGGCGTCCACCCTCTCCCGCGAGCGGGAGAGGGGATTATCGAAGGAGTCGCAAGATGGACGCACTCAACATTCAGGCCTCGCGGCCCCGCCACATCAGCCCCGAGGAATGGGCGGTGCGGGTCGATCTTGCCGCCTGCTATCGCCTGGTTCGGCATTTCGGCTGGGACGATCTGATCCTCACCCATAATTCGGCGCGGGTGCCGGGCGAGCCCGAACACATGCTGATCAACCCGATGGGGCTGATGTTCGACGAGGTGACCGCGTCGAACATCCTCAAGGTCGATTTCGACGGCAATGTCATCGGCGAGTCGGAATACGAGCCGATCTACGCCGGCGTGGTGATCCACGGCGCGATTTATCTTGGTCGGCCCGATGTCGAATGCGTCGTCCACACCCACACCGAGGCCGACATCGCGGTCGGCGTCCAGGAAGAAGGTCTGCTACCGCTGAGCCAGTGGGCGATGCGTTTCCACAACCGGCTCGGCTACCACGATTACGAGGGTGTCTCGCTCGACATGGACGAGCGCGAGCGGTTGCAGCGTTCGATCGGCAACCACCCGGTGCTGGTGCTGCGTAACCACGGGCTGTTGGCGACCGGACGCAACGTCGCCGAGGCATTCTCCTTCACCTATCATTTCGAGCGCTCGGCCGAGGCGCAGTTGAAGGCGCAGGCGGCTTGCGTGGCGGGCGCCAAGCTGGTGTTCCCGCCCGAGGAGACCTGTGAGAAGCAAGCCGCGCAATTCGCCAATGCCGGCGACAACGTGCGGCTCGGTGGCCAGCGCGAATGGCCGGCGCTGCTCAGGATGTGCGACAAGCTCGATCCGGCTTTCAGGACCTAGGTTTCTGCGCGATCATTTTTCTGTCGGCATCCCCGGGTTTGTCCCGGGGATCCACGTGGATGGCCGGGGACAAGTCCGGCCATGGCGATTTCTGGGCAGATTACTTTTTGAAATGCTCGATGAACTTGGCGTAGGTCTCGTCAGGCGCTTCCTCGGGCACGTAATGGCCGCAGGGCAAGGCGCCGCCCCAGGCGTCGGTCGCGTAATTCTTCTGCCAGATCGAGAGCACATCCCCATGCACGCCTTCGGTATGGCTGCGTTGGCCCCAGATCACCAATAGCGGCACGGTGATCTTGTGCCCGGCCGCGAAATCGGCGGTGTCCATCTCGAGGTCACAGGTCACGCAGGCGCGGTAATCGGCGCACGAGCCCTTGATCGTCTTCCAATTGAAGCAGCGGACGTATTCGTCGAATGCCTCGCCGAAAAAGCCGAGCCCGATCCCCGGCTTTGACAGCTTGTGCTCCATGAACCAGCGCGCGTCGACCCCGGCCATCATCTTCTCGGGGAAATCATAGGGTTGGGCCATGAACACCCAATGCCACGAGCGCATCGCCCAATCCTTCGAACCATGCGTCCAGATGTGATGATTCGGCAGGATGTCGACCAGCGCCGCCTTCTTGATCTTGTCCGAATGGTCAAGGCACATGCGCGCGGTGGTGCGCGCGCCGCGATCGTGCCCGGCGACAAAGAACTCCTTGTAGCCGAGCTTCTCCATCACCTCGACTTGGTCGTTGGCCATGGCGCGGAACGAGTAGTTGATGTTGTTCTCACCCGCATCGTCCGGGCCGACGCTGTCGCCATAGCCGCGCAGATCGGGGCAGACGACGTGAAAATCCTTCGCCAGCCGCGGCGCGATCTTGTTCCACGACGCATGGGTCAGCGGGTTGCCGTGCAATAGCAGCAAGGGTGGGCCGTCGCCGCCATGGCGCAAATGGATGCGCGCGCCGCCGTAGTTGCCGGACGACGTGTCGATGTCGGTGGTGGTGAAGCCTTCGAACATGGCGGCGAGCCTCCTATCGGTCTGCCGGCAACCTAGCCTAGACCCGCCGAGCGGGGATACGCTTTATCAAGACGATAGGGTACACTTCACCTATGCGCTTTTTGTCGACCCGTGACGCCCAGCCTCGGCCGGCAACCCATTCCTTCGAGGACGTGCTGCTCGCCGGGCTGGCCGAGGATGGCGGGCTCTATGTGCCCGAGGCGCTGCGTAAGCTCGATTTCGCCGCGCTCGCCGGGTTGCCCTATGCCGATCTCGCGGCGCGCATCGTCGGCCTCTTTGCCGGCGACAATTTTAGCAAGGGCGAGCTGCGCCGGCTGACCGAGACGGCCTATGTCGGGTTCCGCCATGCGGCGGTGACGCCGCTCGTCCAGCTCGACGAGCGGCTGTGGCTGCTGGAGCTGTTTCACGGCCCGACCTTCGCCTTCAAGGATCTGGCGCTACAGCTGTTGGGGCTGCTGTTCGACGCGGCGCTGGCGCGGCGCGGCGAGCGGGTGACGATTGTCGGCGCGACTTCGGGCGACACCGGCTCGGCGGCGTTGGAAGCCTGCCGCGACCGGGCCGCCATCGATATCTTCTTTCTCTATCCGCACGGCCGCATCTCCGAGGTGCAGCGCCGGCAGATGACGACGGTCGACGCCAGCAACTGCCACGCGATCGCCATCGAGGGCAATTTCGACGACTGCCAGGACATCGTAAAGGCGCTGTTCGCCGATACGGCGCTGCGCCGCGACCTGAGTCTCTCGGCGATGAACTCGATCAACTTTGCGCGCATCGCGGCGCAGATCGTCTATTACATCGCCGCGGGCATGGCGCTGGGAGCGCCCGAGCGATCTGTGTCCTTCGCGGTGCCGACCGGCAATTTCGGCAATATCTACGCGGCGCATCTGGCGCGCGCGCTGGGGCTGCCGATCGAGCGCCTGGTGCTGGCGACCAACGCCAACGACATCCTGGCGCGCTATCTCGCGAGCGGAGACATGTCGATCGCGACCGTAAGCCCGAGCCTTAGCCCCAGCATGGATATCCAGGTCGCGAGCAATTTCGAGCGGCTGCTGTTCGAGCTCAAGGGCCGCAACGGCGCCGCGGTCACCGCCGCGATCGCTGCGTTCCGTCGCGACGGCGCCCTTCCCGCCGACGACCAGGCCTGGCAGGCTGCCACGAAAGTTTTTGCCGGACATCGGGTCGACGACGAGGGAACGCTTGGCGAGATCGCCCATACCTATAAGCAGACCGGGATGCTGATCGACCCGCACACCGCCGTCGCGGTCGCCGCCGCGCGGGCTCAGGCGCGTGACAGCGCAACGCCGACGGTGGCGCTGGCGACGGCGCATCCGGCGAAATTCGCCGACGCGGTCGAGCGCGCCACCGGCATCCGCCTGGCGCTGCCGCCGGCACTGGCCGAACTCATGGAAAAGCGTGAACAGATGACGGTATTGCCCAACGATGTCGCTGCGGTCGCCCGCTTCATCCGCGAGCGGGCGCGGCTCCGAGTGAGGGCCGCCTGATGGCAAAGGACAATGTCGGCCTCGCTACGCTGTCGAATGGGCTGCGCATCGTCACCGACCGCATCGATACGGTGGCGACGGTATCGCTCGGCCTTTGGGTCGATGTCGGCACCCGACACGAGCCGGCAGCGGTCAACGGCGTCGCGCATTTCCTCGAGCATATGGCGTTCAAAGGCACCAAGCGGCGCACCGCGCTCGCGATCGCCGAGGAGATCGAGGCGGTCGGCGGCCACCTCAACGCCTATACCTCGCGCGAAAGCACGGCGTATTACGCCAAGGTGCTGAAAGAGGATGTCGGCCTGGCGCTCGACATTCTTGCCGACATCCTGCAGCACTCGACCTTTGAGCCGGCCGAGCTCGAGCGCGAGCGCACCGTGATACTGCAGGAGATCGGCCAGGCCAACGACACGCCCGACGACATCATCTTCGATTATTTCCAGGAGCGCGCCTTTCCCGACCAGGCAATGGGAAGGCCGGTGTTGGGCAGACCCGACATCATCAAGAAGCTGTCGCGCAAATCGGTCGTCTCGTATCTGGAAAACCACTACGGCGCGTCGCGCATGGTGCTGTCGGCCGCGGGCAATCTCGATCACGACCGCATCGTCGACATGGCCGAGACGCTGCTCTCCGGAATGCCGGCCGAGCGCGCTGTATCGACCGAGCCGGCACGCTATGTCGGCGGCGATCTGCGCGAGGACCGCGACCTCGAACAGCTGCACCTGGTGCTGGGTTTCCCGGGCCTGCCGCTCTGCGACCCGGATTATTACGCTGGTGCGGTGCTGTCGACCGCGTTTGGCGGCGGGATGTCGTCGCGGCTCTTCCAGGAGGTGCGTGAGAAACGCGGCCTCGTCTACGCGATCAGCTCGTTCTCGCACGGTTACCGCGACGGCGGGCTGTTTGGCGTCTATGCCGGCACCGGGGAGGACGAGGCGGCTGAATTGCTGCCGGTGCTGTGCGACGAGACGGCGAAGCTCGCCGACGGGTTCAAAGAGGTCGAGCTGGCGCGCGCCAAGGCGCAGATGAAGGCCGGGCTGTTGATGTCACTCGAGAGCACCTCGGCGCGCTGCGAGCAGATGGCGCAGTACATGCTGATCTACGGCAGACCGTTCGATCCCGACGACATCGTCCGCCGTATCGACGCCGTCGATGACGCGGCGATCGCCCGGGTCGTCGCCAGCTGGCGCAGCGGGCCGCCGACCCTGGTCGCGCTCGGCCCCGGCGGCAAGCTCGACGATTTCGCGCGCCTCGAAGCGCGGCTCGCCGGCTGAGCTCGGAGCCAGGCATGGCGCCGCAACGCAAAGCCTTTCCCCGCCTGTTCGCGACCCGCGCCGACCCGCTGCGGCTGATCGGCGACAAGGTGTTCATCCGGCCGGCGGAGCGCGGCGATTACGATGCCTGGGCCGATCTGCGCGCCCGCTCGCGCGGCTTCCTGACGCCGTGGGAGCCGACCTGGCCGGCCGACGCGCTGACCCGCGCCAGCTTCCGCGCCCGTATCGCCCGCTATTCCGAGGATTGGCGCAGCGACCAGGGCTACAACTTCTTTATCTTCCGATCGGACGGGACACTGGTCGGCGGGGTCGGATTGTCGAATGTGCGGCGCGGCGTCGCCGAGACCGCCAGCCTCGGCTACTGGGTCGGCGAGCCCTACGCGCGCCGTGGTCATATGACGGCGGCGTTGCCGCTGGTGCTCGATTTCTCGTTCGACCGGCTGCGGCTGCACCGGGTCGAGGCGGCGTGCCTGCCGACCAACGTGCCGAGTCGCGCGCTCCTCTTACGCACCGGCTTTACCGAAGAGGGCTATGCCCGCCGCTATCTCCTGATCGACGGCAAGTGGCAGGACCATCTGCTGTTCGCGATCCTTCGCGAAGATCGGCGGGGGTAGCCGCCGTCAGGCGTGCCCGGCGTCGCCCGACAGCATTTCCGGGCTGACCCCGATTTTGGCGAGTGCGCGCGTCCACTTCGCGGCGTCTTCCTCGCTAAACACCAGATCGGCATCGGCGGCGACCGACAGCCAGCCATTCGCCTGGATCTCGGCGTCGAGCTGCCCCGGCGCCCAGCCGGCGTAACCGAGCGCCAGAAGACACCGGCGCGGCCCCTCGCCCTTGCCCATCGCGCGCAGGATGTCGAGCGTCGCGGTCATCGCGAATTCGTCGCCGACTTCGAGCGTCCCTTCCTCACGATAATCGGCGCTGTGGAGCACAAAGCCCCGGCCGGGGTCGACCGGGCCGCCAAAATGCACCGGCTGCGGCCGGTTCGCCCGCGTCACCGGCTCGATCTTGAGATGCGCGTAAAGCTCCTCGAGCGTCAGGGCATCGATCGTCTTGTTGACGACAAGTCCCATGGCGCCGGCCTCCTCGCTATGCGCGCACAGACAGACGACCGAGCGCGCGAAGCGCGGATCCTGCATCTGTGGCATCGCGACGAGGAGCTGACCGGTCAATGAGCTCACGGCATGCCTCCCGATCCTTCGTCTTCACATATAGCTCCCCCGCGGCGATTGCAAAGACGGCGCTCGCAGCGGGAGGCGACACCGGGCGGGGTGCGGTTTACGCGGCGGCTCGCGCTATGCTATCGCTCTCCGCACGATCACGATCCGGCGCCCCAGTCGCCGGGCAGATCATCCCCCAGGCTCTCATTGAAGGAGCGATCGATGGCGATCCAGGTTGGCGACAAGGTTCCTGCCGTAAATCTCCGGGTTCTCAGCCCCGAAGGCCCCAAGGAAGTTACCAGCGACGAGTTGTTCAGCGGCAAGAAGGTCGCGTTTTTCGCGGTGCCGGGCGCGTTCACCCCGACCTGCTCGCAGCGCCATCTGCCGGGTTATGTCGAAAAGGCGGCGGCGCTCAAGGCCAAGGGCGTCGACACGATCGTCTGCGTTTCGGTCAATGACGCGTTTGTGATGGGCGCCTGGGGCAAGGACCAGAAGGCCGACGGCAAGGTGGAGATGCTCGCCGACGGCAGCGGCGACTTCACCCGCGCGGTCGGGCTCGAGCTCGACGCGACCCGCAACGGGCTCGGCAAGCGTTCGCAGCGCTATTCGATGCTGGTCGATAACGGCGTCGTCAAGGCGCTGCACGTCGAGGCGCCGGGCAAGTTCGAGGTCTCCGACGCCGAGACGATGCTGAGGGACCTTTAGTCCTTCTGCCCTCACCCACTTCGCTTCGCGAGGCACCCTCTCCCCGTGCACGGGGAGAGGGATAGGTGAAGGGGCTTACAAATCCGTGCCGTGCTTGGCGAGCGCCTTGTCCCACACCGTGTCGCGGTCTTCGTCGAACACCAGCGCGCTGTCTTCGGGCACGGTGAACCAGTCGCGGCGTGCGATCTCACCTTCAAGCTGGCCCGCGCCCCAGCCGGCATAGCCAAAGGCGAAGAAGTATTTCTTCGGCCCCTTGCCGTGCCCGATATCCTCGAGCGCCTGTTTGTTGGCGGTCATCGCCACCTTGCCGTCGACCGGCATCGTGTCGGCCGTGTGGTACTCGGCGCTGTGCACGACAAAGCCAAGCTCCGTCTGCACCGGGCCGCCGGAAAAGATCTGGATCATGCCATCGGCGTTCTTGTCGTCGTCGCCCGCGGCGGCGAGCAGCGTCGCGATCTTCTCGGTCCCGACCGGGTGGTTGATGATGATGCCGAAGGCGCCATCCTTGGTGTGCTGCAGGATCAGCACGACCGCGTGGTAGAAGCGCGGGTCCTGGATTTGCGCCGACGCGATCAACAGGTTGCCGCGCGGCGGGTCGGCCGGCACGGCGTCTTCGGGCGCGGGCGACAGCGGTGACGGCTCGACCGCGGCGAGGCCGAGCACTGCCGCGGTGAGAGAAAGCGCCATGATGGCGGAGCGCCCAATCACCTCTCGTCCTCGCCTCGCCACCGGAGGGTTCGCGGCCTATCATAGCAGCATGAAAGGTGCCGACGAACTCGCGCTCGACCGCGTCGAGCGCTTTATGGCCGAGCATGTCGCCGGGTTTCGCGGCCCGCTCGCCGCCGAACGCTTCGCGGGCGGCCAGTCGAACCCGACCTATCGCCTCTCCGCCGCATCCGGCGATTATGTGCTGCGCCGCAAGCCGCCGGGCCCTCTGCTGCCGAGCGCACACGCGGTCGATCGCGAGTTCCGGGTCATGCGCGCGCTTGGCCAAACCGCGGTGCCGGTGCCCCAGGTCTACGCGCTGTGTGAGGACGACAACGTCACCGGCAGTGCGTTTTACGTCATGGAGCATCTCGACGGCCGCATCCTCTGGGACCAGCGGCTCCCTAGCATCGCGCCTGACGAACGGCATGAGATGTTCCTGTCGATGAACCGGGTCATCGCCGATCTGCACTCGGTCGATTACGCGGCGCTCGGCCTCGGGGATTTCGGCCGGCCCGGCAATTACATGGGGCGCCAGATCGCGCGCTGGAGCCGGCAATACCGCGCGTCCGAGACCGACAAGCAGCCGGCGATGGATGCACTGATCGATTGGCTCCCGGCGCATCTGCCGCCGGAGGGCGCGGCGGGCATCGTCCATGGCGATTACCGCATGGACAATCTCGTCTTTCACAAGACGGAGCCACGCGTCATCGGCGTGCTCGACTGGGAGCTGTCGACAATCGGCGACCCGCTCGCCGACTTCGCCTATCACACGATGAGCTGGCGGATCGATCCCGGGCTCTATAACGGCCTTGGCGGAGTCGATGTCGCGGCGCTCGGCATTCCCGACGAAGCCGAATATGTCGCCGCCTATTGCGACCGCACCGGCCGCGCGGCCATCGCCGACTGGGAATTCTACATGGCCTACGGCCTCTTTCGCTTCGCGGCGATCTGCCAGGGTATCGCCAAGCGCGCGATCGACGGCACCGCCGCCGGCGCCGAGGCGGTCAAGATCGGCGGCCTCGCGCGCCCCTTTGGCGAAGAGGCCTGGGCGCTGGCGAAGTCGCTGGGCTGACCTTTTTCGTCATCCCGGACGCTAGGGGAGCCCACGCTTTGCCTGGTTAGCGAGCCTTGCGATCCGGGATCCATGAACACAGGCTTTGATAGGTTCGCGCGAACTCGGCAAAGTCCGTGTTCATGGGTTCCTGGTTCGCCGCCCCCTTCGGATTTGGGCGTCGCCCCGGAATGACACGGGGTGGAGGACGAAATGGCACTCGAAAAAGTGGGCGTTGTCGGCGCCGGGCTGATGGGGGCGGAGATCGCGCTGGTCTTCGCGCTCGCCGGGCATGAGGTGCTGCTGTCGGACACCGGCGAGGCGCAGCTTGCGGCGGCGCTGGAGCGGCTCGGCCGCACGCTCGATCGCGGTATCCAGCGTGGCTGGTACAAGGACGAGGAAAAGCCGCTCGCGCTGTCGCGCATCACGACAAGCGTGCCGCTCGACCCGTTCGCCGGGTGCGATTTCGTTACTGAGGCGGTGTTCGAGGACGAAGGGGTCAAGGCCGAGACCTATAAGAAGCTCGACGCGCTTTGCCCGCCCGGCACGATATTCGCCAGCAACACCTCGACGATCCCTATCTCGACCCTCGCTTCCTATGTCAGCGAGGCGCGGCGGCCGAATTTTGTCGGCACGCATTATTTCTCGCCCGCCTCGCGCATGAAACTGGTCGAGGTGATCCCGCAATTCGACACCTCGGACGCGACGCTCGACACCGCGATGCGTCTGATGCGCCAGAACGACAAGGTCGCGGTCAAGATCAAGGATGTCGCCGGGTTCGCGGTCAACCGCATGTTCCTCATCTTTTTGAACGAGGCGGTGCGGCTGGTCGAGGAAGGCGTCGCGACCCCGGAAGACATCGACACGGCCTGCAAGCTCGGCCTCGGCCATCCGATGGGCCCGTTCGAGCTGATGGACGTCACCACCTCGAAGCTCTGCCTGCAGGTGTCGGAAATCCTTCACGACGCCTATGGCGAGCGCTTTCGCCCGCCGGCCCTGCTGCAACAGCGGGTCAAGGCCGGGTTTGTCGGCGGCCGCAACGCGCGCGGCTGGCGGAAGTGAAGCTCGCCGGAAAGATCGTCGTCGTCACCGGCGCGGCGCAGGGGATTGGCGCGGCGCTTGCCGCGCGCTTCGCGCAGGAGGGCGCCAAGGCCGTCATCGCCGCCGACATCAAGTCCGGCGCCGGCATCGTCCCGTGCGATGTCAGCCGTGAGGCCGACATCGTTCGGCTCATCGACGACACCGAAAAGAATATCGGGCCGATCGACCTGTTCTGCTCGAATGCCGGGATCCTGGTCATGGACGCCGATTGGGACAACCCGGCCTCCGCGCCCGACGAGGGTTGGGCGCGGAGCTGGGCGGTCAATGTCATGGCGCATGTCTATGCCACGCGTCATCTGCTGCCGCTTATGGCGGCGCGCGGCGGCGGCTATTTCCTGCATACCGTGTCGGCGGCGGGTCTGCTGTCGCAGCTCGGCAGCGGCGTCTACGCCACCACCAAGCACGCCGCGATCGGCTTTGCCGAGAATTTGGCGATCGCCGGCCGCGACCGCGGCGTCAAGGTCTCGGTGCTGTGCCCGCAAGGGGTCGATACCGCGCTGCTGCTTGCCGTTCCCCGCGGCGTCCCCGACATGGATGGCGTGCTGACCCCGGAGGCAGTCGCCGACATCGTCGTCGAAGGCCTCGACGCCGAGCGCTTCCTGATCCTGCCGCACCCCGAGGTCGCGACCTACACCCGCCGCAAGAGCGACGATTACGACCGCTGGCTCGGCGGCATGGCCCGGCTACGCGGGCGGATGTGAACTCCGTCGTCATTGCGAGCGAAGCGAAGCAATCTCGTGCCGACGAGAGACAAGCGGAATGAGATTGCCGCGCCGCCAGTCGGCGGCTCGCAATGACGAAGTTGCGGAACCATCTCTGTCATTCGAGCGTGTAAGATCGCGCGTGAATCGAGGCCCCTCAACGCGGTGCCGGTAAATGAACGACGTCCCCGTCGCTAAACCTTCCGTTAAGCCGTCCAAGGCCAAGTCCTCGAAGCCTGAGAAGCTGTGGCTGCATATTCCGCCGCACCGGCCGCAGCCGGGCGGGCATGCCGATTTCAGCTATATGCACGAGAGCGCCGCCGGTCAGGTCAAGCGGCCGGCGATCGATGTGCCGTCGGTCAAGACCCACCCGCTGGCGACGCGGCTCGTCCGCGTGCTCGACGATGACGGCAAGGCGCTGGGCGAGTGGGATCCGCATCTCGACCCCGACACGCTGCGCCTGGGCCTGCGCGCGATGATGCTGACCCGCGCCTATGACGGGCGGATGTATCGTGCGCAACGCACCGGCAAGACCAGCTTTTACATGACCTCGACCGGCGAGGAGGCCGTCGCGGTGGCGGCGGCGATGGCGTTGCGGCCCGACGACATGCTGTTCACCAGCTATCGCCAACAGGGTCTCTTGATCGCGCGCGGCTATCCGTTGCTCGACATGATGTGCCAGATCTATTCCAACTCGCTCGACCCGCTGAAGGGCCGGCAGCTGCCGGTGATGTATTCCTCGCGGCCGTATTCTTTCTTCTCGATCTCGGGCAATCTCGGCACGCAATTCTCGCAGGCGGTGGGCTGGGCCATGGCCTCGGCCTATTCGGGCGACAGCCGCGTCGCCGCCGGGTGGATCGGCGAGGGTGCGACGGCCGAACCCGATTTTCATCACGCATTGACCTTTGCCGCGGTCTACCGCGCGCCGGTCGTGCTCAACGTCGTCAACAACCAGTGGGCGATTTCCTCGCACCAGGAGATCGCGGGCGGCGACGAGGCGACGTTCGCGGCGCGGGCGATCGGCTTTGGGCTCGCCTGCCTGCGCGTCGACGGCAATGATTTTCTCGCGGTCTACGCGGCGACCAAATGGGCGGCGGATCGGGCGCGCGCCAATCACGGCGCGACGCTGATCGAGCATTTCACGTACCGAGCCGGGTCGCATTCGACGAGCGACGACCCGACCCGTTACCGCCCCAAGGACGACCCGCAGAAATGGCCGCTCGGCGACCCCGTCGAGCGGCTGGCAAATCATTTGATAAAACTCGGTGAATGGTCCGAGGATCGGCACAAGGCGCAGGAGGCCGAGCTGACCCAGCTGGTGCGCGATACCGACCGTGAGGCGCAGAAATTCGGCACGCTTGGTGAAGGCGCGCATTTCGGCGTCGAGACGATGTTCGAGGATGTCTACAAGGAGATGCCTTGGAACCTGCGCCGCCAGCTCAAAGAGCTTAAGGAGGGGCGCTGACCATGCCGACGATGTCGATGGTTCAGGCGCTGAACTCGGCGATGGATGTGATGCTCGGGCGCGACCCGGGCGTGCTGGTCTTTGGCGAGGATGTCGGGTTTTACGGCGGCGTGTTCCGGGTCACCGAGGGGCTGCAGAAAAAGCACGGCGAGCGCCGCGTCTTCGATGCGCCGATCGCCGAGGGCGGCATCATGGCCGCGGCGGTTGGCATGGGGGCCTACGGCTTGCGCCCGATCGTCGAGATCCAGTTCGCCGATTACATCTACCCGGCGACTGACCAACTCGTCTCCGAGGCGGCACGGCTGCGTTATCGCTCGGCTGGTGAATTTATCGCGCCGATCACGGTGCGCGCGCCCTGCGGTGGCGGGATTTTCGGCGGCCAGACGCATAGCCAAAGCGTCGAGGCGATCTTCACCCATGTCTGCGGATTGAAGACGGTGATGCCGTCAAACCCCTACGACGCCAAGGGGCTGCTCATCAGCGCCATTGAGGATGACGATCCGGTCGTGTTCTTTGAGCCGAAGCGGCTCTATAACGGGCCGTTCGACGGCTATCCCGACCGCCCGGCGCGGCCGTGGTCGAACCACAAGCAGGCCGAGGTGCCGGAAGGGTATTACACCGTGCCGCTCGGTCAGGCGGCGATCGTGCGGCCGGGCAGCGCGGTGACGGTGCTCGCGTATGGCACGATGGTGCATGTCGCGCTCGCTGCAGCCGAGGAAGCCGGCGCCGACGCCGAGGTGATCGATCTGCGCACGCTGTTGCCGCTCGATCTCGACACCATCGTGACGTCGGTCAAGAAGACTGGGCGCTGCGTGATCGCGCATGAGGCGACGCGCACCTGCGGCTACGGCGCCGAGCTGTCGGCGCTGGTGCAGGAGGAATGCTTTTATCATCTCGAAGCGCCGATCGAGCGGGTCACCGGGTTCGACACGCCCTATCCGCACGC
>DATMLO010000058.1:0-21899 GCA_035570495.1 Allostellaceae bacterium | reverse complement strand
AGAACCCGCCAGAACCCGGCACCCGCCAGCGGCTTGACGCGGCGATCCGCGGCATCGAGCGCCGCGCGGCAATCCAGGTCGGCTCGTGGAGCGCATTGCTGCGCGACCTTGCCGAGCCGGCGATGGCGGAGAGCGTCGAATGGCTCGCGCTCGACCGCTTCGAGGGCAACGAAACCGACATCGCGCTCAACCGCAACTGGGTCGATCCGGGGATCCCGTTTGTGCGCCACGTCGCCCAACCGGCGCACGGCATTGTCGTGACCTCGGCGACCCTCACCGACGGCGAAGCCGATCCGGTGCTCGCCTGGAACCTCGCCGAGGCGGCGAGCGGGTTGCGCCATTTGCCCGCGAGGCCGCGCGCGGCGCGCATCGCTTCGCCCTTCGATTATGCGGCACAGACCCGCATCATCGTCGTCAACGATATCCCGCGCGGCGATATGGGTCAGGTCGCTTCCGGCTTTGCGGCGCTGATGCAGGCCGCGAAAGGCGGCGCACTGGGGCTCTTCACCGCGATCAGCCGTTTGCGCATCGTGCATGAGCGGATCGCGCCGGTGCTGGAAGCGCAGGGGCTGCTGCTCCTCGCGCAACATGTCGACGCCATGTCGCCCTCGACGCTCGTGGACATTTTCCGCGCCGAAGAGAATTCATGCCTGCTCGGCACCGATGCGGTGCGTGACGGGGTCGACGTGCCGGGCCGGTCGCTGAGGCTTATCGTCTTCGACCGCGTGCCGTGGCCGCGGCCCGACATCCTGCACCGCGCCCGAAAGCCGCATTTCGGCGGCGCCGGCTACGAAGACCATATCGCACGGCTGCGGCTGCGCCAGGCCTACGGAAGGCTGATCCGCCGCGCCGACGACCGCGGCGTTTTCGTCGTGCTCGACCGTCAACTGCCGTCGCGACTGCTGGCCGCATTCCCCGAAGGCGTGGAGGTCGATCGGCTGCCGCTCAGCGAAGCGGTCGAAGCGACGGCGCGCTTTCTCGACGAAGCTTAATTACCCCTGAGCTGAACGACCCCCAGACTTGACCATCGCCGTTAACGTCATCATCTGTCCGCGGATTTCACAAAAAAGGACCGGCAATGCTCGATCCCCAAGGCGCGCTGATCTACACGATGGCTCTCGTCACCGGAGCCGAAGCCCGGATATCCGCGACCGAGCGCAACATCATCGGCGACATTGTCGGCCACCTGCCGGTGTTTCGCGGCTTTGATCGCGGCAAGCTTGCCGGCCATCTCAACGATTGCGCCGAGCTGCTGGGCAAGGATGACGGCCTCGACGAAATCCTTGACACGATCAAGGCGGCGCTGCCGGCGCGGCTGCGCGAGACGGCCTACGCCATCGCCTGCGATCTCATAGCCTCGGATGGATCTCCGACGCAGGAGGAGCTGCAATTGCTCGATCTCATGCGCGAGCGCTTTGAGATCGACCGGCTGATCACCGCAGCCATCGAGCGCGGCACACGGGCGCGCTTCCAGAAAATCTGAGCGGGAGCCCGGCGATGGCGAAGAGCCTGGAAGAACGCATCGGCGAGATCGAAGATCGCCTCGAAATCTACAATCTGATCGCCAGCCACCCTCCGAGTGCCGATACCGGCTCGCGCGCCCATGTCGCCAATGCCTGGACGGAAGACGGCACCTTCGACCGCGGTGCCGAGTTCGGCGGACCGCAACGGCAGAGCACGAACGCCGGCGGCATCGACAACCCCGAGCACATGCACGCGATCAGTCAGGGCCTCGCACATTTTTCCGGGCTGCCCTATGTGCAGATCACCGGCGACACGGCCTACGCGATCTCGTATCTGCAAATCCTCGTGCCGGATCGGGTGGGGCCTGAATTCGAGTGCCGAACCACGGCAAGGGCCGCGGGTTCCACATTCACCGCATCTCCGCTAATCGCTGGGATTTTGTGCGCACTGCAAGCGGCTGGAAGATCAGCAAACGGCAGCTGCGAGCGCTCGACGGCAATGAAGGCGCGCGGGAAATTCTGCTCGGCACGTTCGCCGACTGACGCGGTAGCTCTCAGGCGATCAATTCGGCGATTTCCGTCTTGGTGACGATTTTTGCCATCGCGTTCTTGCCCGCGCCGGGCAGCGTCACGGTCACGGTCGTTCCTTTGCCCAGTTCGCTGGCAAAGCCGATCGTCCAGCCATGCAACTCGATGAGCGACTTGGTCAGCGCGACGCCGAGCCCAGTACCCTCAGTGCTTGCCTGGTGCGGGTTGTTCTCGACCCGGAAGAATGGCGTCCCAAGCTTTTCGAGATTGGCCTCGGAGATGCCGACCCCGGTATCGATGACCTGCAGCAGCGCGTCGCCACTCGACGACGACAGACGCACCGTCACGGTGCCTCCGGGAGTGAACTTGACCGCGTTGCCGATGAGGTTGAGCACGATCTGCTTAAAAGCGCGGCGGTCGGCGCTGATCATCGGCGGCGCGTCGCGCACATCGAGGTCGAGCGCGACCTTGCCGGCCTCGGCGCGGGGACCAAGCATACGCAGCGCCTCGTCGATATCGCCGGCGAAGGTGAAGGTTTCGCGTTGCAGATTGCGATGGCCGGCCTCGATCTTGACCATGTCGAGCATGTCGCCGATCAGATCGTGCAGGAAGCGGCCCGAGCGGAGGATGTCCTCGGCGTATTCCCTGTACTTCGCGGAGCCGAGCGGGCCGAAGAGCTGCGATACGATCACCTCGGAGAAGCCGATGATCGCATTCAACGGCGTGCGCAGTTCGTGGCTCATCCGCCCGAGGAAATCGGATTTCGCGCGGTCGGCGCGCTCCGTGCGCGTCAGCGCGGACGACAGCGCCTGCTCGGACCTCTCGAGCCGGCCAAATTGCACGGCCAGCGAGCCGAACAGGATCGCGAAGACGATGACGGCGCAGATGGTGCCAAAGCCGATAACGGCCGCCTGGCGGCGCCACGATGCGAGAGCGGTGTGCTTGGGCACCGTCACCGACATGACAAGCGGGTAGTCCTTGACCGGATTGATCGCTATCTCGCGCGTCACGCCGTCGAGATAACCGGTCGTCTCGTAGGTACCGCCGCCATCCGCCACCATGTCGTACCAATGGGAGGTTTTCGGAACATAGGTACCGAGCACGTTCTCCATCGGCGGATCGCGAAACAACACCAGGCCGTCGCTGCGCTCGATCGACACCGAGCCGCCCTCGGGTAGACTGATCGTTTTGTAGAACCCTTCCAGATAGTGCAGCTCGAGCACCGCCTGCGCCGTACCGAGAAAGACGCCCGCCCGGCTCTCGATGCGGCGCGACAGGAACAGCGACCAACGTCCGCTCGTCCAGCTCCGGCCCGGGGGGCTGATAACGAGCGCATCACCGTCAGCCTTCTCGGTATTCTGAAAGAAATTGCGATTGGCGAGGTCGGTTGCCGGCACCGGCCAAAAATTCGACGAGTTGACCTGGACACCGACCGCGTCGGTCAGGAACAGCGCGCTCAGCTGCGGCAGCGCTTGCAGACGATTGACCAAGAAGTCATGAGTTGCCTCGCTCGCCATTTCGCGGCGAAGCTCCTCGGGCGTACTGACACCGGAGTGGACGATCCGCTGCGTCGCCTCGCCAAGCAGGAGGTCGACCGACTCCATCGAGCGCGACAGCTCTTCGGCGAGCACAATCCCGAGATTTGCAGTGTTCTGACGCGCCGCGTCGATCGCGTTATTGTAGAGATCCCAAAGGCTCAAACTCGCGCCGGCGAGCGTGACCGCGATCAGCAGCGCACCGGCGACGATGATGCGCCGTGCGCCACCACAGGTCAGAATCGAAGTCACCCCCAGCATTCGCAAAACAACCGCTCCCCAGCGATCGGCGGGCACAATAATTCTGCCCACGCGTCACGTGCTCGCTGCGATTATTAAAGGCTTGACGTTAACGAGCGCTGAATTCGCGAAGAAATCAGCCGTCATTCACTTTATGCGGCAAGGCGTGCCGGATCGCTTCCCGCACTTTTGGCGGCTGCGTCGCCACCGCGTCGCAGAGCCGACGCATCTGTCGGCGCAGATCATAGACCTGATCGAGCAGACTCAGCACCAGCCCCATCGCCTCGTCATCAATCGCGAAGTCGCGCCGGATCTCGACGATCAGCTCAACCCGGGCGACGTCGACCTCGTGAAACACCCAGCTCTCGGCGTGGCGCTCGGGCAGAACCCAGCGGTTCTCCACCCAGCGCGTCAGCTCGCGCCGTTCGAGCCCGCGCAGACGAACCAGCAGCTCGTCGAACCCAATCATGGCGTCGTCATCCCTCGGCGTGGGTCGCTCGGGTGCGTTTGCGCCCAGGTTTCGAGGAACGCGGCCAGCTCGGCATCATTGACGTCGCCGATCACCACCTTAAGCGTGACGATCTGGTCGCCCTCGGCATGGCCTCGGCGATGGATGCCCTTGCCGCGGAGCCGCAACTGCGCGCCGCTATCCGACCCTTTGGGGATCGTCATCGACACCGGGCCCGTCACCGTCGGCACGGGAACACGGCCACCCAACACTGCTTCGGCGAGACTGACCGGCAGTTCAACGAGTATGTTGTCACCGTCGCGCCGGAAATAAGGATGAGACGCGACATGAACCTCGATCAGCGCATCGCCGTCGACGCCGCCACCGATGCCGGGGTCGCCCTTGCCCTTGAGGCGCAGGACCTGGCCCTCCTCGATCCCGGATGGGATCGTCACGTCGAGCCAGCTGTCGGGGCTCAACGACAAGCGCTTCTTGGCGCCCGCCGTGGCCTCGACAAAATCGACGGTCAGCACATACAGACGGTCACCGCCGGGCATCGCAAAGGGCTCGCCGCGCGGCCCTCGCCCGCGGCGCGCGCCCCCCATACCACCGCCGAACATCGACAGGATGTCTTCGAGGTCCTCGGCGTTTACCTCACCTTGCGGGCCATATTTCCAGCCCTGCGCGCCCTCGGCATGCGGGCGGTAAGAATAACGCGGCCGCTCAGCGCCACTTTCGTCGATCTCGCCGCGGTCGTAGCGGGCGCGCTTGTCAGCGTCGGACAGGAGGTCGTAGGCCGCGGTTACCGTCTTGAAGCGCGCCTCGGCCTCGGGCTTTCCGGGGTTGAGATCGGGATGCAGCTCCTTCGCGAGCTTGCGATAGGCCTTGCGGATGTCATCAGGGCTCGCATCGGGCTTGACGCCGATTACCTCATAGGGGGTTTTCGCCATCGTGCCGCTCAGCGCTCCACCGCCGGCTGGTCGGTCTGCTGACCCATCTCGACCTTGACCCCGACGCTTCGCTCGCTGCCGTTGCGATCGATGGTCAGTTTAACCTCGTCGCCTACTCGCGTCAGGCCGATCGCATCGCGCAATTGCGTGCCGCTGTGGATCGTAACCCCGTCGGCGGCGATCACCAGATCGCCGGTCTTCAGCCCGGCGTGGTCGGCGGACGAGCCCGACTCGACCTGGACGATCACCGCACCATTGATCTGTTTCGTGTTCATTGCCTGGGCAAGGTCGGGCGTCAGATCCTGGATCCTCACGCCAATGCGGCCGCGCTTGACCTCACCGTAGCGTACCAGCTGGTCCATCGCCTTGCGCGCCATGTTGATCGGCACAGCAAAGCCAATCCCGATATTGCCGCCACCCGGGGCCAGGATCGCGGTGTTGATGCCGACCAGATCGCCCTTCAGATCGACAAGAGCGCCGCCCGAATTTCCGGGATTGATCGACGCGTCTGTCTGGATGAAATCCTCATAGCCTTCGATGCCAAGCCCGCTGCGGCCGAGCGCGCTGACGATGCCCGAGGTCACTGTCTGGCCCAGCCCGAACGGATTACCGATCGCGACGACAAAATCGCCCACCTGGAGCTTGTCGGAATCGCCAAGCGGCACCGCGGTCAGATGGTCGCTGTCGATCTTGAGCACGGCGACATCGGTCTCGGGATCGCGGCCGACGAGCTTTGCTGCGAACCTGCGATTCTCCTTGGTCGTGACCGCGATCGAGGTCTCGTTGGCGACGACATGCGCGTTCGTCAACACGTAGCCCTGCGCCGCATCGACGATGACGCCGGACCCCGTCGCCTGGGTCTCGGCGTAGTTCTGCTGACCCTGCGGAATATTGAAGAAGCGGCGGAAGAAGGGATCCTGCAGCAGCGGATTTTCGATCTTCTGGCGTCCCTTGACGGCGATGTTGACGACGCCGGGCGTGACGCTTTTCAGCATCGGAGCCAGGCTCGGCACAGCCCCGCCGGCCGTTTCCGGGATCGGCGCGGCCGCGCGCAGCGGATGCATCGCCAACGCCGCTGCAATGGCTACGACCCCGCCCATCAGCACAAGCGCCGCGAACCGCCGCTTCATTCCGTCAATGCCCTGTCGTGATAGCTCGCGACGACGCCTCAGGTGTCGCGCGATGCGGATAATTTCCCTGCTCAATATGTAAATCGTCACGCGGGTATTCAAGAATTCTCCTCCGGGCGAAAATCAAGTCGTGACCCAACCGGTAAAAGTAACGATTCGTAGACAGTTCCCTCCGATAACATGCCTTCTCGACGCGAACCCGTCAGGGGAAAGCAATGGGGCCGTCTCGTAGCCGGTGCCACCCGTCCAGCGCGCGCAACGGCAGACCGGCCGCGTAATGACCCCGACCATACCGGTCTCTGTCACGCGAACCGCGCCGACGATCTTGATCGTCGATGACGACCCGGTCTTTCGCTCGCTGACCCGGGACAGCCTCACAGATACCGGGCTGACGGTCATCGAAGCCGCGGACGGCAGCGAAGCGCTGAGCCATTGCCGCGAATTCGATCCGTCGCTGCTGCTCGTCGACGCCGTGATGCCCAACCTCGACGGCTTCGCACTGTGCCGAGAATTGCGGAGCCGCAGCGCGACACGCCGGACCCCGATCGTAATGGTCACCGGGTTGCAGGATCACAAGGCGCTTGACCGGGCCTACAACGCCGGCGCGACCGATTTCATCGTCAAGCCGGTCGAATGGGGCAGCCTCGCGCAGCGCGTACGCTACGCGCTGCGCAATGCGGGCGAGTTTAGCGATTTTCAGAACCCATCCGACGGCCGCCGCCGCGGCGCGCGGCCGGACGATGACGGAAAGACCGCGACGGGCGATGGGTCCGCCCGGGTTTCGATCCTGATTGTCGATGACGATCCCGTGGCCCGCGCCGTGATGTGCGACGTCCTCGAAAACGAGGGCTACGACGTTGTCGAGGCCGAAGACGGCTTCGCGGCCTACAACGGGTGCCTGCACACTGTTCCCGGACTGGTCATCACCGACGCGATGATGCCGGGGCTCAGCGGTTTCGACCTTTGCCGCCTGCTGCGTCGACGCGCGGAAACCGAGCACGTCCCGATCCTTGTCATCACTGGGCTCAACGACGAGCAATCGGTCGTCGACGCGTATGATGCCGGCGCGACCGACTTCATCGTCAAGTCGGACAACTGGCAGATTCTGAAATACCGGGTGCGTTACACGCTGCGCACCGCGCGCGCCGCTGCCGACCTCGTCTCGGCGAAGCAACGGGCGGAAGAATCGGACCGCGCCAAATCGCTGCTTCTCGCAAATATGAGCCATGAGCTGCGCACGCCGCTCAACGCGGTCATCGGCTTCTCCGAGATCATGCATCAACAGATGCTCGGCCCGCTCAGCGCGCAATACGTGGAATACGCGAAGATTATCGGCGATAGCGGTTCGCATCTATTGACGATCATCAATGACTTGCTGGATCTCGCTACCAGCGATGCCAAAGAGCTCAAGATCGCCAACGATCCGGTGAACATCCCCCAGGTCGTCACCTTCAGCGCGAACATGATCGGCGCGATGGCGAAGGAGGCCGGCGTCGAGTGCCGGGTCGAGGCGCATTCTGAACTGCCGGCGTTCCGCGGCGACGCCAAGAAGTTGAGTCAGGTTCTCATCAACCTGCTCACCAACGCTGTCAAATTCACCCCGGCCGGCGGGCACGTGACGATCAAGGCCTGGCGCGAACCGGCCGGCGGGCTGGTCCTCCGGGTCGAGGATACCGGCGTCGGCATACCGCGCGACAAGATCCAGCTGGCCCTGGCACCGTTTGGCCAGATCGCATCGCAAATCGGCCGCAAGAATGGCGGTGTAGGGTTGGGGCTGCCGCTGTCAAAGCGGCTCGTCGAGCTTCATGACGGGACGCTCGAAATCGCCAGCGAACCGGGCACCGGCACGACGGTCTCGGCGCGTTTTCCGCAAGAGCGTTTTATCCGCAAGCTTGTGTGAGACGTAAGGGCACGCGCCCTTGCTGGCGATCCGGCGCGTCCTTATAGTTCGCGGCCGATGGATTCCTATGCCTACCGGCACCGGCATCTCTTGGGCATCGAAGGTCTGACGCCCGAGGACATCACCTATGTCCTCGACCTCGCCGAAACCTATGTCGATATGAACCGCGAGGCCGAAAAGAAAAAAACGACGCTGCGCGGCCGCACGCTAATCAACTGCTTCTTCGAAAATTCCACGCGCACTCGCACCTCGTTCGAAGTTGCCGGCAAGCGGCTCGGCGCCGATGTCATCAACATGGCCGTCGCGGTCTCTTCGATGAAGAAGGGCGAGACACTGATCGACACGGCGATGACCCTGAACGCCATGCACCCAGACGTGCTGGTGGTGCGCCATCCCGAATCGGGTGCGGTGCAGCTCCTGTCGGAAAAGGTCGATTGCGCGGTCATCAATGCCGGCGACGGCAGCCACGAGCATCCGACCCAGGCGCTGCTCGACGCGCTGACGATCCGCCGCCGCAAGGGCAAACTGGGCGGGCTCACGGTAGCGATCTGCGGCGACGTGATGCACAGCCGCGTCGCGCGTTCGAACATCTGGCTGCTGAACGCGATGGGCACGCGGGTGCGCGTCGTCGCGCCGCGCACCCTGCTCCCCGCCGAGATCGAGCATCTTGGGGTCGAGGTATTTCACGACATGGCCGAAGGTCTGGCCGATGTCGATATCGTCATGATGTTGCGCCTGCAGAACGAGCGCATGCACGGCTCATTCGTGCCGTCGACCCGTGAATATTTCCACTTCTTCGGGCTCGACGAGGACAAGCTCAAATTCGCCAAGCCCGACGCGCTGATCATGCATCCGGGACCGATGAACCGCGGCGTCGAGATCGGCAGCACTGTCGCCGACGATATCGACCGCAGCCTCATCCGCCAGCAGGTCGAGATGGGCGTCGCGGTGCGCATGGCGTGCCTCGAGCTCCTGGCGCGCGACCTCGGCAACGGGCCCCCTATAAAATGAGCGGATTGCGGCGTCTTTTCCGCGGCGCGCGCCTCATCGACCCCGATAGCGGGCGCGACATGGTCGGCGACGTCATCGTCGTCGACGATCGCATCGCCGCAATCGGCGCCAATATCAGCGCTGATGATTTGGGCCCCGACGTCGAGGTCGTCGATCTCGCCGGGCTGTGTCTCGCGCCGGGCCTGGTCGACATGCGCGTGCAGTTGCGCGAACCCGGCGCCGAGCATATCGAATCGGTCGAGAGCGGCAGCCGCGCCGCCGCGGCCGGCGGTGTCACGACGATCGTCGCCCTGCCCAACACCGACCCGCCGGTCGACGATGTCTCGGTCGTCGAGTTTCTCGCCCGCCGCGCCCGCGAAGTCCGACTTGCCAAGGTCCACACCTACGCCGCCGCGACCAAGGGCATGCACGGCAAAGAGCTGACCGAGATCGGTCTGCTCGCGGCCAACGGTGTGGTCGGCTTTACCGACGGGGTCAAGGCGATCGCCGACGCGCTGGTGATGCGCCGGGTGCTGGCCTATGCCCGCACCTTCAACCAACTGGTGATCCAGCACCCGGAGGAGCCGAGCCTTGGCAGCGCCGGCGAGGTCACCGAGGGCGAGATCGCCACCCGGCTCGGGCTCGCCGGCGTCACCCCGGCGGCCGAAGTCATAATGATCGAGCGCGATTTGCGGCTCGTCGCGATCACCGGCGCACGCTACCACGTCGCGCATGTCTCGACCGCCGCGTCGATCGACGCGATCCGCCAGGCCAAGGCGGCAGGGTTGCCGGTGACCTGTGACACCGCCCCGCCCTATTTTGCCCTGAACGAGACCGCGATCGGCGACTACCGCACCTTCGCCAAGCTGTCGCCGCCGCTGCGCAGCGAGAGCGACCGCCAGGCGGTCGTCGCCGGGCTTGCCGACGGCTCGATCGACGCGATCGCCAGCGACCATTCGCCATGGGACCAGGATTCAAAGCGTCTGCCGTTCTCCTCGGCGAGCTGCGGCATCGTCGGGTTGGAGACGCTGCTGCCGCTGTCGCTGGAGCTGTGTCACAACCGCCACATGAATTTGATTGACGTGCTCCGGCGGCTGACCGTGACGCCGGCGCGCATTCTCGGGCTCGCGGTCGGGACCCTGGCGGCTGGTGCGCCGGCGGATTTCGTCGTGTTCGACCCCAAAGCCAAATATCGCGTCGAAACCGATCGCTTCCGCTCCAAGTCAAAGAATGCGCCGTTTGACGGCCGCCCGGTGCAGGGCCGCGTCGAGCTGACCGTGGTCGACGGCCGCACGATTTTCGAGCGCGCCGCGGCATGACCGGTGACATCGCGGCCGGCGTCATCGGCTATCTGCTCGGCGCCATCCCATTCGGGCTGCTGCTGACCTGGATCGCCGGCTATGGCGATCTGCGCAAGATCGGCTCGGGCAATATTGGCGCGACAAACGTACTGCGTACCGGAAACAAGGCGCTGGCGGCGCTGACGGTATTGCTCGATGTCGGCAAGGGCGTCGCGGCGGTGCTGATCGGTGCGAGATGGGGCGTCGATGCGATGCTGGCCGCGGCCGGGGCGGTGATCCTCGGCCACATGTTTCCGGTCTGGCTGATGTTTCGCGGCGGCAAAGCCGTCGCGACCGGGCTTGGCGTGCTGATCGTCGTCGCCTGGCCGGTAGCGCTGGTGGCAGGCGTGGTCTGGCTCGCGGCAGCGGTCATGTTCCGCTATTCGTCGCTGGCGGCGTTCGTCGCCTGTGCGGTCGCGGCCGCGTATTCGGGCTTCGTCCTCGACGGCCACCGGGCGGAGCTCATCACCGCCATCGCGCTGGCTATCATCGTCAAGCACCACGAGAATATTCGCCGCCTGCTCGCCGGCACCGAAAGCCGGATATCCTTTACCAAGAGTTGAGGCGAACCCTGGCCGCGCGCGAGCTCGACCCCGAGGAGCGGCGCGACTGGCTGCGCCTCAGCCGCACCGAGACGATCGGCCCGGTCACCTTCTACGCGCTGCTGCGCCGTTTCGGCTCTGCCAAGGCCGCGCTCGACGCGGTGCCGCGGCTCGGCCGGGGCGATGTCGCTGTCTGCAGCCGCGGCGACGCCGACAGGGAGATGGCCGCCCTCGCCCGGCTTGGCGCGCGGCTCCTCTGCTGGGGCGAGCCGGGTTATCCCGAGCCCCTCGCCAACATCGAGGATGCGCCACCGGTGCTCACCCTGTTGGGCCGCGACGAGCTGCTAACCGCCCCGATCGTCGCGATTGTCGGCGCGCGCAACGCCTCCGCCAATGGCAGGCGGCTCGCGCATGAGCTGGCCGCGGGGCTCGGCGAGGCGGGCATTGTCGTCATCTCGGGGATGGCGCGCGGGATCGACGCCGCCGCCCATGGTGGCGCGCTCGCGACAGGCTCGATCGCGGTCGTCGCCGGCGGGGTCGACGTCATCTATCCGGCAGAGAATCGCGGGCTTTACGATGCACTCGCGCGCGACGGCGCGGTTGTCGCCGAGCTGCCGCTCGGCGTCGAGCCGCAGGCGCGCCATTTCCCGCGCCGCAACCGCATCATCTCCGGCATGTCGCTGGGCATTGTCGTGGTCGAAGCAGCGGCGAAATCGGGGTCATTGATCACCGCCCGCTTTGCGCTCGAACAGGGCCGTGACGTGTTCGCCGTACCGGGCTCACCGCTCGATCCTCGCAGCCGCGGCGCCAATGATCTGCTGCGCAATGGCGCGACCCTGACCGAGAATGCCGCCGATATTATCACCCAGCTCGGGCCGCTGCTGCAGGGCGGCAAGCTGCCCCCGCGCGCCGCGCCACGACAGCGCGATCTGCCATTGGCGGCGCCCTACCCAAGCCCGGCGCCGGCGATAATCGATGGCGAGGCCGGCCTCGAGCTGATCCTCGAAAAGCTCAGTCCGACGCCCGTCGCGGTTGACGAACTGGTGCGGCAATGCCAATTGTCAGCCGCCGCCGTCGCTACCTTGTTGCTCGAACTGGAACTTGCGGGGCGCATTGAGCGTCATCCTGGGAATCTGGTGTCGCGCCGCTGAGCGGGGCCTCGGCCTCGCCACAGAATGGGGTCCATGAACGTCGTCATCGTCGAATCGCCGGCCAAAGCGAAGACCATCAACAAGTATCTTGGGCGCGACTACAAGGTCGTGGCGAGCTATGGCCATGTCCGCGACCTACCGGCAAAGGACGGCTCGGTACTTCCCGACAACGACTTCTCGATGTCGTGGGAGGTCGACGGCAAATCGGAAAAGCATGTCCGGGCGATGGCCGAGGCGGTGCGCGGCGCCGAGCGGCTCTATCTCGCGACCGACCCCGACCGCGAGGGCGAAGCGATCTCCTGGCACATCAACGAGGTGCTGAAGAACCGCCGCGCGCTAAAGGGCGTCGACGTCAAGCGCGTCGTATTCAACGAGGTCACGCGCAACGCGGTGCTCGACGCTTTCACCAAGCCACGTGATATCGATATCGAACTGGTCGACGCGTATCTTGCGCGACGCGCGCTCGATTATCTCGTCGGTTTCACCTTGTCGCCGGTGCTGTGGCGCAAGCTGCCGGGAAGCCGCTCGGCCGGCCGCGTACAGTCGGTCGCGCTGAGGCTCATCTGCGAGCGCGAAGCCGAGATCGAGGCGTTCAAGGCGCGGGAATACTGGACGGTCGAGGTCGAGTTCACGACCGAAGCCGGTGAAAAATTCACCGCGCGGCTGACCCGGTTGGACGGCAAAAAGCTCGACCGCTACGACCTCGACAGCGAGGCGAAGGCGCGTGCCGCAGCTGCGGCGATCCTCGCCGCGCCAGCCTTCTCGGTCACATCGATCGAACGCCGACAGACGCGGCGCAACCCGTTCCCGCCATTCACCACCTCCACCCTGCAGCAAGAGGCCTCGCGCAAGCTGGGCTTTGGCGCGAGCCGCACGATGCGCTTGGCGCAGCGGCTCTACGAAGGCGTCGATCTTGGCGGCGACACCGTTGGGCTTATCACCTATATGCGCACCGACGGTGTCGCCATCGCCGGCGAAGCGATCGCCGGCGCGCGCGATCTGATCACCCGCGACTTCGGCGATCGATATCTGCCGAAAAGCCCGCGCGTCTACCGCAGCCCGGCAAAAAACGCGCAGGAAGCGCACGAAGCGATCCGCCCCACCGACATGATGCGCAAGCCTGACGAGGTCGCGCGCCATCTCGACAGCGACCATCGGCGGCTTTACGAGCTGATCTGGAAGCGCACTGTCGCCAGCCAGATGGAGTCGGCACTGCTCGATCAGGTCGGTATTGACATCGCCGACCCTTCCGACCGCGTCGGTCTGCATGCCACCGGCACCACCACGCTGTTCGACGGCTTCCTACGGCTCTACCAGGAAGACCAGGACGACGCGGCCGAGGACGAGGACAATCGCCGCCTGCCGCAAATGCGCGACAAGGAGCAGTTGGGGCGCGGCGCGGTAAACCCAAGCCAGCACTTCACGCAGCCGCCGCCGCGCTACAGCGAAGCGAGCCTGGTCAAGAAGCTCGAAGAGCTTGGCATTGGCAGGCCATCGACCTACGCCTCGATCCTGCAGGTCCTTCAAGATCGCGACTATGTGAAACTCGACAAGCGGCGCTTTGTGCCGGAAGACCGCGGCCGGCTGGTGACGGCGTTCCTCACCAGCTTCTTCGAGCGCTATGTCGAATACAATTTCACCGCCGACCTGGAAAATCAGCTCGACGACATTTCCGGCGGGCGCATCGACTGGAAAGAGGTGCTGCGCAAATTCTGGCGCGACTTCTCAGGCGCGGTGAACGGCACCAAGGATCTCAAGATCGGCGATGTGCTGAAGGCGCTCGACGAGGGACTCGGCCGGCACTTCTTCCCCGATGACGGCTCCGGGCGTGACGTGCGGCTTTGTTCGGTCTGCGGTCAGGGTAAGCTGTCGCTGAAGCTTGGCCGGTTCGGCGCGTTTATCGGCTGCTCAAACTATCCGAACTGCCGCTATACCCGGGCGCTCGGGATCGAAAGCGAGGAAGACGCCAAGGCGCCGGCAACACCCGATACCGAGCTAGGCGTCGACCCAGCGAGCGGTCTACCGATCGCGCTGAAAAAGGGACCATACGGCCACTACATCCAGCTTGGCGCAGGCGATAACGGCGACAAGCCAAAGCGGGTATCGCTGCCAAAGGGGCTGGAGCCGGCGGGCGTCACTCTAGACATCGCTATCAAGCTATTGTCGCTGCCGCGCGAGATCGGCCGCCATCCCGACACGGGCGAGACCATCACCGCCGGCATCGGCCGGTTTGGCAGCTATCTCAAGCTCGGCAATACGTTCGCCTCGCTCGGCACCGATGACGATGTGCTCAATATTGGCCTCAACCGGGCGGTGACGGTGCTGGCCGAGGCTCAGAACAAAGGTGGCGGCCGACGTGGGCCGCAGTTGTTGCGCGAACTGGGCGCGCATCCCGAGGGGGGCACCGTCGGGCTCTACCGCGGGCGCTATGGGCCTTATGTCAGTCACGGCGGGCTGTATGCCTCGCTGCCGAAGGCCGCCGACCCCGACAATTTCACGCTGGCCGAGGCGCTGCCGCTGCTGGCCGAGCAAAAGGCCAAAGGCAAGACTCCGCGCAAGCCCCGCCCGGCCGCCGCGGCTGCGGCCAATGGCGCACGTCGCGCCGCCAAAAGCCCAGGCAAGAAACCGGCGCGCAAAGCCGCCGGACGGGCGAAGACCTCGCCCGGCAAAGCGAGACGCGCCTCATCGAGCCGCCCCGCAACGCCATAGGCCGGGAGCCGGCGAGTCGCGTCGTCGGCATCTTTCGCCGCAGCCATGATGGCGGTCGGGTTGCTCCGGCCGATCGCCGCGACCGCACCGAATATCTCGTTGCCCTCGGCGATACCGCCGACGCGCTCGACGGCGAACTGGTGACTGCCGAGCCACTGCCAGCGCGGCGATACGGCCCGCCGCGCGTCAGGGTCGTCGAGCGTCTAGGCTCGCCCGATACGCCGGGCGCGATCAGCCTGATATCGATCGCCAATTTCGACATCCCGCATGTCTTCCCCGCTGCCGCGCTCGCCGAGGCGGCGGCGGCAAAGCCCGTGGACGCCGCGGGGCGCATCGACTTGCGCCCGCTCGAGCTCGTCACGATCGATGGCAGCGACGCCCGAGACTTTGACGACGCGGTATGGGCCGAAGCGGATCCCGACCCGCTGAACCCCCGCGGCTGGCATCTGCTCGTCGCGATCGCCGATGTCGCGCATTACGTGACGCCTGTCAGCGCCCTCGACCGAGAGGCGCACGAGCGCGGCAACTCGGTTTATTTCCCCGATCGCGTCGTACCGATGCTGCCCGAGGCGCTGTCGAACGGCCTGTGCTCGTTGAAACCGGAGGAGGATCGCGCCTGTCTCGCGGCGCATCTCTGGATCGATCACGACGGCCGTAAGCTGCGCCATCGGTTCGAGCGGGCGATCATGCGCTCGGCCGCGCGACTAACATATGAGCAGATTCAGGGTGCGCGCGACGGCGGCCCTGACCTGCCGATCCCCAAGGCGCGGCTCGATGCGCTCTACGGCGCGTTCGCCGCGCTCGATCGGGCACGTGTCGCGCGCGGCGCGCTGGCGCTCGACCTCGTCGAGTATCGTGTGGTGCTCGACGTGCAAACCAATCCGGTCGCTGTCGAGCCACGCCGGCGGCTCGACAGTCACAAACTGATCGAGGAGTTCATGATCCTCGCTAATGTTGCCGCCGCCGAGGAACTGGAGGCACGCCATCGCCCGAGCCTCTATCGCGTGCACGATGCGCCCGATCCCGATCGGGTCGACATGCTGCGTCAGGCGCTCGCCGATATCGACGTGCCAGGCCTGGGGCTGGCGAAAGGCCAGGTGATCCGGCCGGAATTGTTCAACCGCGTGCTGGCGAAGGTCGCCGGCCGTCCAGAGGCCGCTGTGGTCAACGATCTGGTGCTCCGCGCTCAAGCGCAAGCCACTTACAGCCCAGCCAATATCGGTCATTTCGGGCTGGCGCTGCCGCGCTACGCGCATTTCACCTCACCAATCCGCCGCTACGCCGATCTTTTGGTGCACCGTGCGCTGCTCGGCGAGAACGGCCCGCAAGACGCGCTCGAAGCCATCGGCAAGCATGTCTCGGCGACCGAGCGGCGCGCCACCGCCGCCGAGCGCGCGGCGCTCGAGCGCTACCGCGCCCGGCTACTTGGCGGCCGCATCGGCGAGAGCTTCGCGGCACGAGTCAACGGCGTGCAGCGCTTTGGTCTGTTCCTGACATTGCCCGATACCGGTGCCGACGGCCTCTTGCCCATCGCCAACCTGCCGCCCGATTTCTATCGCTTCGACGAGCGCCGGCTGCGGCTGGTTGGCCAGCATTCGCGGCGAATTTTTAGCCTCGGGGATGCGCTTTCGGTCCGTCTCGCCGAGGCCGACCCAATCGGCGGGAGGCTACTTTTTCGGCTGGACGAAGCGATTGCCGAGCGTCCACGCTCCACCCCCGCCCGGCACCGCAAGCGTCAAACGCGGCAGGTCCGGCGGCGGCGTTAAAGCCCGGCAACGCCGGCCCGGTTGATCGCAGCGCGGCAAGAAACTAGTGTGGCGCCGCCACGAACGGGCCGGCCATGCCGTCTACGCGCCGCGATTGGCGAGCCAGAGGAAACTAGGATTGCCGATTAGCGCGCGTTTATTGTCTTGGTCGCGGCGGCCCGCTCACCCTCGCCGGCTCGGCTGCGTGCTCGCTTGCCTGCTGCTGGCAGCCTGCGGCACGCACGGCACGACGTCGGGTGACACCACCACCGGCGAACTCTTCGCCCGCGGCATCGACCAGATCACCGACCTTTATATCGAGCCGATCTCGGGCCAGATCCTGGTTATCGTCGGCGCCAAGAATCTGGCGAAGTTAGACCCGCGGCTTGCCGCCTCGCTCGATCACGGCGCGCTAACGCTCACCTATGACGGGATCGTCATCGGTAACTACCAAATGCCGCCCGATACCAGCGGCGCCGTCGCCGGCGAAACGATTGCCGGAGCTATCGCCGCAGCGAAAAAGGCGTCGGAACGTATCCGCACGCTTCCCGAGGATGCGATCGACAAGGCCGTGTTCGACGGCATGACCGGCGCGCTCGACCGCTTCTCGCGTTATGCCCCGCCCGAGGAAGCGCGTGATCAGAGGGCCGCGCGCGACGGGTTCGGCGGTATCGGCGTGACGCTCGAAACCGCCAACAACGACTTGAGTATCACCGCGATCAGCGCGAACAGCCCGGCCGAACGCGCCGGCATCAAGGTCGGCGACAGGCTCGTCGCCGTCAACGGCACACCGGTTGCGGGGCAGCAGGCGACGGAAATCATCCGCGCGCTACGCGGCCCGATCGGCAGCATCGTCGGCTTGACGGTCACCCGCGCCAGCGTCATGGGCACGCGTGACTTCAAGATCGAGCGGGCGCTGGTCGTGATGCCGACCGTGACCGCGTCGCGCGACGGCAACATCGCGATCTTTCACGTCGCGAGCTTTAATCAGAGCACCACGCAGCACGTGACCGAGGGGATCATCGAGGCGCAGCGGCAGGCGGGCGGAAAGCTTGCCGGCATCGTGCTCGATCTGCGCGGTGATCCCGGCGGGCTGCTCGACCAGGCGGTCAGCTTGTCCGACCTCTTTATCAGCAAGGGGCCGATCATCGCGACCACCGGCCGCCACCCGGCGAGCCACCAATACTTCGCCGCCACCGGCCGCGCCATCGCGCCCTCGACCCCGCTGGCGGTGCTCGTCAACGGCGGCTCCGCGTCGGCCTCCGAGATTGTCGCCGCGGCACTGCAGGATGTCGGCCGCGCCGTCGTCATCGGCAGCTCGAGCTATGGCAAGGGCACGGTCCAGACGGTGATGCGGCTGCCGAATGATGGCGAACTGACGCTGACCTGGGCGCGGCTCGTGACCCCATCCGGCTATTTCCTTCAGCAGCATGGCGTGGTGCCGACGCTGTGCACCTCCGGACTCGGCGATAACGACAGCACGATCGACACGGTGCTGCGCCGCCCGGTCGACGCGGTCGATGCCGACGCCTCGCGGCCGCGCGTTGGGCTCAACGACGCGGCCTGGGAAACGCTGCGTCACAGCTGCCCGGCCGAGAACGGCTCACCGGCGATCGACGTCAAGGTCGCCGAGCGGGTGCTTTCCGACCCCGCACGCTATGCGGCCGCGCTGAGTGCGATCCACCCGGCCGGCGTGTCCGCGCTGCCGCCGGGCGGGTCGACTGTCGACGCCGCCTTGACAGCAGGAAGCGGCGGACTATCTTCGACCCCACGAACGCCCTGAGCCTCGCGAGATTAGTCAATGGCCAAGACCAGCACCGTCCAGATCAAACTCGTCAGCAGCGCCGACACCGGGTACTTCTACGTGACGAAGAAGAACCCGCGCACCAAGACCGAGAAGCTCGAACTGAAGAAGTTCGACCCTGTCGCGCGCAAGCACGTCGTCTTCAAGGAAGCCAAGATCAAATAAAAAGGGCCGGCTTGAGCCGGCCCTTTCGGATCAAGGCATTTTCAGGTTAAGAGGCGACGGCGAGCGGCGGCTGCATGACGCCGTCCTGCGCCACGACCTTGTTCCTGCCGCCGTTCTTTGCCTGATAGAGCGCATCGTCGGCGCGTTGCAGTAGTGTGTCGACCGTATCGCCCGCTTGCGCGACGGCAACGCCGATGCTGATCGTGATCGGCAGGCGATCGCCGGTGGCGTGAATCAAGAACGGCTCGCCAGCTACCGATCGGCGCAGGCGCTCGGATACAGTTACCGCGGCGCTGAGATTGGTTTCGGGCATCACGACGACAAATTCCTCGCCGCCGAGACGCGCGACCAGATCGATGCTGCGCACGCCGCGCAAGGCGCGATCGGCCAACTGTCGCAGCGCGTCATCACCGCCCGGATGGCCGAACTTGTCGTTGACCTGCTTAAAGTGGTCGACGTCGAACATCATCAGCGCAGTGTCGCTAGCGTTGTCGTTGTTGACCCGCGCGACGAGCTCCTCGAGATGCGCCACGACATAGCGGCGATTGTAAAGGCCGGTCAGCTCGTCGGTGAGCGCCAGCGACAGGCTGCGGTGGTAGTTTTCACGCAGCCGGTCCTGCAATCGCTTACGCCGCACCTGGCTGCGCACCCGCGCCAAGAGCTCGTTACGATCGACCGGACGGATCAGATAATCATTGGCGCCAAGGTCGAGACCCTTGGCGAGCCTCGGCAACTCGCCTTCATCGGCGAGCAACAGGATAGGCAATTGGCGGAACGGCTCGGCGGCGCGCCATTGTGACACCAGCCGCAGCGGGTCGCCGTCGGGCATCGCCAGGCTCAGAATGATCAGCTCGACCGATTCATCGAGCACGGCACTCGCTTCGTCGCCGCTGCCGACTTGGCGCACGCTCTGTGCGAGTGGCGACAGCGTTTCGGCGATGCGCGATGCGCCAAAGCCCTGCTGCTCGACGAGCAGGATGTGCGCACCCCTGATCGTCTCGGTCTCGTCGCCGTGCTCTTCATTGGTGCTGAACCGGCCGCAAATCTCTTCGCGCAGGCGAAGCTCTTCCATCATCCGCTTCAGCCGCACCAGCGAGCGGACGCGAGCGAAGAGCGCGATGTCGTTGACTGGCTTTGTCAGGAAATCGTCGGCGCCAGCTTCGAGGCCGCGCAGCCGGTCGGCGATGTCGCTGAGCGCGGTGACCATGACGACCGGAATGTCGGTCGTGCGTGGATTGGCCTTCAGCCGGCGGCACACCTCAAAACCGTCCATGCGCGGCATCATCACGTCGAGAAGGATGATGTCGGGCAGCTCGGCTTCGGCGAGCTCGAGCGCGGTCGGCCCGTTATAGGCCGGGATTACCTGAAAATATTCGCTCGAAAGCTTGGCTTCGAGCAACTTGACGTTGAGTTCAACGTCATCAACTACAAGCACGCGGGCCGTCATGGCAGGGCTACCGGTTTGGGGTGGAACCGAAGCGACGCAATCACGCTAGGAAACGTTCGACCGTGCGGAGGAAGCTGGCGACCGAGATCGGTTTTGCGATATAGGCCTCGCAGCCACCGCCGCGAATCTTCTCTTCGTCGCCCTTCATCGCGAACGCCGTCACCGCGATCACCGGGATTGCGCGAAGATCATCGTCCTCCTTGAGCCACTTGGTGACTTCGAGTCCGGAGATCTCGGGCAGCTGGATGTCCATCAGAATCAGGTCGGGGCGGTGCTGACGCGCCAGCTTCAACGCCTCGACGCCATCGCGCGTCTGCAGCGTGTTGTAGCCGTGCGCTTCCAGCAGGTCGTTGAAAAGCTTCATGTTGAGATCGTTGTCCTCAACGATCAGCACCTTCTTGGAGCACTGCTTGCCGGGACCGTGGTCCCCATTCACAAGTTCCAACGTCATGTCGTGTTTGACCCCACAGATGGCGCCGACCAGGGGAACCGACGCAACCGACTCGCGGCCTGCGTCACGATCCAATGATGATTTTTAGGGACAGTGGCTTAAGAAAAGGTAAGGACGCCCCGTTTCTTTCGCCGCTCGCGACAGCCTCAAAGCGACGCGGCATTTGCACGATAGCGCTGACTCATTTACAAAAGAACAAAGTGAGACCGCGAGCGGCATCATGAGCGCAGGGTTTCGCGTTGGCGTCGATCTCGGCGGCACCAAGATCGAGGCCGCCGCCATCGATCGCGACGGCTTGGCGCACGCTCGCCGCCGCGTCGCGACCCCGGCGGGCGATTATGCCGGCACGATCACCGCCGGCACCGGGCTGGTAAAAAACGCCAACTCGACCTGGCTGATCGGCCAGCCGCTCGGCCGCGACCTCGAAGCCGCGCTCGGCCGTCCCGTGCGCCTCGCGAACGACGCCAATTGCTTCGCGCTCAGCGAAGCCAGCGATGGCGCGGCTGCCGGGTGTAGCAATGTGTTCGGGGTCATCCTCGGCACCGGCGTGGGTGGCGGGGTAGTCATCGGCGGCCGCATCGTGTTCGGCGTCAACGCCATTGCCGGCGAGTGGGGACATAACCCCCTGCCCTGGCCGCAGCCCGACGAGCTGCCGGGGCCGCACTGCTATTGCGGCCGCGCCGGGTGCATCGAGACATTCCTGTCCGGTCCCGGCCTCGCCCGCGATCATCGCGCGCACGGCGGCGACGCGACAAGCGGCGAGCGCATTGTCGCCGGCGCCGCGTCGGGCGACCTCGCTTGCCGCGCGACGCTCGACCGCTATGCCGGGCGGCTGGCCCGCGCGCTCGCCCATGTCATCAACATCCTCGATCCCGAGGCGATCGTGCTCGGCGGCGGGCTATCGGCGATCGCGAGCCTCTATGACGAGGTGCCGCGGCGCTGGGGCGGGTTCGTGTTCTCTGACAGCGTGCACACCCACCTACTGCCGCCCAAGCACGGCGATTCGAGCGGCGTGCGCGGCGCCGCCTGGCTGTGGCGGCCGGAAGAAGCCGCGGAGGGCGCGCGATGAAAGCGCTGTGCCGCGATTGCGGCGCGTTGACCGACGCCGCGGCCGATGCCGGACGCTGCGCAGCCTGCGGTTCGCCGCGGCTGGTGACGCATGCCGAGCTTGATACGCTGTCGATCGCGCATATCGACTGCGACGCCTTTTATGCGACGGTCGAGAAGCGCGACCGGCCCGAGCTGTCCGATCAGCCGGTGATTGTCGGCGGCCGACAGCGCGGCGTCGTGCTGGCCTGCTGCTATGTCGCGCGGCTTTACGGCGTGCGCTCGGCGATGCCGATGTTCAAGGCGCTCGCCGC
>DATMLO010000057.1:0-26136 GCA_035570495.1 Allostellaceae bacterium | reverse complement strand
GCCTTCAAAAGCGAGCATGTGCGTGGCAATGCGATCCAAAAAGAAACGATCGTGCGAGATGATGACCGCGCAGCCCGGATAGTCGAGCAGCCCTTCCTCGAGCGCGCGCAACGTGTCGACATCGAGGTCATTGGTCGGCTCGTCGAGCAGCAGCAGGTTGGCGCCTTCCTTGAGCATCTTGGCGAGGTGCACGCGGTTGCGCTCGCCGCCCGAAAGCTGGCCGACCTTCTTCTGCTGGTCGGAGCCGCGAAAGTTGAACAGCGCGCAATAGGCGCGGCTGGCGATCTTGCGGCGGCCAAGATCGATCTCATCGAGACCGCCGGAGACCTCCTGCCAGACCGTGTTGTCGGCCTTGAGGGTGTCGCGCGACTGGTCGACATAGCCGAGCTTGACCGTTTCGCCGACGCGAAACTGGCCGGCGTCCGCTGCCTCCGCGCCGGTCATCATGCGGAACAGCGTCGTCTTGCCGGCGCCATTCGGGCCGATGATTCCGACGATGCCGCCCGGCGGCAGCCGGAAATCGAGGGCCTCGATCAACAGCCGGTCGCCAAACGCCTTGGCGACGCCCGTCGCCTCGACAACCAGGTCACCCAACCGCGGTCCTGGCGGCAGCACCATCTGAGCGTTGTCCGGCGCCTTTTCGCGTGACTGTGCGACGAGCTCTTCATAGGCCTGAAGGCGCGCCTTGCTCTTCGCCTGGCGCGCGCGGGGGCTCTGCCGCACCCATTCCAGTTCGCGTTCGAGCGTGCGCTGCCGCGCCTCTTCCTGCCGGCCTTCCTGCGCCAGCCGTGCCTGTTTCTGCTCGAGCCAGCCCGAGTAGTTGCCTTCGTAGGGGATGCCGTGGCCGCGATCGAGTTCGAGGATCCAGCCGGCAACCTCGTCGAGGAAATAGCGGTCATGCGTCACCGTGACGACGGTGCCGGAGTAATCCTTCAGGAAGCGCTGCAGCCAGGCGACTGACTCGGCGTCGAGATGGTTGGTCGGTTCGTCGAGCAACAGCAGGTCGGGCTTTTGCAGCAGCAGCCGGCACAGCGCGACGCGCCGCCGCTCGCCACCTGACAGGTCGGCCACCGACGCGTCGCCCGGCGGGCAGCGCAGCGCGTCCATCGCGATTTCGATCGTGCGATCGAGTTCCCAGGCGTCGAGCCGGTCAATCTGCTCCTGCAGCTCGCCTTGTTCGGCGATGAGGTCGTTCATCTCGTCGTCGGAAAGCTCCTCGGCAAAGCGCGCGCTGACCGCCTCAAAGCGCTCGACCAGCGCCTTGGTCGCGGCCAGCCCTTCGCTGACATTGCCGAAGACATCCTTGGCCGAATCGAGCACCGGCTCTTGTGCCAGATACCCGACGCTGGCGCCCTCGGCGGCCCACGCTTCGCCGGAAAATTCGCCATCCTGACCCGCCATGATTCGCAGCAGGGTCGACTTGCCGGCGCCGTTGAGACCCAACACGCCGATCTTCGCGCCCGGCAGAAACGACAGCCAGATGTCGCGCAGCACCTCGCGTCCGCCGGGATACGACTTCCCCAGGCCTTTCATCACATAGATGTACTGGTAGGCGGGCATTTGTCGGCCTCATTAGCTGGAGCGTGGGACGTAAGGACCCAGCGATACCGCGTCAAGCATGTGTTTTTATTGCAATGCAATGCAGGCCTTGACGTTAAGTAAGTAAGCGCTTACTTAGCGCGCCGTTATGGCGAATACCCGGCTAGACAGTGACGACCGCCGCAAGGCGATCGTAGACGCGGCGGTGCCTCTGTTTGCCCGCAAAGGGTTTGCCGGCACCACGACGCGCGAGTTGGCGGCCGCGGCCGGTGTCTCCGAGGCGCTGTTGTTTCGCCATTTTCCGTCGAAGCAGTCGCTCTATCGTGAGATTTTGACGCTGGGCTGCGAGGGCGACCCCGCCTTGCATAAGCTCGCGACGCTGCCGGCCTGCACCGAGACCGCGATCGGTATCGTGCGCTTTATGGTGCGCCGTTTTGTGCTTGGCGGCGAAGCCGAGCGCGGCGAGATGGACCTCAAGATGCGGCTGATGCTGCACAGCATCCTCGAGGACGGCGATTACGCGCGCGAACTCTTCTCGGCGATTACGCCGCATGTCGTGCCGCTTTTCGCGGCCTCGATGAAGGCTGCGGAGGCGGCGGGGGATCTCCATCTCGTCGCGGGAAACCACGCGAACCGCTTTTGGTTCGCCCATCACGTCGCGGCCATGATGGCGTTCGCCTTTCTGCCGCGTGAGGGCATCGTCCCGTACGAGGGCGCCGTCGATCAGCTTGTCGACGACGCCAGCGATTTTATCCTGCGGGGGATCGGCATGAGAGAGGCGGTCATCGCCACCTCGCGCGCCGCGCCTCCGCTGCAGTTGGCTGCCGACTAGAGCGAGTTGTCACCATGGATGATGTAAGCCCGATCGTCCGTCACAGCGAAGCGTCGCCCGCCGCGCGGGTGACCCATCAGCCGCCGACCCGGGCAAAGCAAATGCGCTGGTTTGTCATCGTCGCGCTGCTGGTAGCGCTGGTGCTGGGCGGGCTTTACGGCTTCAACGCTTATCGCGCCAAGGCGATCGCGACCTTCTTCGCCAATAATAAGCCGCCGCCGACGCAGGTCAGCGCGGTCGTGGCGACGACGGAGGCGGTGCCGCATTTTGCCAGCGGCATCGGCTCGCTCACCGCGGTGCGCCAGGTCACGGTGACCCCGGAGGTGGGTGGCCGGATCACCGAGATCGACTTCGAGGCCGGCGCCGAGGTCAAGCAAGGCGACAAAATCATCCAGATCAACGACGCGCCCGATCTCGGCGATCTCGCCAACTTCCAGGCGCAGGCGAAGCTTGCATCGGTCACGCTGTGGCGCGCCAAATCCATGGCGGCGAAACAATTCGGACCGCAGACCGATGTCGACAGCGCGCAGGCCCAGCTCGATGAGGCCGGCGCGAACATCCAGAAGACCCAGGCGATCATCGCACAGAAGACCATCCTCGCTCCGTTCGCCGGCCGGCTCGGGGTGCGCCAGGTCAATCTCGGGCAGTTCCTGAACCCCGGTAACCCGGTTGTCACCCTGACCGACCTCAAGACGCTTTACGTCAACTTCACGCTGCCGTCGCAGATGGCGCCGCAGATCCAGGTCGGGCAAAAGGTCGATGTCACCGCCGATGCGTTCCCGGGCAAGAAATTCAGCGCGACGATCAACACGATCGAGCCGCAGATTTCCGCCAACACGCGCACGCTCAACATCCAGGCGACGATGCCCAACCCGGACGAGTCGCTGCTGCCGGGGATGTTCGTCAACGCGGCGGTGGTGTTGCCCGAGCAGGCGGCGGAAGTGGTGCTGCCCGAGACCGCGGTCGACTACACGCTCTACGGCGACAGCGCCTATGTGATCCGCCAGGATGGCCAGGACGCCAACGGCAAGCCGGTGCTGAAGGCGCATCGCGTGCCGGTCAAGACCGGCTTGCGCTGGGACAACAAGGTCGCCGTGCTCGACGGGCTCAAAGCCGGCGATCAGGTCGTCGCCGCTGGCCAGGTCAAGGTGCAGGACGGCGCGGCGGTCACCGTTACCGATAACCCGCCGCCGCAACCTCCGGCCAAGATGACGCCGCAATAGGTCCGCGTGCCATGAGGTTCACCGATCTTTTCATCCGTCGGCCGGTGTTGGCCACCGTCGTCAGCCTTCTCATTCTGCTGATCGGCGGGCGGGCGATGTATTCGCTGCAGGTTCGGCAATACCCGAAACTGTCGAACACGACGATCACGGTCACGACGGTCTACCCCGGCGCGTCGCCGGACCTGATCGAGGGCTTTATCACGGTGCCCATCGAGCAGGCTGTGGCGACCACTGAGGGCATCGACTACATGACCTCGAACTCGGTGCTCGGCGCCAGCACGATCACCGCTTACATCAAGCTCAATTTCGACCCGAGCAAGGCGCTTTCCGACGTTCTCGCCAAGGTGCAGCAGGTCAAATACCTGCTGCCGACCGGCTCGCAGGACCCGATCATCCTCAAGCAGACCGGGCAGACGACCGATATCATGTATATCGGCTTTGGCAGTGCGACCCTGCCGGCCTCGGCGATCACCGACTATATAACCCGCGTCGTGCAGCCCTTGATGGCGACCGTCGACGGCGTGTCGCAGGCCGAAATCCTCGGCGGCCAGACCTTCGCGATGCGGCTCTGGCTCGACCCCGACAAGATGGCCGCGCGTGGCATCTCGGGCGACGATGTTGCCCAGGCAATCCTCGCCAACAACTTCCAGTCGGCGCCCGGCCAGGCGAAAGGCGCGTACACCGTCACCAATGTCGACGCGCGGACCGGTCTCACCGATGTCGACCAGTTCAAGAAGATGATCGTCAAGTCGGCGAACGGCGCCGTCGTCCGCATGGAAGACATCGCCAGTGTCGAGCTCGCGGCGCAAAGCTGGACCTCGAGCGTCGCGATGAGTGGCCAGCACGCGGTCTTTGTCGGCATCCAGTCGACCCCAGACGGCAATCCGCTGTCGATCGTCAAGGGCGTACGGGCGCTCTTCCCGCAGATCGAGCGGACGTTGCCGCCCGCGGTCAAGATGCAGGTGGCTTACGACTCGACAAAGTTCATCCAGGCCTCGATCGACGAGGTGCAGACCAGCCTCGGCCAGGCGGTGGTCATTGTCGTCGTGGTGATCTTCCTGTTCCTCGGCAGCTTGCGTTCGGTTGTGATCCCGATCGTGACGATCCCTCTGTCGCTGATCGGCGCCGGGCTCATCATGTCGGCCCTCGGCTTCAGCCTCAATCTGCTGACCTTGCTGGCGATGGTGCTGGCGATCGGCCTGGTGGTCGACGATGCGATCGTCGTCGTCGAGAATGTCTATCGCCATATCGAGGAAGGGCGAAGCGCGCCGCAGGCGGCGCTGATCGGCGCGCGCGAGATCGCCGGGCCAGTCATCACGATGACGCTGACCTTGGCGGCGGTTTACGCGCCGATCGGCTTTCTCGGCGGCGTCACCGGAACGCTGTTCCGCGAGTTTGCTTTCACCCTCGCGGGGTCGGTGATCATCTCCGGCGTCGTGGCGGTGACCTTGTCGCCGATGATGTGTTCGCTGCTCCTGAAGCAAGGCACGGCCGAAAAGGGCTTTGCGCACCTGCTCGATCGCGGTTTCAACGGCTTGGCGAATTGGTATGGCCGCCGGCTCGAGCGCTCGCTCGATTATCGCGCGGTGACCGCGCTTTTCGCGGCCGCCATCTTTGTCGCTCTCGGCTTTATGTACATGAACACCAAGAAGGAGCTGGCGCCCGAAGAGGACCAGGGTGTGCTCTTCGCGCTGACCAAGGCGCCGCAATACGCGAACCTCGATTACCTCGACGCCTATGGCGACGAGATGGACAAGGCGCTGAGCTCGTTCCCGGAAAGCGATCTGCGCTTTGTGGTGAACGGCCGTAACGGCCCCAACCAGGGCATCGCCGGCATGATCCTCAAGCCCTGGGACGAGCGCACCCGCACCGCGCAACAGATCAAGCCGCTCATGCAGGCCAAGCTCAACGGCATCGAGGGAATGCAGGCATTCGCGTTCTCGCTGCCGCCGCTGCCCGCGTCGATCGGCGGCCTGCCGGTGCAGATGGTGATCTATTCGACGGGCGATTTCGTCTCGATCTACAACACGATGAACCAGATCAAGGCCGCCGCGCGCAAAAGCGGCCTGTTCATTGTCGTCGACAGCGACCTCGACTTTAACCAGCCGACGATCCGCATCGATGTCGACCGCTCGAAAGCCAATGAGCTCGGCGTGACGATGCAGTCGATCGGCGACACGCTGGCGCTGCTGGTCGGCGAAAACTACGTCAACCGCTTCAACCTTCAGGGCCGCTCCTACGAAGTCATCCCACAGGTGCCGCGCGTCAGCCGGCTCAACCAGGATACGCTGACCCAGTATTACGTGAAGTCCGCGGCGGGTGACCCGGTGCCGCTGTCGAACCTTGTCAAGGTCTCGACCACCACGGCGCCCAATGCGCTGACCGGCTACAACCAGCTGCACTCGGCGACGTTTCAGGCGGTGCCGATGCCCGGCGTGACGATGGGCCAGGCGGTCGATTTCCTCGAGCAGCAGGCCAAGGACCTGCCGCAGGGCTTCAACCACGACTACCTGTCGGATTCGCGGCAATACGTGCAGGAAGGCAACGCCCTGGTCGTCACCTTCGTCTTCGCGCTGGTCATCATCTTCCTGGTGCTGGCAGCGCAGTTCGAGAGCCTGCGCGACCCGTTCGTGATCCTCGTCAGTGTGCCGATGTCGATGTTTGGCGCGCTGCTGCCGTTGTTCATTGGCGTCTCGACGATGAACATCTACAGCCAGGTCGGTCTGGTGACGCTGGTCGGACTCATCAGCAAGCACGGCATCCTGATGGTCGAGTTCGCCAACCAGCTACAGTTGAGCGAAGGGCTCGATCGTCGCCACGCCATCGAGCGCGCCGCGCGCGTCAGGCTGCGGCCGATCCTGATGACGACCGCGGCGATGGTGGTGGGTCTTTTCCCGCTGGTGACCGCGGCCGGCGCCGGCGCGGCGAGCCGCTTCTCGATCGGCATTGTCGTCGTGTGCGGCATGTCGATCGGCACGCTGTTCACGCTCTTCGTGCTGCCCGCGGTCTATACCGTGCTGGCCAAGGACCACGCCGCGGCCGCGCATTCCGTCCGCGCGCGGGAGCTGGCGCAGATCACCTGAGCGTTTTTCGGGTTTCGCATGCCTGGGCAAGGGGCCTAGAATCCGTTCAACACACCGGATGGAGGGCATCGCCATGGCGTATCGGATCACGCCGCTGACCCCGCATACCGGGGCCGAAGTCACCGGGCTCGATCTGTCGAAGCCCATCGATGCCGAAACCAGGGCCGCGCTCAACCGCGCCTGGGCGCAGCACCATGTGCTGGTGATCCGCGAGCAGAAATACGAGCCAGCCGATTTCCTGCACGCCGTCCAGGTGTTTGGCGAGCTGCAGCCGCACGACAAGAAGGACATGCACGTCCCCGGTTTCCCGGAGATGTACTACGTGACCAACACCGAGTTTCTCGGTACGCGGCGGATGATCCCGGGCGAGACCTTCCATACCGATCACTCGAACCATCCGGCGCCGCCCAAGGCGACGATCCTTTACCCGGTCGAGCTGCCGTCGAGTGGTGGCGACACGCAATACGTCAACATGCATCTCGCCTATGACGAGTTGTCCACGGCGATGAAGCAGAAGATTGACGGCCTCAAGGCGGTGCACGTCTATCTGAGCAAATACAGCCCGCGCCCGCTAAAGCCGTTAAATGAGGAGAGCCTCAAGGCGCTGCCACCGGCGGGGGTGCACCCGCTGGTGCGCGTCCATCCCGATAACGGCCGCAAGGCGCTGTTCCTCAATCCCGTGCGCATCGAGGCGATCGAAGGGATGTCGGATGACGAGGCGCTCGACCTTGTGGCCGAGCTGATGGCCCACGCGACGCAAAAGAAATACGAGTATCGCCACCAATGGCGCTATGGCGACATGGTGATCTGGGACAATCGCAGCGTGCTGCACAAGGCGAACCCGGATTACGACATGAACCAGTGCCGCTATCTCTACCGCCTGATGCTCAAAGGCGAGGCGCCGATCCCGGTCGCGCAGGCGGCGTAGAGCACGAGAACGAATCGGAATTTACGATTTTGCCCCCTCCCCGTTCACGCCGTTCACGGGGAGAGGGTGCCGAGCGCGATCAGCGCGAGGCGGGTGAGGGGCAGCCGACGCACCTCTACCCCAACCGCCTCTTGAAAAGCTCTGTCACCAGCCCGTAGCAGTGCCAGGCCAGCGCCGCGTCGTAGCGCGCGCCCTCGTCGCGCATAAAGGCATGCGCCGCGTTGAACTCGTGCCAGGTATAATTCGTCCCAACCTCTTCGAGCGTGTCGCGGATCAACCGGCGGCCGGCGAGCGGGACATGCGGATCTTGCCGGCCAAAGATCATCAAAAGCTCGCCCTTGATGTCGCCGGCGCGCTTGAGGCTGTCGTCGTTGTTGCCTTTGCCGAGCTGATGATCGTGGATGTCGGTCGCGTAGAAGCACGCGGTGGCACCGACATCCGGGTTCATCCCGGCGCGGAACGCGAGATGCCCGCCCAGGCAAATCCCCATCGCCCCGAGCTTGCCGCTGCACGCCGGGTGCGCTTTCAAGTGGTCGAGCGCCGCGCGCGCATCGCTGTCGAACGCGGCGACCGGCTTCTCGAATTTGAGGTCATTGCCGCGGTCGGTGCCCGGCTTGTCGTAAAGCAGCACCGTGCCGGGCGTCTCATACTCGTGATAGACCTCGGGCGCCGAGACGACAAAACCTTGGCCGGCGAGAAACGCCGCCATCCGGCGCACCGGGCCGGTGATCTGGTAGATCTCGGAATAGAGCACGATCCCCGGGTACTTCCCGGGAGCTTGCGGCTCGAACAGATGCACCCGCATCGGCCCGGTCGGGGTCGCGATGTCCTCGAACGCATGTTCCTTGATGATCATGATCGCCACCCCCTGAGGAAGCGGCGATCATATCAACCCATGTCGTCATTGCGAGCGCAGCGAAGCAATCTCATTCCGTCAGAGTCTCATACGGATGGAGATTGCCGCGTCGCGCAGCGCGCTCCTCGCAATGACGGTTCGCTAAGCGACGCCGTATTTCTTGAACCAGGCGAGCGCCATGGTCCATGCGTCCTTCGCGGCGTCGGCGTTGTAGCTCGGCCGGTAATCGGCCATGAAGCCGTGCTGCGCGTCGGCGTAGACCTTGCTCTCGCAGGTCTTGCCCGCCGCCTTGCAGACATCGTCGCGCTTCTGGATGTCCTCGGGCGTGATGCTCTTGTCCTGCCCGCCATAGAAGGCCAGCACCGGGCAATGCACATCGCCGGCGATGTCCGCCGGGTTTTGCGGCGTCAGGTCGCTAGGCTTGCGCGGCGCGCCATAAAACGCGACCGCTGCCTTCAATGCGGGCTGGTGCGCCGCGTACATCCAGGTCGCGAACCCGCCCCAGCAGAACCCGGTCACCCCGAGCTTCGCGGTGTCGGCCTTGCCGGTCGATTTGGCGTAGACGACGGTGGCGTCGAGATCGCTCATCACCTCGTCGGTCGGCACCTTGACGACAATCTCCGAGATCAGGGTCGGGATGTCGGTGTATTTCGACGGGTCGCCCTGGCGCGCGTAGAGCGCCGGCGCGATCGCGTAATAGCCGGCCTTGGCGAAGCGGCGGCACATGTCCTTGATCCATTCGTGCACGCCAAACACTTCCTGGATCACCAGTACCGTCGGGAACGGCCCGCCAGTCGCCGGCATCGCGCGATAGGCGGGCATCTCACCGTCGGCCGTCGGTACCTTGACCTCGCCGGCTTCGAGCCCGGTGGTGTCGGTCGTGATGGCGTCGGCCGAGGCCGGGCCGGCCGCCAGCGCGAAACCGCTCGCCAGCGATGTCATCACAAAACCGCGGCGCGAAAAGCTGGTGCGCGGCACCATGGTCAGGAGTTCGGGCGCGTGCGTGTCCATCATAGCCTCCCCTCGATTTTTGTGGGGCGACGATAGGCGACAACGCAGAGCAGCGGAAGTCTCGCTCACCCGGTTTTGATGAGCAGCAGACGTCCCGGGTTCGCTACCGGAGCTGTTCTTCGAGGGCGGTAAGCTCGGGTGGTATTATCAGGCGGCGCTTACCGTCTGTTATCTGAACGCAGCAGAAGAAGCTCGGGTCGAAGCCTCAGGCGCGCTTTTCGGCGGCGCCTTCGATGCGGCGCTTCAGCCGGCGGATTTCCGGCGACAACTTGCGGTCCGGCGTCGATTTGAGGAATTCGTCGATGCCGCCCTTGAATTCGATGGTGCGGATCGCATTGGTCGACAGGCGCAGCCGGATCGCGCCGACGCTGTCGGATAAGAGCGAGATCGTCTGCAAGTTCGGCAGGAACCGCCGCTTGGTCTTGCGGTTCGAATGGCTGACATTGTTGCCGACCTGGACACCCTTGCCGGTAATCGGGCATTTGCGCGACATGGCGCACCTCATGGAATGGCGTTCGCGAGCGCGCCTGCGCTTGCGGAGCGCGGTTTCTACGGTGACAGAGCCGCCGCGTCAAGCCGGGGGCGCGCCGGTGCCGTTGGCGGAGCTAGTCGGCCGCGGCCATTTCCGGCGATCCGCAATCGGTCGATTCGCCGCGCAGCGTACGGCTGGGCGGGAAGACGATCGTCACGGTGGTTCCAGCCCCGGGTGTGCTGTCGATTGAAAAGTGCGCGCCGTGAAGCGCCGCGAGGCTCTTGACCAGTGGCAGGCCGAGACCGGAGCCGTCCTGCGTGCGCGTGTGGACATTGGCGACCTGCCCGAAAGGCGATAGCGCGACCTCGATTTCCGCCGGGGACATGCCGATCCCGGTGTCGAAGACCGAGAGCGTAATTGCCCCGTCCGCAGCTTCGCTAGCCGCCACCGTCACGCTGCCTTTCGGCGAGAATTTGACCGCGTTGGACAGCAGGTTGAGCAGGATTTGGCGTATCGACCGGCTATCGGCATGCAAATGCGGCAGCAGCGGCGGCAGTTGCGCGCCGAGATGAACGCCGCCCGACAGCGCACGCGGGGCGACGAGGCGCAACGCGGAGATCACCTGCTCTTCGAGATCGATCGATTCTTCGAACAGCTCCATCTTGCCGCTGTCGATCTTGGCGGTGTCGAGGATATCGTTGATGAGCCCAAGAAGGCTCTCGGCGCTGGTGTGAATGTCATTGAGATATTCGCTGTAGTGCGCATCGCCGATCGGCCCGAAGACCGAGTGTCGCATCAGATCGGAAAAACCCAGGATCGCGTTGAGCGGGGTGCGCAACTCGTGGCTCATCACCGCGAGAAAGGCCGATTTGGCTCGGTTGGCGGCCTCCGCCGCGCCGCGCGCATCTTCGAGCTGTTGCGTGCGCTGCTCGCTGCGCTGCATGCTGAGCTGCAGCAGCGTCAGCGCCGTGCCGACCCCCAGATACAGCCCATCGCGCACTACGATATACCCGCGGGTCAGCGCCGCCGGACGGTTGGCCGCGATCATCCATTCGAGTTCGTCGATCGCCACTTCGCTGTCGACGATCAGCGGGTTGGCATCCATGCGCACGGCGATTGGCTTTTTCGCATAAAGCGCGCGGCCGTAGTCCTGCGCGAGGCTCATCGTCAAATCGAAGCGGTTGACGAGCCCGATCGGCTTGCCGTTTTGCACGACTGGAACCGCCATGGTGTCGGGCTCGGCGCGCAGCCGGTCATAGACATCGCCGCAGCGCGTCTCCGGCGCCACGGGGACCACCGGCAACGCGGCAGCGGCAATGCGGATAATTTCGGACGCCTCCGTCTCGTCTGCCGCTCTCGACATCGTCCCAAATCTCGGCTGGCTATTTTCGCCGCAAGTATTTCTAAGGCCTCTTAATTTAAGGTTACTGTGACATGTGCAATATTTGACGAGGAATATATTCCATTTTTCTTTGTTACACTAATGTGACAGTGAGGTTATGTTTGTCATTTGGGGATATTGATCGTCCAAGCCGACACGCTGTTGCGCTCGGCCAGCGCTATGCCAAGATCGCGATACATCGCGGGAGGACATCTCATGGCTTCGATGAAAGAGAAATTCGCGAACGGCGAACTGGTGCTGTGCATGAACCTGCGGCTCGCGCGCACGGTCGACATCGCGATGGTGGCGAAGGCCGGCGGCTATGATGCGCTCTATGTCGACATGCAGCATGCGCCCTATTCGGCCGAGACGACCTCGACGATCTGCGCGGCGTCGATCGCGATGGGCATCACCCCGCTGGTGCGGGTGCCGGCGCATGATAACGGGCAGTGGATGGCTCGCGTGCTTGACGGCGGCGCCCAGGGGGTCATCGTCCCCGATGTCGGGACGCGCGCCCATGCCGAGGCGGTGGTGAAAGCCTGCCGTTTTCCGCCCCTGGGCGCCCGCTCGGTGATGGGGCTGGGGCCGGCGCTCGGTTACCAGGCGGTGCCGCTCTCCGAGCTCAATCCGCGCCTCAATGCCGAGACCGCGGTCATCGTGATGCTGGAGACCGCTGAGGGCATCGAGAATGCCGATGCGATCGCCGCGGTCGACGGGATCGATTGTCTGCTGATCGGCTCTGGCGACCTCACCACCGATTACGGCATTCCCGGCCAGGTCGATCATCCGAGGCTGCGCGCTGCCTATGAGCGGGTCGCGGCGGCATGCAAAAAGCATGGCCGCATCCTCGGGGTCGGCGGCATCCGCCACAACACCAAGCTGCAGGGCGAGCTAGTGCAGCTCGGCGCGCGCTTTGTGATCGCCGGCACCGATCTCAATTACGTGCTCGCCGGCGCGAAGGCTGACACCGAGGCGCTGCGGAAAATTCCGCTGAATTGATCGGTGCGCGTCCCGGCCGCGGTTTTGCGCCGACCGGGATGACAGCGCGCTGCCATGCGCTCTGTTGACATGGCGGGAACTGTCTCTCACCGTTCGTGACAGATTTTTGGCAGTTTTGGACCGCGCAAGTGGATGCCGCCTGGCGACAACTGATCTCCGCGTTGCACGCGTCCGGCCGCAAGGCCGCGCTCGCGATCACTGGGGGTGGCAGCGGGGCAATTGGTGAGCTGCTTCGTATTCCCGGCGGCTCGCGGCTGCTGATCGAGGCGCAGGTTCCCTACGACGAGCGGGCGCTCTCGGCGTTTCTCGGCTTTGCGCCGGCGCAGGCGTGCAGCGCCGACACCGCGATCGCGATGGCCCAAGCGGCGCGAGCGCGCGCAGCCAGCCTGTCGCCGACCGGCACCGATCTTGTCGGCCTCGGAGCGACGGCGGCGTTGGTGAGCGATCGCCCGCGCAAAGGCGAGCACCGATTTCATATCGCATTTGCCAACTCTTCTGGCGTCGCGCACTGCACCTGCGTGATGGCGAAGGGCCGCCGCGATCGCGCCGCGGAGGAAGACCTGGTCTCGCGCTCGATCGTCCTGTGGCTGGCCCGCGCTTGCGGGGTTGCCGCGCCCTCACCCAAGAGCCTCTTTGACGCGGATGAGCGTTACGAGGAGACAGTCGCCCCAACCGAGGACGCGATCGATCAGCTCTTAGCGGGCAGGCTCGAACGGGTGACCGTCCAACCCGACGGCCAGGTGATGACGTCGGCGCCGCTTCCCTCCGTGTTGTTTCCGGGGTCGTTCAACCCGCTGCACGAGGGGCACGTCATGATGGCGCGGGTGGCCGAAGAGCTGCTGCTGCAGCCCGTCGCATTTGAAATCTCCGTGACAAATGTCGACAAGCCGCCGCTTGCGGGCGAGACGGTGAGGGAGCGGCTCCGGCAATTCGCCTGGAAATCACCGGTCGAGCTTACAAGAGCGCCGACCTTTCTCGAAAAGTCGCGTCTCTTTCCGCGGACCACTTTTGTGGTTGGGGTGGATACCGCGGAGCGGCTGTTCAGCGTCAAATATTACGGCGACGACGAAGCGCGAATGCACGCCGCCCTCGAGGAAATCGCCAATTCCGGGGGACGCTTTCTAGTCGCCGTCCGCGTCGACAAGACGGGGCGCGTTGGCGCGCTGAGCGACATTCCGGTGCCGACACGCTATGCCGATCTTTTTGCCGAAATCCCTGAGCAGCGCTTCCGCCACGACACCTCCTCAACGGAGATACGCGCAAGAAGGGATGCCGCCGGCAGTTTATAGCGAGCCGGCAATCGCTCGACGTTCGCGCAAGGTGAGCAAGGCTCGCAGTATCGCGCCTTGCACACCTCGCGGTATCGTCCGGTCAGGCGCTCTCTTCGGAGATGTCCTTGCCGGTGTAATCAGTCATCAACGCCGTGGCGACGACGCTGACGACGGCCATGATGGCGATGTAGGCGGCGATCGCAGCGCTCGAGTGGTAGGCGGCGAACAGTGCGGTCGCGATGAGCGGCGCCGGCCCGCCGGCGGTCAGCGACGCGAGCTGATAGCCGATCGAGCACCCGCTATAGCGCAGCCGCGGCGTAAAGCCTTCGGCGATCAGCGCCGCCTGCGGGCCGTACATGATGTCGTGCGGGATAAACGACACGATGATCGCGATGACGATCAGCGCCGGCGCCAGTGTGTTCAAGAGGCCGAAATAGATGAACCCGTAAATCCCCGTGAGGACCGAGCCGACGATGTAGACGCGCTTGCGGCCGAAGCGGTCGGACGCGGCGCCGGCGAGGGGGATCGTGATGAACGAGACCAGTCCCGCGACGATCAGCGAGGTCAGCACGAACGAGCGCGACATGTGCATGACCTGATTGTTATAGGCGAAGATGAAAGCCAGGTAGATGTACGCCGGCCCCTGCTCGGCGCTGCGCGCGAACATCGACAGGAAGACCTGCTTGGGCTGGCGCTTCATCACCTCGAGCGCCGGCACCTTCTCGACCCGCTCCTCCGCGACAATGCGCCGGAACACCGGCGTCTCGAGAATGCCCAGGCGGATGTAGAGGCCGATCCCGACCATGATGATGCTGAGCCAGAACGGGATGCGCCAGCCCCAGGCGAAAAACTGGTCGCCGGCGATCGCACTGCCGACCAGCACCGCGATGTTGGCGAGGAACAGCCCGCAAGGGCCGCCGAATTGCGGCCACGAGGTGATGAACCCGCGGTGCTTGTTGGTCTTCGCCCACTCCATCGAGAACAGAACCGAGCCGCCCCATTCGCCGCCGACGCCGATCCCTTGGATCATGCGGATGGCGGTTAGGATCACCGCGCCCCAGACGCCGATCGAATCGTAGCCGGGGACAAAGCCGACGGCAAAGGTCGACAACCCGGTGATCAACAGCGTCGCGATCAGCGCCGCCTTGCGGCCCATACGGTCGCCGTAATGGCCGAAGATGAAGGCGCCGATTGGCCGGCCGACAAAGCCGACAAAGTAGATCGAGAACGCCTCCAGCACGCCGATCAGCGGATCGGAGTGCGGGAAGAACAGCTTGCCGAACACGAGTGGTGTGATGATGCTGTAGAGCAGAAAATCGTACCACTCGATCGTCGTGCCGACCGTGCTCGCGATCACGGCCTTGCGCAATTCCGTGCGGTGCTCGGATTCGGATAGCGGAGCCAGGGTGATATCGGCGGCGGTCATGTGCGTCCCTCCCTGTCAGACCGGCGATTTGTCCGGTCTTGGCTTTTTTGACCCGCGCTTGCCGGTGGTGAGCCGGTGCGCGGGCGCAGGGAGGGATTATCCGGTCGCGACGCGTAGCGTCTTTAAAGTGGCTTAATATCCTATCGCATTAAGCGCGTGGCCTGGAACGGGCAGGTTACGGCGCGCGCCGGGTTTCGCCGCCGGGCAGGTTGGCCATTTCGGCGTCGAGCCAATTCTCGGCGCTGAATTCGGCGATTCGAAACCGGTTGATATAAGCCCGCTCGAAATCGGCGAGGGCCGTCAGCGCCTCGTAATTGTGGATCGTCACTAGGTGACGATCGACGGTGACGAGGTCTTCCTCGCGTAACTGACGCAAGGTTTGGTTCACGTACTGGACGCTGAGGCCAAGCGCGTCGGCGAGCAGCTCCTGGGTCAGCGGCAGGCGGTAGGAATGCTCGTCGGCGAGGCCGATCGCTTGAAGGCGGATCAGCATCTCCAGCAAGAAATGTGCGACGCGTTCCAGCGCGGACCGGCGGCCGACGCCGATCAGATGCTCAGCATACATCGCAGTCTCGCAGGAGAGGCTCCAGAAGATCGCGGCGCCAAGGCGCGGGTGCGTCTGGAACAATCCGAGCAGGCGGCTGAACGGCACTGGCGACACTGTGCAATCGCCGAGCGCCGCGATCGAGTAGAGCGCGCTTTCAAAAAAGCAGCCGGGGAAGCCGATAAAATCGCCTGGCAGGATGATATTGAGAACCTGCCGGCGGCCGTCCTGCAACACTCGGTAGCGCAGCGCAATGCCGTCGATGAGGACCATCAGCCCGTCATATTTGCGGCCTTCGAGCACAATCTCTCGGCCCCGCGCGACACGTCGCGGACTTCCTTGAAGCTCGGTCAGGACAGCGATTTCCAGCGGTGCGAGAGAGGTCAGCCGCGCCAATCTCTGAGTCAGCGGGCTCTGGGTGGGCGGGAGGTTGTCCTCCTCCATGTCGATACGATCCCCCTGTCGCGTTCTTGCTGCATCGTGCGAACCTTAGGCCAGCACCTCTTCTGCCGCCGGGACGGTCTTGACCTCGTGCGCCTGAAGCGCCGGCAACACTTCGCGCGCGAAGCGCTCGATCTGCGCCATGAAGAGATCGTGTGGCAATGCCCCGCGGTTCATCGCCAGCTGCACGGTGTTGGCGCCGGCGCTGTCGGCGGCGGCGATGATGCGCTCAATGACCTCGTCGGCGGTGCCCATCGGCATCGTCTCGGCCTGCTCCGCCAGCTGCTCCATCGTCAGATTGCGAAACTCCGAGCGAAGGTTCTGTGCCGCGCGGAGATTTTCCGGCCGCACGTAATCGGTCGACCCCTGCGACGAATAGCCGGTCTGCCGCTGCATCTCGGTCTCGGTGAAATTGCCGTGGCTGAACAGGGTGCGGTTGAAGTAGAGGATGTGCGGACCGTATTCCTTGAGCGCCTGCGCCTTTGAATCCGCGACATAGGCGGTGATGCCGAGCGAAAGATGGTTCGGCGTGATGCTATGCCCGGCGGCGTCGAGACATTTTGCGTAATAGCGGATGATGTCGTCGCGCAGACCGCGGGCACGGCCGAGACCTGGGGTGATCGGGCAATCGTGCTTCGCGGCGAACTCGATCGATTCCTTGCTGCCGACGACCGGGATCCAGATCGGCGGATGCGGCTGCTGCACCGGGCGCGGCCACAGCGCGACATCCTTGTAGGTCCAGAATTGGCCCTCGTAGTGAAACACCTCCTCGGTCCAAGCGCGGGTGATGATATCGAAGGCTTCCTCGAACCGCGCCCGCGACTCTGACAGCGGCACGTTGTGTACCTGGTATTCGCGGGGAATGCCGCGCGCGAAGCCCGAGATCAGCCGGCCTTTCGACAGGCAGTCGATCATCGCCAGCTCTTCGGCGAGGCGCAGCGGCTGGTGCACCGGCAGCAGGTTGCCGTAGATCAGCAATTTGAGGCTCTTGGTGCGCTGCGCTGCGGAGGCGGCCATCAGGTTGGGGCTGTTCATCAGCCCGTAGGGGCTGCAATGGTGCTCGTTGAAGCCGACCCCGTCATAGCCGAATTTGTCGAGCAGCTCCCAGGCGTCGAGATGCTCTTCGTAGGTGCGCATCGCGGTGGCGGCGTCGAAATACTGGCCGGCGAGCGGGTAGGGCAGCTCCGGGCCGCCGTTCTTCAAGTGATCGAGATTGGCGTCGTAGGCCAGCAGGTCGAAGACAAAGACTTTCACGACACGGCCTCCTGAACCGTGAGCTGTTCGGTCTGCCGTCCGCGAAGCGCGAGCAGTCCGGTAGCCGCCGCCGCGATCAGCGCGATAACGGTGGCCCCGAGGAATATTTGCGTGGGCTTCATGCCCAGCGATAGCAGATAGCCGCCGAGCGCCGGCGCCGCGATGCCCCCGAGCCGCCCGATCCCCAGCGCCCAGCCGAGCCCGGTAGTGCGCATCCGTGCTGGATAGAGCTTGCCGCACGTCCCGTTGAGACCGGTCTGACTGCCGATGATCGTCAGCCCCGCGAGGAACGTCACCGCCAGCAGTATCCCGTAAGGTAGAGCAACGAGGGCGATCAGCCCTATGAACACCGCGCCGACTGCGTAATGCAGGGCCAGAGACCGCTCTGGCCCGACCCGGTCGATCAGATAGCCGAGGTACAAGACCGCGAAGATCGCGCCAAAGTCCCGCATGCTCGACGCGAACACCGCCTGCGGCGGGGTAAACCCGATCAGGTTGAGCACGGTCGGCATCCAGTAGGCAAAGAGGAACAGGTTCATCAGGCTGCAGAAATAGATGACCCAGAGAAGAACGGTCTGCAGTGCGTAGCCCTTGCTGAACAGCATCGTGATCGGGTTGCCTTGGGCGATATCGATCGGGTGCGGCTGCTCTGCTGTCTCGGTGATGTTCAGCTCGCGCAGCAATGCCTGATCGCGCACCGAGAGATTGCCGCGATGGAGCAGAAAGCGCGGCGACTCGGGCAGCGAAATGGCGATGACAAGCACAAGGGCCAATGGGAACAAGCCGCCGGCGATAAAGATCGATTGCCAGCCGAAACTCGGCAGCAGCCAAAACGCGACGATCTGGCCGCCGACAAAGCCGCCGATCGGCGCCCCGGTGAAGCTTGCCATGATCATCAGTGCTCGGCGATGCGCTGGTGTGTAGTCGCCGGTCAGCGACGCGGCTCCGGAAAACCCGCCGCCGATCCCGACACCCGTGAAGAACCGCAGGAGTGCCAGCATACCAAGCGAGCCGGCGAAGGCGCTAAGGAACGAAGCGACGCCGAAAATCGTCAGGCTCGCGACGAGTAGCGGCTTGCGCCCACAGCGGTCGCCGAGCGGGCCGGCCGACAGCGCCCCCAGCATGATGCCGATGCTCGACCACAGGAAGGCCACGGTGAATGCGGGCGGCGCGATGCCCCAGCCTTTGATCAGCGACGGCGCCGCCCAGGCAATCGCGTTGAGGTCGTAACCGTCGCAAACCTGCACCAAGCCGCAGAGGATCGCGACCCGGATCTGCAAACTGCCGATCCGCTGGTTCTCCAGTGCCGTCTCGACGGCCGACACTGCAACATCCGTCATCCTTGCCTCCCGGTCCTGTCTTCACGGCCGGCTTCTCACCGATCTTGCCTGCCCACCGTGTTGCATTTCCCGGCGCGCTGCGCAAGCCTCCGCCATGGCCGTGGGCGTCTTGCCCGCAGCATCTTTCCGTGGCGGCCGGGACGGCCGCGATCCTACCGATGGAGCCCGCCGATGACCGTCCGCCCGCCCGCCGAGATCGGCATGACCCTCGACGAGGTCGATACGCCGGCCCTGGTGATCGATCTCGACGCGTTCGAGCGCAACCTGAAGCGGCTCGTCGAGCGTATCGCCGGCTCCGGTGTCCGCCTGCGGCCACACGCCAAGACCCATAAATGCGCGGTCATCGCGCTAAAGCAGATGGAGCTGGGCGCGGTCGGGGTGTGCTGCCAGAAGGTCAGCGAGGCCGAGGCGCTCGTTTATGGCGGGGTCAAGGATGTGCTCGTCACCAACGAGATCGTCGGCAAGACCAAGCTGCGCCGGCTGATGGGGCTCGCCGGCATGGCGCGGATCGCCACTTGCGCCGACGACCCGGCGCAGATCACGGCGCTAGACGAAGCGGCTGGCGAGGCCGGGATCACCCTGCCGGTGCATGTCGAGGTCAACATGGGCGGCAACCGTTGCGGCGTCGAGCCGGGTGAGCCGGCGCTCGCGCTGGCCCGTCAGATCATGGACGCGCGGCATCTGTCGTTCGCCGGGTTGCAGGCCTATCACGGCTCGGCGCAGCATCTGCGAACCTGGGACGAGCGACAGAAGGCGATCGCCGGCGCGGTCGACAAGGCCACGGTGACCCGCGACCTACTGGCCCGGCACGGCATCCCATGCGCCAACATCACCGGCGCCGGCACCGGCACGTTCGAGTTCGAGACCGGGAGTGGCGTCTACACCGAGCTGCAATGCGGCTCATACATCTTCATGGACGCCGATTACGGCCGCAACCTCGACCGCGACGGCGGCGTGACCCGCGCCTTCGAGTCGAGTCTCTTTGTCTGGGCGACGGTGATGAGCCGGCCCACCGAGGATCGAGCCATCGTCGATGCCGGATTGAAGGCGCTTGGCTTCGATTCCGGGCCGCCCAGCGTCTGGGACGAGCCGGCCGCGACCTATGACCGCGCCTCCGATGAGCACGGCCGCCTCCTGGTCAGCGGCGCGACCAATCGACTGCGGCTCGGCGACAAGGTCAAGCTGGTGCCGGGGCATTGTGACCCCACGGTCAATCTCTACGACTGGTATGTCGGCGTGCGCGGCGACCGGGTCGAGGCGATCTGGCCGATCGTCGCGCGCGGCGCGGTCTACTGATCGGGCCTCAGAGCCGCCGCGATGCTCGATAGCCGGGCCAGCACGAGGATCAGGAACAACGTCAGGAACTGGGTTCCGATCCACCATTCCTGCCAGACGCCGTAGCTGCTGAAGCCGACGACGAGCGCGGTCACCAGGCTGCCGCCGGCGGCCGCGGCGTAAAGCGGCGGCCAAGGTGCTGTCGCCAGTGCTAGCCACACGCAAACGACCAGCGCCGCCAGCAGGATTGCCCCCGGCACGCCCAGCTCGAGCCACAGCTGCAACGCCGCATCGTGTGGATGCAGCGGCAACCAAGTCTCGTGCAAATACAAAAGCGATCCCGGGACTATCACATCGCCGCCGGGGATCGCGCGGGACGAATCGAGCCCCCAGCCGAGCATCGGCTTCTCGGCGATCTTGCCGCCGACAAACGACCAGATCTCCAGCCGGTGCCAGACTGAGATTTTGAACGCGGCCGCATCCTGGCGGAGGCTGGCGAAGTTAGCGAGCGAAGGCAGGATTAGCGGCGCGGCGAGGATGAAAATGACCGAGGCGATCGCCGCCGCACGGCTCAGCCAACCCCACCCGAGATAGAGCGATACCGCGGCGGCAAGACCGATAATAAAGCCGAGGCGCGCCGCGTCGCCGGCCAGCAGAAAGATCGCGATCACCGTTGCGCCGGCCAGCGTTCCGGCCGCGATGCGGCGTTGCTGCAAAAGAAGTGTTGCGCAAATCGGCGGCAGCAAGAGGACGAACCCGTCCTCGATATCGTTCAGCGACGCCCCGATATAGGGGCGCCTGCTGAGCGCCGCGGTCAACGCACCGTGCGTTGCGAACTGCGCCGCCGCCAGCACCAGCGACAGCACAAACCCGGCCATCAACGATAGCATTAGTCGCTGTGGGGCGTGGATTTTGCTGGCCGCGGCGATCAACGCCAGACCCGCGGCAAAGAGGCCCGTCAGCCGCATCGCGATGATGAGGCTGCGATGCGGTTCGATGGCCCAGAGCGATGAGACGAGGCCCCATAGCACCAGTGCTGCAAGCAGTGGAGCGAACCGCCGCACCCGCCGCCAGGCAGCGGCGAGATCGTTGCCGGCCAGACCTAGCGCGCAAATTCCGGCCATGCCCGCGAGCGGCGCAGCGCCGCGCGCCGCCAGAACGAGGATCGGCAGAAACAGAAAGGCGCAGATATCGAGGCCGAGTTCGCAGTTGGAGCGGGCGCGGTCGTTGAGCTGCATCGTCACCGGCGACCTTGGCAGAAAACCCGGCGCGCTGCCATCGCCGGGCTCATGTATGCTGGCCGGAACACGGCGGGAGGACCAACCATGGATTTCGGCATCGGCATCGCCACGTCGAGCGATGCGTGGAAGACCGCGTTGCGCGCCGAGGAGCTCGGCTTTACCCACGCTTGGTTCTACGACACACAAATGATCACCGCCGATTGCTTTGTCGCGATGGGCGCGGCGGCGATGAAGACCAACAAAATCCGCCTCGGCACCGGCGTCCTGGTCCCGTCAAACCGGCTCGCCGCGGTGACCGCCAACGCCTTTGCGACCTTGAACGGGCTCGCACCCGGCCGGATCGATTTCGGCGTCGGCACCGGGTTCTCGGCGCGGCGCGCGATGGGATTGGGCGCAATGAAGCTCGCGGACATGGAGGAATATATCCGCGTCGTCTATGCGCTGCTGCGCGGCGAGATCGTTGAGACCGAGATCGAGGGCAAGAGCCATAAAATCCAGTTTCTCAACCCCGACGCCAACCTTTTCAACACGAAGGACGATATTCCGCTGCACGTCTCGGCCTATGGTCCGCGTGCTCAGAAGCTGACCGCAAAGCTCGGCGCACGCTGGAAATGCTTTATCCAGGACGTGCCGGGTGCGCTCGGTCAGCTCGACGCGATGAAAGAGAGCTGGGCAGGCGCGGGTCACGCGCCGGCTGAGCTTTATTCGACCGCCTGGGTCTGCGGCTGTGTGCTCGAGCCGGGCGAAGCCCTCGACAGCCCGCGCGCGATCGCGCAGTCGGGACCGCGCGCCGCGACGCTGCTGCACCGCGCCGCCGACGCCGAGCAGCAGGGTTGGCAGAACACGATGAACGTCGCCTATGAGGGCATCCGCGACGAGGTCGAGGGCTATCTGGACTTGGCGCGGCATTTCGAGCCCGCTGACGCGCGCTACCTCTTCAACCATCGCGGCCATTTTGTCTTTGTGAAGCCGGAGGAGCGGAAATTCATCACCGCCGAACTGATCCGCCGCACCACCTTCACCGCGCCGCTCCAGGAGCTGACCCAGCGCGTCGAGGCGCTGCGCAGCGCCGGCTGGTCGCAGATCGTGATCCCGATCGTGCCCGGCGAGGAACGCGCGCTCGAGGATTGGGCCAAGGTGAAAGCCGCATTCAATTAGGAGAGCAGGATGCCCGACGACACCACCCCGATCGCCCAGCGCGTCAACCACGCGGCGCTGGTCGATTTTATCGCCCGCGCCTATCGCGCCGCCGGCGTGCCCGAGACTGACGCAGCGAAGGCCGCCGATTTCATGGCGCGCTCCGACATATCGGGCGCCGACGGACATGGCGTCTTCCGGCTGCCGCAATATATCCGGCGCATCCAGACCGGCGGCATCAACACCCATCCCAACATCCAAGTGCATCGCACCGCGCCCGGCACCGCGCTCGTCGATGGCGATAACGGGCTGGGGGCGCTGGTCGTGTCGCGCGCCGTCGAGACCGCGATCGAGACCGCCGGCACCCAAGGCGTCGGCTGGGCCGGCACCCGTCACGGCAACCATGCCGGCGCGGCCGCGGTCTATGCCGCGATGCCGGTGCCGCACGACATGATCGGCATCTATTTCGCGGTCGGCAACGCCAACCATTTGCCGCCCTGGGGCGGGATCAACATGCTGCTGTCGACCAATCCGCTGGCGATCGCGGTGCCGGCGTTGGAGGAGCCGCCGCTGGTGCTCGACATGGCGACGACGGTCGCCGCCTACGGCAAGGTCAAGGTCGCCGCGCAGCAGGGCAAGACGATGCCCGAGGGCTGGATGATCGACCGCGAGGGCCAGCCGCTGACCGACCCCAACCGGTCGGATGACGGGTTCCTGTTGCCGATCGGCGGCTACAAAGGCGCGGCGATGTCGTTGATGTTCGGGCTGCTCGCCGGCACGCTGAACGGCGCGGCGAACGGTGAGGATGTCGTCGATTTCAACAAGGACGATACGACGCCGACCAATACCGGCCAGGCGATCTGCGTGCTCGACATCAAGCGCTTTGGCGACGTGACCGCGTTCAAGCGCCAAGTCGACAGCGTGATCCGGCAGCTGCACGGCTCGGCGCTGTTGCCCGGCTTCGATCGCATCCGCCTCCCAGGCGAAGACCGCGCCGCGCGCATCGCCGAGCGAACGCAGAATGGCATCCCGATCCCCGGCTCGCTCAAGGTGGCGCTCGACAAGATGGCTGGGGAATTGGGGATCGCGAAGTTACTGCCATGACCATCCTCGTTGAACAGCATCCAGGCTACTGGCAGGTCACCCTCAACCGGCCGGATCGGTTGAACGCGCTGACGGCGGCGATGGGCGGTGCGCTGCTCGCGACGCTCAACGAGGCGGAGGCCGATCCGGATTGCCGCGCCATCCTGCTGACCGGCGCCGGGCGCGGGTTTTGCGCAGGACAGGATTTGACCGAGGTCATGCCGACCGAGGCCGGCCCGCCCGGCCTCAAGCCGTTGCTTGACGGCTACAACGCGGTGATCCGCAAGCTGCGCGGGCTCGAGATGCCGGTCGTCGCCGCGGTCAACGGGGTCGCGGCTGGCGCCGGCGCGAACCTTGCGCTCGCCTGCGACATTGTGCTGGCGGCGAAATCGGCGAGCTTTCTTCAGGCTTTCGCGCGGATCGGCCTCATCCCTGATGTGGGGGGCACCTGGCTTTTACCGCGGCTGGTCGGCGCGGCGCGGGCGCGCGCCCTGGCGATGCTGGCCGAGCCGCTTACCGCCGAGCGCGCGGCGGAGTGGAGCCTCATCTGGCAGGCGGTCGACGACGACAAGCTCACGGAGGCCGCGCGGGCGCTCACCGCGCGGCTGGCGCAGGGGCCGACAAAGGGCCTTGCCCTCGCGAAGCGGGCGCTCGACGCGGCAGAGACCAACACGCTCGACCAGCAGCTCGATCTCGAACGCGACTTGCAGGATGAGGCGGCGCGTACCGCCGATTATGCCGAGGGTGTCCGCGCCTTTCTCGAAAAGCGTCCGGCGAAATTCTCGGGCCGGTGAACGCGCGCCGCATGACCGCCCGGCAAAAAAGCGGGATGTCGCGGTGGGACATCGCGGAAAACCTGCGATACAGTGGCAAAAGCTGTCGGTTGCTTATCATCCGCCACTTGAATGATCCGCCGTAGGGAGTTTGAGCTGATGCAATACAAGCGAATTTCGGCCGATTGCCACCTCGACATGCTCTGGCTGCCGCCTGACCTGTTCACGCGCAACGCGTCGAGCAAGTTGCGCGACCTGATGCCGTATGTCGAAAAGCAGCCGGACGGCACCGAGATTTGGACCGACAAGAACGGCGCCAATTACGGTCAGTGCGGCGGGGTCGGCGCGACCGGGACCGCCTGGGTCAAGGGCAAGCAATTGCGCGCCGACAAGATGGCCGAAGCTGGTCTCTACAGCGACTATTTCGAAAAGGGCCTGCGCCGGCCGGGCGACCCGCATCTGCGCGTCAAGGACTTGGACCGCGACGGCGTCGACGCCGAGGTCATCTATGGCATCCTGGCGGCCTGCGCGAAGATGACGGATCCCGAAGCCGCCGACGAGATGCTGCGCATCTACAACGATTTCATGCACGATTTCACCAGCTATTATCCCGACCGCATGATCGGTCTCGCCTGCCTGCCCTACAACAATATCGAGGGCGCCGCGCGCGAAGTCCGGCGCGTCGCGAAGAAGGGGATGAAGGGCGTCGAGCTTTCCTGCTCCTGGCACATGACGGGGATGTGGCACCCGATGTGGGATCCCCTATGGGAAGCGGTCAACGAGACGCAGCTGCCGCTGCATTTCCACACCTTCCCGGCGACCGATCCCGAGCTGCGCAAGACGCTCGAGCCGGAAATTTCTCGCCGCATGACCTATAGCGGGCTCGTCCGTTTCCAGATGACGCTGGCGACGATCTTGACCGATCTGATGGGCGCGGCGGTGTTCGAGCGCTTCCCGAACATCCGCGTCGTCTTCGGCGAAAGCGGTATCGGCTGGATACCCTACGTCATCGACCGCATGGACTTCGAGTACAAGGACCAATACCAGGACCTGAAACTCAAGAAGATGCCGAGCGAGTACTGGCGCAACCAGTGCCGGGCGACGTTCCAGTACGACCGTATCGGCACCAAGCTGATCGAGGATATGGGCGTCGAGACCCTGATGTGGGGTTCGGACTTCCCGCACCCGGATGGCGTGTGGCCGGAATCGGTGAAGTATATCGACGACCAGTTCAGCCACCTGCCGGCCGACGTCAAATACGCGATGACGTGCGGCAACGCGGCGAAGTTCTACGGGCTGACGAACTGACGCAAAGCGTCATCCCGGCGAAAACCGGGATCCATCAATGATGAAACGCGCTCCTCCGGGAGCGCGTTTTATCTGGGGATGCGAACGGGATGGCTGGCGGAAAAGCCGGCCGTTACGGGCTTCAATCTAGCGGACGTAAACAACCGTGGCGATGGCCGCGGCACTAAGCTGCGCGCGCTGGAGGAAGCCGAATGGAGCGGACGATCGAACAACGCACGATGCGCAAGGTTTATTGGCGCCTCCTGCCCTTTACCCTCGTCTTGTACCTGATCTGCTACATCGACCGGGCCAATGTCGGCTTCGCGGCGCTGACCATGCGCGGCGATCTCGGCCTCAGCCAAGCCGCGTTTGGCCTCGGCGCCGGCACAGCGTTCTTTATCGGCTATTTCATCCTTGAAGTGCCGAGCAATGTGATCCTCGACAAGGTCGGCGCGCGCCTGTGGATCGCGCGCATCATGATCACCTGGGGGCTGTGCTCGGGCGCGACTGCTTTTGTCGTCGGGCCGTACAGCTTCTATCTCGTCCGCTTCCTGCTCGGTGTCGCCGAGGCCGGGTCCTTTCCGGGCATGGTGCTGTTCTTCACCTACTGGTTTCCGGCCGTGCATCGCGGTCGCATCATCGCTGGGTTTATGACTGCGATCCCGATTTCGATCGCGATCGGCGCACCGGTGTCGACGTCGCTGCTCGAACTCAACGGCGTTCTCGGCCTGGCCGGCTGG
>DATMLO010000056.1:0-3754 GCA_035570495.1 Allostellaceae bacterium | reverse complement strand
GCCGCGCCAAGGAGCGCATCTTCTCGTTCCGCGCGGCTGGCCATGGCTGGGACCCCCGGCATCAGCGCCCGGAATTGTGGCATCTGTTCAACACCAGGCTCCGCCCCGGCGAGTCGATGCGCGTGTTTCCGCTGTCGAATTGGACCGAGTTCGATGTCTGGCGCTACATCGAGGCCGAGGACATCGCAGTCGTGCCACTCTACTTCGCCAAGGAGCGTCCGGTCGTACAGCGCGGTGAAAGCTGGATCGTCGTCGATGACGATCGCCTGCCGCTGGAACCAGGCGAAAAGCCCGACCTGCGGCGGGTTCGCTTCCGGACGCTCGGCTGCTACCCGCTGACCGGTGCGATCGAGTCGGATGCTGTCACGGTCACCGATATTGTCGCCGAGCTGCGTGGTGCGCGGCAGTCGGAGCGTCAAGGGCGCTTGATCGACGGCGACGAGGATTCGTCGATGGAACGCAAGAAGCGCGAAGGGTACTTTTGATGGCCGCCAAGCCGGCGGCTTCCCGCGCATCCAAGGCCGCGGACAAGGCGCTCTTGCGGTTTCTGACATGCGGTTCGGTCGACGACGGCAAGTCGACGCTGATCGGCCGGCTGCTCTACGAGTCCGAGGCGATCCTCAGTGACCAATTCGCCTCGCTCGAGCGAGATTCGAAGCGCTTCGGCACGACGGGCGACGATATCGACTTCTCGCTCCTGCTCGACGGGCTCGAGGATGAGCGCCAGCAGCGCATCACGATCGACGTCGCCTATCGTTTCTTCGCGACGAAGCGGCGCTCATTCATCGTCGCCGACTCGCCCGGCCACGAGCAGTACACGCGCAACATGGCGACCGGCGCCTCGACCGCCGATCTGGCGCTACTGCTGGTCGATGCGCGAAAGGGAGTTGTCGCCCAGACGAGACGGCATGCGCTGATCTGCTCGCTGCTCGGCATCAGGCATATTGTGCTTGCGATCAACAAGCTCGACCTCGTCGGCTTTGACCGCGCCGCGTTCGAGGCGATCGCGGATGAGTTTCGCGGCTATGTCAGCGAGTTCGGGTTTGGCTCGCTGGAGGCCTTCCCGATTTCGGCGCGCGACGGTGACAATGTCAGCCGCCGCTCGCCGCGCATGCCCTGGTATAACGGCCCGAGCCTGCTCGATTATCTCGAAGCCGTCGATATCCCAGGCGCCGACGCGCGCGCCGAGTTTCGCTTTCCGGTGCAATGGATCAGCCGGCCGCACGGCGACTTCCGCGGCGTCGCGGGCACGGTCGCTGCCGGGTCGATCGCTATGGGCGACAGGATCGTCGTCGCCGGCTCGGGCGTCGAAACGACGGTCAAGGAGATCGTGACCTTCGACGGGCCGATCAAACGGGCAAACACCGGCGATGCGGTGACGCTGACCTTCGCACAGGAAATCGGCGCCGCGCGCGGCGATCTGCTGACCGGTCCACGTGCTCGCCCCGAGTTTGCCGACCAGTTTGCGGCACACATGATCTGGATGAAGGACGAGCCGCTCGTCCCCGGCCGCTCCTACTGGCTCAAGATCGGCACCCGCACCGTACCGGCAACAGTGACTGCGCTGAAGCATCGGATCGATATCGATACCGGCGCGCATGTCGCCGCGCGCAATCTCGCGCTCAACGAGATCGGCTTTGCCAATTTCTCGACGACTCAGCCGATCGCTTTTGATCCCTACGCGCAGAACCGCGACACCGGCGGGTTCATCCTGATCGACCGCATCACCAATGAGACCGCCGCGGCCGGCATGATCGCGTTCGGCCTGCGTCGGGCGAGCAATGTCCATCTGCAGGCACTGACCGTCAGCCCCAAAGACCGCGCGGCGCTGAAGGCGCAGCGCGCCGCGGTGATCTGGCTGACGGGACTTTCCGGCGCCGGCAAATCGACCATCGCCAACGCACTCGAGGCGAGGCTGCTATCGATGGGTGCACACTCGATGCTGCTCGACGGCGACAATGTGCGGCACGGGCTCAACCGCGACCTCGGCTTTACCGACACCGACCGGGTCGAAAATATCCGCCGCCTGGGCGAGGTCGCGAAACTGATGGCCGATGCCGGGCTCATCGTCATCACCGCTTTCATTTCCCCGTTCCGCGCCGACCGCGAGATGGCGCGCGAGATCGTCGCGCCACATCAATTCATCGAAGTTTTTGTCGACACGCCGCTCGACGAGTGCATGCGGCGCGACCCAAAAGGCCTCTACGCCAAAGCCAAAGCGGGCGAGATCCCGAATTTCACCGGTCTCGGCTCGCCCTATGAAGCGCCGCAAAACCCCGAGCTGCGGCTGTATACGGTCGGGCAAACAGTGGACGTGCTGGCCGCGGCGTTGGTCGACGATCTGCACGAGCGCGGTATCGTCGGTTAGAGTAATGGCCCTAGACGGGTGTACCGCCAAGCTATGAGGGCGTACCGATGGATGTTCCCTTCCTGCCCATCGCCGAATTGGGCCACGCCTATGAGCAGCGCGAGCTGTCGCCGGTCGAGGTGACGCGCGCCCTACTCGACCGCGTCGCCGCGCATGACGGCAAGCTCAACAGCTTTATCCGCGTCACCGAAGATATCGCCCTGGCCGAGGCGCGCGCCGCAGAGCGCGCGCTGATGGCTGGCGAGCGGCGCGGCCCGATGCACGGCATTCCCTACGGCCTCAAGGACATTGTCGAGACCGCTGGCATCCCGACCACCGGTCATTCCAAGCTGCGCCAAGATCATGTCCCGGCCGAGGATGCCGAGATCGTCCGCCGCCTCAAAGCCGGTGGCGGCATCCTGCTCGGCAAGCTGGCGACGTGGGAATTCGCGCTGGGCGGGCCCAGCTTTGACCTGCCGTGGCCGCCGGCGCGCAATCCCTGGGACCCGAGCCGGCTGCCGGGGGGCTCGTCGAGCGGCCCCGGCGCCGCGGTTGCCGCCGGCTTTATGCCGGCCGCGATCGGCACCGATACCGGCGGCTCGATCCGCGGGCCTGCGGCATTCTGCGGCATCGCCGGGCTGAAGCCGACCTACGGCCGGGTCAGCCGGCGCGGCGTCTTTCCCAACACCTTCACGATGGACCATATCGGCCCAATGACGCGCAGTGCCGAGGATATCGCGCTGATGCTGCAGGTCATCGCCGGGTTCGACGCCGCAGATCCCGGCAGCGCCGATCGTTCGGTGCCCGATTACCGCGCCGCACTGGCCGGCGGAATCAAGGGGCTGCGCCTCGGGCTGATCGAAGGTTGGCATGAGAGTGCCGGCGCGCACCCCGATCTCGGTCCGGCCGTCGCCACGGCGGTCTCGGTGCTGCAAGGATTTGGGGCAGTCGTTGAGCCGGTGAGGCTCTCGAGCCTGCACGATTATACCGACTGCAAGACGACGATTTCGAGCGTCGAGCTTTATTCGATCCACGAGCACGACCTGCGAACCCGGCCGCAGGATTTCGGCCGCATCCTGCGCAACCGCGTGCTGCCCGGCGCGCTGATCCGCGGTGAGGATTATTTCGCGGCGCAGCGCTGGCGGACAGCGCTCGCCCGGGAGCAGGCGACGGCATTCCAGAAATTCGACGCGCTCATCACCGCGGGCGCCCGCACCATCGCCGACCGCGCCGACCCGAACCAACCCGACCGCCATGTGCAGTCGCCGAGCATCACCATGCCGTTCAGTATCAGCGGCGTCCCGGCGCTCACGATACCGTGCGGGTTCAGCCAGGCCGAGGGAATGCCGCTATCGCTTCAGATCGCCGCGGCGCCGTTCGCTGAGACGACGGCGCTACGCATCGCCC
>DATMLO010000055.1:0-17437 GCA_035570495.1 Allostellaceae bacterium | reverse complement strand
GCTTCGCGCGGCGTTCGGCGCAGACCATCGGCAACTTCTGGGTCGATATGACGCGCTGTGTGCTCTACATCCTGCTGCCGGCGTCAATCGTCGTCGGGTTGTTCTTCGTGTGGCAGGGCATGCCGCAGAACCTCGGCGCCTACACCGAGGCGACGACCCTCGAAGGCGCCAAGCAGATGATCGCCCAGGGCCCGGTGGCTTCGCAGGAAGTCATCAAAATGCTGGGCACCAACGGCGGCGGCTTCTTCAACGCCAACTCAGCACACCCGTTCGAGAACCCCAACGCACTGACCGACATGGTGCAGATGCTGCTGATCTTCTCGATCGGCGCCGCGCTGACCAATGTCTTTGGCCGCATGGTCGGCAGCCAGCGCCAGGGCTGGGCGATCTTCGCGGTGATGGGCCTGTTGTTCATCGCCGGCGTCGCGGTGGTCTATCCGAGCGAGGCCGCCGGCAATCCGCAATTCGCCGCGCTGCATGTCGACCAGGCGCCGTCCGATCTGCAATCCGGCGGCAACATGGAAGGCAAGGAAGTGCGCTTCGGCATCGCGCAATCCTCGCTCTTCACCACGGTGACGACCGACGCGTCGTGCGGCGCGATCAATAACCAGCACGACAGCCTGATGCCGCTCGGCGGCTTGGTGCCGATGGTCAACATCATGCTCGGCGAGATCATCTTTGGCGGCGTCGGCTCCGGGCTTTACGGCATGCTGTTGTTCGCGATCCTGGCGGTGTTCATCGCCGGGCTGATGGTCGGCCGTACGCCCGAATATCTCGGCAAGAAGATCGAGTCGAAGGAAGTGAAGATGGCGATGCTCGCCATCCTGATCCTGCCGTTCTCGATGCTCGGCTTCACCGCGCTGGCCGCGGTGCTGCCCGACGGGCTCGCCGGCCCGGCGAACCAGGGGCCGCACGGCTTTAGCGAAATCCTCTACGCCTACACCTCGGCGACCGGGAACAACGGCAGCGCCTTTGCCGGACTGACCGCCAGCACGCCGTTCTACAACACGACCCTGGGCTTCGCGATGTTCATGGGTCGCTTCCTGATGATCGTGCCGATGCTGGCGATCGCCGGCTCGCTCGCGGCAAAAAAGATCGTGCCGGCCTCGGCGGGCACCTTCCCGACCGATGGCGGGCTGTTCGTCGGCCTCCTGATCGGCGTCATCGGCATCACCGGCGGCCTGATTTTCTTCCCGGCGGTGTCGCTTGGCCCCTTGGTCGAGCAGCTTTCGATGCATGCCGGCACCCTCTACTGAGCCTCGACCCTCTTCTGAGCCTCGACCCTCTTCTGAGCCTCGAAAGGCACATCTCATGTCCACGATGGGCCTTGTCCACACCCGCTCGCGCAACGCGACCACGCTGACCGACAGCAAGATCGTCATTCCCGCGATCGGCGAGGCGTTCAAGAAGCTGAGCCCGCGGGTGATGATCCGCAACCCGGTCATGTTTGTCGTCGAGGTGGTCGCGACGCTGACGACGCTGCTTTTCCTGCGAGACCTCTTCACCGGCGCGGGCGGTTACGGCTTCTCGTTCCAGATCAATCTGTGGCTCTGGTTCACCGTCGTCTTCGCCAATTTCGCGGAAGCCGTCGCCGAAGGCCGCGGCAAGGCGCAGGCGGCGACCTTGCGGCGCGCCAAGACCGAGACAATGGCGAAGCTGCTCTCCGACAAAACGCGGGGGGCATCGACCGAATGGACCTCGGTCGCCGGCACCGCGCTCAAGCCCGGCGATGTTGTGCTGGTCGAGACCGGCGATATGATCCCCTCCGACGGCGAAGTCATCGAGGGCGTTGCCTCGGTCAACGAGGCGGCGATCACCGGCGAGTCGGCCCCCGTCATCCGCGAGAGCGGCGGCGACCGCTCGGCCGTCACTGGCGGCACGCAGGTCATCTCCGACTGGCTCAAGGTGCGCATCACCGCGGCGCCGGGCTCGACCTTCCTCGACCGCATGATCGCGCTTGTCGAGGGCGCCGAGCGGCAAAAGACGCCAAACGAGATCGCGCTCAACATCCTGCTCGCCGGCCTGACGATCATCTTCGTCTTCGCCGTCGCGACGATCCCCTCCTTCGCGTCCTATGCCGGCGGCAGCATGTCGATCCTGGTGCTGGTGGCGCTCTTTGTCTGCCTGATCCCGACGACGATCGGTGCGCTCCTGTCGGCGATCGGCATCGCCGGGATGGACCGGCTGGTGCGCTTCAATGTGCTGGCGATGTCGGGCCGCGCGGTCGAGGCGGCGGGCGATGTCGACACGCTGCTGCTTGACAAGACCGGCACGATCACCCTCGGCAACCGCCAGGCGACCGAGTTTGTCGCGCTGCCCGGCGTCGACGAGCGCGACCTCGCCGACGCGGCGCAGCTCTCCTCGCTCTCCGACGAGACGCCCGAGGGCCGCTCGATCGTCGTGCTCGCCAAGGAGAAATACGGAATCCGAGGCAGGGACATGGCGCCGCTCAACGCCAATTTCATCCCGTTCACCGCGCAGACCCGGATCAGCGGCATCGATTTCGACGGCTCGTCGATCCGCAAGGGCGCGGTCGATGCGGTACTCGCCTATGCCGAGGCCGCCGGCACGCCGACCGTCCGCGGCAATGTCGCGGTGGCGCTCCGCACCGATCCCGCGGTCAGCAATCTCAACGTCATCGCCGAGCGCATCGCCAAGTCCGGCGGCACGCCGCTCGCCGTGGCGCGCGACGGCAAGCTCCTCGGCGTCATCCATCTCAAGGACATCGTCAAGGGCGGCATCCGCGAGCGTTTCGCGGCGCTCCGCAAGATGGGCATCCGCACCGTAATGATCACCGGTGACAACCCGATGACCGCCGCGGCGATCGCCGCCGAGTCGGGGGTCGACGATTTCCTCGCCCAGGCGACGCCGGAGATGAAGCTCAAGCTGATCCGCGACGAGCAGGGTCAGGGCAAGCTTGTCGCGATGTGCGGCGACGGCACCAACGACGCCCCGGCCTTGGCGCAAGCCGATGTCGGCGTCGCGATGAACACCGGCACGATGGCCGCGCGCGAGGCCGGCAACATGGTCGACCTCGACAGCGACCCGACCAAGCTCATCGAGATCGTCGAGATCGGCAAGCAGTTGCTGATGACCCGCGGCGCGCTCACCACCTTCTCGATCGCCAACGACGTCGCGAAATACTTCGCCATCATCCCGGCGATCTTCCTGATGTTTTACGCCCCCGGACCGGGCCAGGAAGGGCCGCTGGGCGCGCTCAACGTCATGCATCTGGCGACCCCCAACAGCGCGATCCTGTCGGCGATCATCTTCAACGCGCTGATCATCATCGCGCTGATCCCGCTGGCGCTTAAAGGCGTGACCTATCGCCCGCTCGGCGCCGCGGTGATCCTGCGCCGCAATCTGCTGATCTATGGCCTCGGCGGCATCGTCATCCCGTTCATCGGCATCAAGCTGATCGACCTGTTGGTCAACGCTGTCGGCCTCGCGTGATGACAGTAATTGCGTCCTTCGAGGCTCCCTTCGGTCGCACCTCAGGATGAGGAAGGCCGGTAGATGCCCCGCAATAACCCCTCCTCATCCTGAGGTGCCCGCGCAGCGGGCCTCGAAGGACGTACAAACGCAAATGCAGTGAGCTCACCATGACCAGAGAAATCCGCCCCGCCATCGTGATGATTATCGTCATGACCGTCATCACCGGCCTCGCCTACCCGCTCGGCATGACCGGCATCGCCCAGCTCGTGTTCCCGCACCAGGCCAACGGCAGCCTGATTTTGCACAACGACACCGTGATCGGCTCCGAGCTCATCGGGCAGAACTTCACCGACGCCAAGTATTTCCACGGCCGTCCCTCGGCCACCACCGAAACCGACCCGAACGACGCGTCGAAGACCGTCCCGGTGCCCTATGCCGCCGACAATTCGTCAGGCTCCAATCTCGGGCCCACGTCGAAGGCGCTGGTCGACCGCGTGACCGGCGACGTCAAGACGCTGCAGGCCGAAAACCCGGGCACGCCGGTGCCGGTCGATCTCGTCACGACCTCGGCGAGCGGGCTCGACCCCGACATCACCCCGGCCGGCGCGCTGTTCCAGGTGCCTCGCGTCGCCGAGGCGCGCGGCATGTCGCCGGACGCGGTCAGAAAGCTGGTCGAGGACAACACGACCCCACGCATGCTGGGTGTGCTCGGCGAGCCGCGCGTCAACGTGCTCGCGCTTAATCTGGCGCTCGACGCCGCTCAGGGAGCAAAATAGCTGGGTGAACTCGGAGCGCGCCGACAGCCAACACCGCCCGTCGCCTGAGGCATTGCTGCAGCAGGCTGAACGGGAAGGGCGCGGCCGGCTCAAAATCTTCCTCGGCGCGGCGCCCGGTGTCGGCAAGACCTACGAAATGCTGCAGACCGCACAGGCCAAGCTGCGTGAGGGCGTCGACACTGTCATCGGCGTCGTCGAGACGCACAGCCGCAAGGATACCGAGGCGCTGGTCGCCGGCCTTGAGATCGTGCCACGCCGCAAGATCGACTATGCCGGGCACACGCTCGAGGAAATGGATATCGACGCGATCCTCCGGCGCCGGCCCAAGCTGGTGCTCGTTGACGAGCTGGCGCACACCAACGCGTCGGGCAGCCGCCACCCCAAACGCTATCTTGATGTCGAGGAGCTGCTCGACGCCGGCATCGACGTCTACAGCACGCTCAACATCCAGCACCTCGAAAGCCTAAACGACGTCGTCGCCAAGATCACCCGCATCCGCGTGCGCGAGACCGTGCCCGATTCGATCATCGATCGCGCTGACGATGTGGAGGTCGTTGACCTCACACCCGAAGACCTGATCCAGCGTTTGAAGGAGGGCAAGGTCTACGTCCCGGCTCAGGCGGAGCGCGCCGTGCGCCATTATTTCCAGCCGGGCAATCTGACCGCGCTCCGCGAGCTGGCGCTGCGCCGCACCGCGCAGCGGGTCGACGAGCAGATGGTCAACTACATGCGCGCGCACGCGATCTCCGGCCCCTGGGCAGCCGGCGAGCGCGTCTTGGTCGGGGTCAACGACGACCCGAACTGCGCCGCGCTGGTGCGCTATGCCCGGCTGATCGCCGACCGGCTGCGCGCGCCGTGGACCGCCATCAATATCGAGACCTCGCGCACCCATCGCCTCAGCGAAGCCGCGCGCGACCGCATCGCCGATTGCCTGCGCCTCGCGCAGCGGCTGGGTGGCGACGCTGTCACCGTTCCGGCCACCGACATCACCCAAGGCCTCGTCGACTACGCGCACGACAACAACTTCACCCATGTCGTGATCGCCAAGTCACACCGCTCGCGCTGGTCTGAGCTGTGGCGCGGCTCCAATACGCACCGGCTCATCCGCCGCGCCGGCGACCTCCACGTCCATGTCATCGCCGAGCCGCAGCGCGACCCCGCCCACGGCGCCCAGGATCACGACGAGATCGGCGAGGGCGTCACCGCGCGGCCAGCGGTCTTCGACCCCAACCCTTATATCGGCAGCCTCGGCATGGTCGGGCTGGCGCTGCTTGTCGGCGTCGGCATGCAGCAATGGCTCGCGGTGCAGAATGTCGCGCTGGTATTCCTGACCGCGGTGCTCGGCAGCGCCATCGCCTATGGTCTCTTGCCGTCGCTCTTCGCCTGCCTGGTGAGCGTGCTGGCCTACAATTTCTTTTTCCTGCCACCGCTCTACACTTTCACGATCGCCGACCCGGAAAACGTCGTCGCGCTGTTCTTTTTCGCGGTCGTCGCGGTGATCGCCAGCAACCTCGCCGCGCGCGTGCGCGATCAGGCGGTGTCTGCCCGCCAGCGCGCCAAAACGACGGAGGACCTCTATCTCTTCAGCCGCAAGCTGGCCGCGGTGGTGACCCTCGACGAGCTCCTTTGGGCGACCGCCTATCAGATCGCATTGATGCTCAAGGTGCGCGTCGTGCTGCTGCTGCCCGAGGGCGAGAGCATCGCGGTGCGCGCCGGCTATCCGCCCGAGGATCTGCTCGACGAAGCCGATCTCGCGGCGGCGAAATGGTGCTGGCAGAACAACCGCCCCGCCGGCCGCGACGCCGACACGCTGCCCGGCACGCGGCGGCTGTTCCTGCCGATCCGCACCGGCCGCGGCGCGGTCGGGGTCGTCGGCATCGACAATGACGATCCCGGCCCGCTGCTGACTCCCGATCAGCGGCGGCTGCTCGACGCGCTATCCGACCAGACCGCACTCGCCATCGAGCGCGTCAACCTCGCCGACGACCTCGACCGCGCCAAGATCGAGGCGGAGGCCGACCGGCTGCAATCGGCGCTGCTGACCTCGCTGTCGCACGATCTGCGCACGCCCCTCGCCTCGATCCTCGGCGCCGCGACCAGCCTCGACAGTTACGGCGCGCGGCTCGACGAAAAATCGATGAAGGAGATGACCGGCACGATCCGCGAGGAGGCCGAGCGGCTCAACCGCTTTATCGCCAACCTGCTCGACATGACCCGGCTCGAGTCGGGCGCGATCGCGATGCGCGTCGCCCCGGTCGATCTCGCCGAGCTCGTTGGCAGCGCGCTCGAGCGCACCGCCAAAATCCTCAGCCTCCACCATGTCGAGCTCGACATCCCGGCGAACCTGCCGATGCTCGAGCTCGACCCCGTGCTGTTCGAGCAGGTGCTGTTCAACATCCTCGACAACGCGGCGAAATACGCCCCCGCCGGCTCGCTGATCCGCATCGAGGCGCGCGACGGCATCGGCGGCGTGCAGCTCTCGGTCATCGACGAAGGCCCCGGCATCGCACCCGACGATCTCGAACGCATCTTCGACAAGTTTTACCGTGTCCACGCCGGGGACCGGCAGCGCGCCGGCACCGGGCTCGGCCTCGCGATCTGCCGCGGCTTTGTCGAGGCGATGGGCGGGACGATCGTCGCACAGAACCGGCGCGACCATTCGGGCGCGATCTTTACGTTGTCGCTGCCGGTCTCGGCCGAAATGCGCCAGCCCAATGTGGAAGCCGCGAAATGACCGCCTCCGGGCCACTGCGCGTTCTTGTCGTCGACGACGAGCCGGCGATCCGCCGTTTTCTCCGCACCAGCCTGCGCGCCGAGGGCTACGACCTCATCGAGGCGGAGACCGGTGAGGCGGCGCTCGCCGAAATCCGCCGCCGCGCGCCCGACATGGTGATGCTCGATCTCGGCCTCCCCGGCGTCGACGGGCTCGAGGTGCTCCGCCGCGTGCGCGGCGCCGGTTCGTCCGTGCCGATCATCGTGCTGACCAGCCGCGCCGACGAGGCCGGTAAGGTCGAGGCGCTCGATCTCGGCGCCGACGACTATGTCACCAAGCCGTTTGGCGTCGACGAGCTCCTGGCTCGCATCCGTGCCGCGTTGCGTCACCGGCTGCAGCAGGAAGGCGAAAAGCCGCTCTTCCACAGCGGCGACCTCACCGTCGACCTGGTGCGCCGCATCGTCACCGTGCGCGGCGCCGAGGTGAAACTGTCGCCGCGCGAATACGACATCCTGCGGCTCCTCATCCAGCACGCCGGCAAGGTGCTGACCCACCGCATGATCCTGAAGGAAGTCTGGGGCGGCGACGCCGACGTCCAGTATCTGCGCATCTACATCCGCCAGCTGCGCCAGAAGATCGAGCCCGACCCCGAACGCCCGACCCACATCATGACCGAAACTGGCGTCGGCTACCGCCTGAGGATGTTGGACTAATCTCGTCACCCCTCCCCCTTGATGGGGAGGCTGGGAGGGGGTGCGATGCGAACCGCGCCCCTTGTGCGCTCACCCCGCGATACGATCAAATACCCCGATCAAAAAACAAAACGGCGCCATCGGCGCTGCAAAGGGGGAAACGACCATGCGCACGACTTCCGAGGTGACGCCCGCATCCCTGATCACTGCCCGGCTCGACCGGCTGCCGATGACGCGCTCCGTATGGACATTGGTCTTGTTGATCGCGCTCGGCGGCACATTCGAGGTCTACGACCTGTTCTTCACCGGCTATGTCGCGCCCGGTCTGTTCGCCGAGAAGATCCTGACCCCAACGACGACGAGCCTCTTCGGCATGACCGGCCTCGCCTCGTTCATCTTCGCGCTGTTCACCGGCCTTTTCATCGGCACGATCGCGTTCGCCTTTGTCGCCGACAAGTTCGGCCGCCGGGCGATCTTCACCTATTCGCTTCTGTGGTACAGCGCCTGCACGCTGATCCTGGCGTTCCAGGACACCGCCAACGGCATCAACCTGTGGCGCATGATCAGCGGTATCGGGATCGGCGTCGAGCTGGTCACGATCGACACCTACATCTCCGAACTGGTGCCCAAATCGGCGCGCGGCAAGGCGTTCGCGTTTCAGCAGGGGATCGGCTTTCTGTCGGTGCCGCTGGTGGCGCTGTTCGCCTGGCATTTGGTGCCGCTGTCGCCGCTCGGGCTTTCCGGCTGGCGCTGGGTGGTGATCATCGGCTCGCTGGGCGCGATCGTGATCTGGATCATCCGCTGGCGCCTGCCGGAATCGCCGCGCTGGTTGGCGCAGCACGGACGGCTCGCCGACGCCGAGCGCGTCATCGCCGCGATCGAGGCGCGCGTCGAAGCGGACACCGCCAGCCCTTGCCGCCGCCGGCCCCGCCGACCCCCGAGCAACCCGGCCATGGCAGCTACCTCGAAGCCTTTGCGCCCGAATACCTCAGCCGCACACTCATGATGATCGTCGTGAGCTTCGGGTCGACGATCGGCTTCTACGGCTTTGCCAACTGGGTCCCGACCTTGTTGATCGAAAAGGGCATCATGGTCACCAAGTCGCTCGAATACACAGTGATCATCGCCCTCGCCTACCCGATCTTCGCGCTGATTAGCACGTCCTACGCCGACCGCATGGAGCGCAAGGCCCAGGTCGCGATCTCCTCGCTCGGCATGGCGGTGGTCGGTGTGATCTTTTCGCTGCAAAGCCTGCCGGCGGCGCTGGTTGTGCTCGGCGCGATCCAGACGATGCTGCTGACCTGGCTCTCCTTCTCCTACCACAACTACATGGCCGAGATTTACCCGACCCGCATCCGCGCCCGGGCGGTCGGCTTTGTCTATTCGTGGAGCCGGTTCAGCGCGGCCTTCACCGGGTTCTTTATCGCCTTCTTCCTGAAGACTGCGGGCGTTTTTGGCGTCTTCGTCTTTATCGGCGGCGCGATGATCGTGGTCGCCGCCGCGATCAGCCTCTTCGGCCCGCGCACCAACCAGCTCGCGCTGGAGCAGATCGCGCACTAGCAGCCCCGCGAGAGCAGTCCCGCGCGAACGCCGCTTCAGGAACGGCGCGCGCGGGGCTACCATCGCGCGAAAGCTCATCCGGAGGACGCGATGCCCGAGCTCAACATCCGCAAACTGCACCCGGTGATCGGCGCCGAGGTGACCGGCATCGACCTTGCCGCGCCGGTTGACGCCGAGACGCATGAAAAGCTGTCGCAAGCGCTCAGCGAACATCTGGCGCTGGTCTTCCCTGGCCAGGATTTGAGCCCCGAGGGCTATCTCAACGCCGGCAAGGCCTTTGGGTCCGTGATGCGCCAGCATTATTCGCAGAACCACATGCCCGGCCACGAGCTGATCGGCCTCGTGCTGCACACCGAGGGCCGCAAGGTTGCCGAGGACTGGCACACCGATCACACCAATCACGAAAAACCGCCGCTCGCGACAATGCTCTACGGCGTCGACGTGCCCTCGTCCGGCGGCGGCACCAGCATCGCCAGCATGCGCGCCGCCTATGACGCGCTCGACCCGGCGGAGCAGGAGCGCCTCAGCGCGATGCGTTCGGTCAATGCGCTCGACATCGACCGCATCGGCACCCGCAAGGATGACGAGGAACGCTACGCCAAGCCGGTCGTGCACCCGATGGTGCGCACCCACCCGGTGCACGGCACCCGCGCGGTCTATTTCCACGTCACCAAGGTGCAGTACATCGAGGGCATGAGCCCTGACCTCTCGCGCGCCTATATGGAGGATTTGCTCCGCCGCATGATCACGCCCGAGATCACCTACCACCACACATGGCGGAAGGCGACGTGCTGATCTTCGACGACCGCGCGACCCTCCACCGCGCGCATGGCGACTACGACCGCGGCGAAAGCCGCGTCCTGTGGCGCATTTTGGTCGAGGGCGATAAGCCGCGGCTGGTTTCTATGTCGTCGATCTGATCTGGCAGGCGCATCTTGAACGGCGTGAGCACGGTTCAAAGCGCGCAACGTCGCCGTGCATTCGCAGCTCGACACACTTTGGGGCGCGCAGCAAAAGCTGAATGACTGGGTCATCTAACAGCGCCGGAGCTCGTGCCGAACACCGTGGCAGGCTCGGCGGCGAGGTGCTCGATCAACCGCCGTGTGTCGTCAGCATCCGTTTCCAACCGGTGCGCATAGTCCTGCGCTCCGTCGAGAATGCTGCGCGTGTACCCGCGACGATCGTAGGTCACGACCGTAAACTCGGCGGCCAACCGGTCCGCCAATGGCGGAAAGCCATTGGCATCACCGTTTGCGCCGGGAATGAGCAGCAACAATGGCCCGGCGCCGCGTGTCTCGTAGTAAAGACGCGCGCCAGGAACCTCTAGATAACCCGTTGCACATCTGACCCCGAGGGTCGCTCGGTTGTTCATCGGTTTTTCCGATAGAGTTTCGATATAACTACATTTAGATATATCTAGATACGATCGCCGTCAACCCGGAATTCCGGCCGTCATCTGATGACGATTCAATGTCGGGCGGCACTCCTCTAAGCTAGGCAGCCACGGTCGCGGGAAACGGAGAGTGGAATGGGCGAGTTCGCGTTGGGTCAGCCGGTGCCGCGTTTCGAGGACCCGCGGCTCATCCGCGGCGGCGGGCGCTATGTCGACGACCTTCAGCTCCCGCGCATGGCCTATTCCTATGTGCTGCGCTCGCCGCACGCGCACGCCCGCATCAAGTCGATCGACACCACCGCCGCGAAACAAGCCCCCGGCGTGCTCTTGGTGCTGACCGGCGCGGACTGGGCGGCTTCGGGCTGGAACGACCTGCCGACCCCCGGCGGCCTCAAGCGCGAGAATGGCCGCCCCGCCGGCAAGATCCGCTTTCCGGCGCTGACCCAGGACAAGGTCCGTTGGGTCGGTGATTACGTCGCGTTTGTCGTCGCCGAGACGCGGCATCAGGCCGAGGATGCCGCCGAGCTGATCGAGGTCGATTACGAGCCGCTCCCCGCCGTCGCCTCAAGCGTCGCGGCGCTGGAGCCCGGCGCGCCGCTCGTCTGGGACGACCGGCAAGACAACATCTGCTTTATCCACCCCGAGGGAAACCGCGCCGCGACCGAAGCGGCGCTCGCCAAGGCCGACCGTATCGTCAAGCGCCGTTTTGTCATCAACCGCGTCACCGCCGCAGCGATGGAGCCGCGCGGCGCGGTCGCCAGCTACGACAAGGCCGAGGATCGCTACACGGTCTACACCGTGCTGCAGCGCGCGCACGGCTACCGCGCCGAGCTGGCGCAGATCATGAACGTGCCGGAAAGCAAAATCCGCGTCGTCGCCGGCGATATCGGCGGCAGCTTCGGGATGAAGTCGGCGGTATACAACGAAGTGGCGCTGGTGACGCTCGCCGCGAAAATGCTCGCCCGCCCGGTCAAATGGACCAGCACCCGCGCCGAGGCCTTCCTCTCCGACGCCCAGGCGCGCGACCATGTCACCGAGGCCGAGCTCGCGCTCGACAGCCAAGGCCATTTCCTCGGGCTTCGGGTCAAGGTCACTGCCGCGGTCGGCGCTTATGCGCAGGTCGGCTCCAATGTCTTCATCATGAACCTCGGCACCTTGGCCGGGGTCTACCGCACGCCGGCGATCTACGCCGAGGTGACCGCGCTCTTCAGCAACACCAACCCGATGCGGCCCTATCGCGGCAACGGCCGGCCCGAGTTCGCCTACATCATCGAGCGCATGGTCGACGAGGCGGCGGCCGAGCTCGGCATCAGCGGCGTCGAGCTGCGCCACCGCAACATGATCCCGCCCGAGGCGATGCCGTTCCAGTCTGGCCTCACCTTCAAATACGATTGCGGCGAGTTCGCGCGGAACCTCGATCTCGCGCTGCAGCGCGCCGATTTCGCCGGGTTCGAGACGCGCCGCGCCGAGGCGAAATCGCGCGGCCGACTGCGCGGCATCGGCATGTCGAACACCATCGAGCGCGCGGCCGCCGGCGGGTTTGAGGCAGCCGAGGTGCGCTTCGACAAGGGCGGCACCGCTACCCTGCTTTCCGGCTCGATCACCCAGGGCATGGGGCACGAGACCGTCTACAAGCAGCTGATGTGCGACCGGCTCGGCATGCACCCGGACCAGGTGACCTACATCCAGGGCGACACCGACAAGGTGGCGATCGGCGAGGGCACCGGCGGCTCGCGCTCGGCGGCGCTCGGCGGCTCGGCGGTGATGCTCGCGACCGAGAAGATCGTCGCCAAGGCGCGCACCATCGCCGCGCACATGCTCGAGGCCGCCGAGCCCGATGTCGAGTTCGAGGACGGCGTCTTCAAGATCGCCGGCACTGACCGCTCACTGTCGCTCGCCGAGATCGCCGCCGCGGCCTGGGAGCCGAAGAGCCTGCCGCCGGGCGCGGAACCGGGCCTCATTTCGCAGGCGTCTTACGCGGCCGGCGACCAGTGCTTCCCCAATGGCTGCCACATCTGCGAGCTCGAGATCGACCCCGAGACCGGCACGGTCGAGCTCTGCCGCTACAGCGTCGTCGACGATGTCGGCTTTGTGATGAACCCGCTGCTGCTCGAAGGCCAGATCGTCGGCGGCATCGCCCAAGGCGTAGGGCAATTGCTGCTCGAGGACATCCGCTTCGACCCCGCCTCGGGTCAACTCGTCACCGGCTCGTTCATGGATTACGCGATGCCGCGCGCCGACAATTTCTGCGCCATCCACTGCGAGTCGAACCCGGTGCTGACCGCCACCAACCCGTTGGGCGTCAAGGGCGCCGGCGAGGCCGGCGCTGTCGGCGCGATGCCCGCGGTCGGCAACGCGCTGATCGACGCGCTAAAGCCATTGGGCGTCACCGAGATCGCCATGCCGGCAACGCCCGAAGTTGTCTGGCGGGCGATCCGCGAGGCACGCGCTTAGACCGAGTTCGGCGGTTTCTCGACCGGCTCGCAGAAGCGGATGGCATTGCCGAAGGGGTCGATCACACCGGTCTCGATCGTCCCCCACGGCATCGTCTCAAGACCGGGCCGCATATAGCGATACTGTTTTGCCGCAAGCTCTCGCTGGAAGGCCTCGACGCCTTCCATCATCACGCGAAGCCGGGCGCCGGGATTGCCGTCGCCGTGATGCTCGCTCAAATGCAGGATCAGATTACCGCGCGAAATCTGCCGGTAGAGCGGCAGCTTGTCTTCAAAACGGTGATCCCAATCGACCTTGAAGCCGAGAAAGTCCAGGTAGAACTCGTCAGCCTTGGCGATGTCGAAGATCCGCAATATCGGGATGACGGTATCAAAGCTGATCGCCACAGCCGGCCTCCTCCGACAGTCCTTCCTTCCGCCAGTTATACGAAGCGCTGGTGACGCGCGTTTCCCCTACTTCCCCGCCTTCTCGACGATATCCGCCGTCGCCGTCCACATTTTCTGCTGCGGCAGTATCTTGCACGCTGAGAGCGGCTCCTTGTCGGAGCAACTGATGCCCGGCCCCGGCTCCCAGCTCACCCCCAGCACCGCGAGCCGGTTGCCCTTGGTGAGCCCCTTATCGGCGCCATCGGGGCCGCTATCCTCGCGCTCGGGATCGTCGGACCAGCCGCTGAACGCCGCCGTCATCTTCGCCATGACCTCGTCCGGGCTGGCGAAAGCCTTGTCCGACGCGGTGCCGGCGATGTGACAGGAACGCCCGTCCTCGCCGGTATTGATGTCGCTGAAATCGTCCTCGCCAGCCTTGAGCGGGATACCGGTTGCGGCTTGCAGGTCGCTCGCGATTTTCTGGCATTCCGCCGCCGGAATCGCTTTCAGCGGATCTTCCTGCGCCAACGCCGGCGTCCCGCAAATCCCCAGCCAAATCCCCAGGCATATCCCGGCCGCTATTCCGATGCGGCGATCCCAGCGCGATGACATGTCTTGCTCCCCTTTGGCGGCGGTATCGGCCCCGGTTTTCAATTGTCCTCGGCCCGCCGCAGGGCGCATTCTGCCCCGGCGGAAACCGGAGGTTCCAGCCTAAATGACGGTTGCTACGGTTCGACGTCTCAGCATCCCGTCGCCCGACGAGCTGGTCGAGCGCGCGCGGGCCATGGTACCGGAAATCCGCGCGCTGGCCGAGGAGACCGAAAAGAGCCGCAACGTCTTCCCGCATATCATCGACAAAATCCGCGACTCCGAGCTGCTGCGCACCTGCCGTCCACGAGAATTCGGCGGCTTCGAGCATGACGGCGAGACCGCGCTCAGAATCGCGATGACGATCTCCGCCGCCTGCGCCTCGACCGGCTGGTCGGTCAATGGCGCGGTGTCAAACGGCCGCTCACTGGCGCATTTCCCGATCGAGGCGCAGCGCGAGGTGTGGGGCGGCGACCAGCCCGACCCGTTCACGTGCGCCTGCTTCGCGCCGACCGGCAAGGCCGTGCCGGCCGATGGCGGCTATCGCCTCAGCGGCCGCTGGTCGTTCGCCAGCGGCTGCGACCGGTCGAGCTGGATCTATCTCGGCGCGTTCATCATGCCGGAAGGCGGTAAACCGGCCTCCGGCGGCGCATTCTTCCTCCTGCCGATCGGCGATGTCGAGATCATCGACACCTGGTTCGTCAACGGCCTCGCTGGCACCGGCAGCAAGGACATCGCCGCGCAGGACGTGTTCGTTCCGGCCCATCGCGTGCTGATGTTTTCCGACGCGCGCGCCGGCACCACCCCCGGCGCCAGGCATTACAAAAACCCGCTCTACAAGATGCCGCTGCTGATCCACGGCGCATCGATGCTGGCCTCGACCGCGGTCGGCGCCGCGCGCGGCGCGCTCGACGCCTATCTGGAGATGACCGCGCCGCGCAAGACCCGCGGCGCGCTCGCCGGCGGCCAGTTGTCGATGATCGAGTTCGCGACGATCCAGCTGCGCTACGCCGAGGCCGCCGCGCATGTCGAGGCCGCCGAGCTGATCCTCCTCACCGATATGCGAGCGATGACGCAAAAGCTCCACGACGGCGAGGAGATCACCATCGCCGATCGCATCCGCTGCCGCCGCAACCAGGCTTATGTGACGCGGCTCGCGGTGCAGGCGGTCGAGGCGCTCAACGCCTCGACCGGCGGCTATGGCCTCCTCTTGTCGAACCCGGTGCAGCGCGCCTGGCGCGACGTCAACGCGGTTGCCCGCCATGTCAGCCTCAACTGGGACGCGGTCGGCTCCATGTATGGCCAGCACGCCTTTGGCCTCGAACCTCGCGGTCAATATTAAGAACGGAGGCGGAAACGCCTGAACTCAAAGGCGGATGCCTCTGCGGCGCGGTGCGCTATACGGCGCAGGCCGAGCAGACCGGCGCGATCGTCTGCCATTGCACCGACTGCCAGAAATTCACCGGGGCGGCCTTCGCCGCGCTGGTTCCCGTGCAGAGGGCGGCAATGACTTTGACCGGACCGATCAAGACCCATGGCGCCGTCGGCGGGAGCGGCAAGCCGGTGCTCCGCAACTTTTGCGCGGAATGCGGCTCGTCGCTGTTCGAGGAGCCGCAAGTCCGGCCGGGCCTCGCGATCCTCTTCGCCGGCACGCTCGACGACCCGAAGGCTGTCAGCCCTCTGCGCGAGATTTTCCGCGACGACGCGCTCTCCTGGGTGCATGTCGAGGGCGACATCCCGCGCTTCGCCAAAAGCGCGAGCTGAGGGCAGGCTGCGATGAACCTTCCCCTCACCGGCGGCTGTCATTGCGGGACGCTGCGCTATGAGATCAGCGAAGCGCCGATCCTCACCTATACCTGCCACTGCACTGATTGCCAGCGGATCACCGGCACCGCCTTTTCCCTAGCGATCATCGTGCCGGAGAGCAGCTTCCGCCTCACCGCGGGTGAGCCGCGCGCGGTCGAGCGCATCGCCGCCAGCGGCCGGACCAATATCCGTCTGCTGTGCCCGGATTGCGGCTGCTGGATTTCGGGCCTCGGCCGGCCCGATCCGATCAGCGGCGAGGCGGTGCGCCGCGTCCGCGCCGGCACGCTCGACGACCGCTCCTGGCTGCGGCCCACGGCGCATTTCTTCACCCGCAGCAAGCAACCCTGGGTTACCTTGCCCGCAAGCGACCAAATTTACGAAGCACAACCCGGATAGCGAATTTGCTCGTCATTGCGAGGAGCGTAGCGACGAAGCAATCTCAATCGGAGTAATGTAACCGGCACGAGATTGCTTCGCGGAGCCTGTGCCCGGAAACTGCGGAGCACTTATCCGGGTACTCGCAATGACGGAAGCGCGAGGAGGAACAGGACGATGGCGGAAATTCTCGGACTGGGCTGCACGCATTGGCCGACCCTGTGCGGTCACAACGAAACCCTGACCGGCGTCTTCAAGCGGGTGCTCGAGGCGCCCAATGTCGATCCAGCCTACAAGGACCCGGCGAACTGGCCCAAGGAGCTCCTCGCCGAGCTCGGCAATGATGACGGGCTCAGCGCCGCCAATCGCTGCGGCGAGCGTTTTGGCAACGATTTCCGCGCGATCCGCAAGATCCTCGACGATTTCAATCCGGATTTCGTGCTCGTCTGGGGCGACGACCAGTACGAGAACTTCAAGGAAGACATCATCCCGCCGTTTTGCGTGCTGGGCTACGATGACCAGTTCGACCTGCAGCCATGGCAGCACAGCAACGGTTCAAACGGTGTCGGCAAGCCTAATCGCTGGGACGAGCCGGGCAATTGGACGTTGCCGCTCAAGGGCCATCGCGAGGCGGCGAAGCATCTCGCGACCGGCCTGATCGAGCGCGGTATCGACCTCGCTTATGCCTATAAGCCGCTGCACCACCCGATGGCGCACGCCTTCACCAACACCTTCCTCTACCTCGATTGGGACCGGAAGGGTTTCCCCTACCCCGTCGTGCCGTTCGCGGTGAATTGCTACGGCCGTAACCTGATCCAGGCGCATGGCGGGCTCGGTCATCTGTTTGCGCCGCCGCGCCCGGAAAACGAGAGCGGCGACCCGCCCTCGCCGCAACCCTGGCGCTGCATGGATGTCGGCGCCGCGATCGGCGAGGTGCTGGCGAAGTCGCCCTATCGCGTGGCGCTTGTCGCCTCATCCTCGTGGTCGCACTGTTTCCTGTCGCCCAAGAACGGCTATCTGTGGCCCGACCACGAAGGCGACCGCATCCTCTTCGACGCGGTCAGCCGCGCCGACTGGGGCGCCTGGCGCAACCGCACGCTCGACGAGATGGAGTTCTCCGGCCAGCACGAGATGCTGAACTGGATGTGCCTCATCGGCGCGATGGAAGCGCTCGACAAGAAGCCGGTCATCCAAGACTACATGGAGACCTACGTCCTCGCCTCGGATAAGTGCTTCCTGAGCTTCCCGGCCTGACCGTCCCCATCCCCTCCCCCATCGAT
>DATMLO010000054.1:0-13427 GCA_035570495.1 Allostellaceae bacterium | reverse complement strand
AGCAGGGCGCCAAGGATTCCGGCAAGATGCGCCTCGAAGGCGCCGACTATGTTGTCGCCGACGGCGATATCATGCATTTCCGCTTCAATACCTGAGGAGGCCGTGATGCCCGCGCAAACCGGTACGGCGATCGACGCTTGGGAGCAGCGCTGGGGCACCGAGGCCGGCCGCGCCGGTTGGATCGACGCCCATCCGTCGGTCGTCGCGCTGATCCCGGAATTGCGGGCGCGCGGGGCGCGGCGGATGCTCGATCTGGGCTGCGGCGTTGGCCGGCACGCGCTGCTCTTCGCGGCCGAGGGGTTCGAGGTCGAGGCGCTTGACGGCAGCGAGACCGGGCTCGCCGTGCTCGGCGAGACGGCCGCCGGTCGTGGCCTCAAGCTCGGTCTGCGGCACGGCAATGCCGACACGCTGCCCTACCCGGATGCCAGCTTCGACTATGTGCTGTCGTGGAACGTCATCTATCACGGGACGATGGGCGATGTCGGCGCACGTATCGCCGAGATTTGGCGGGTGCTGAAGCCGGGTGGCCTCTATCAGAGCACGATGCTGCCCCTGCGCCACGTCGATTATGCCCGCGGCCGCCTTGTCGCGCCCGGCACGATGGTCTGCGACGGCCCCGACGATGAGCGCAACCACCCGCATTTCTATTGCGACGCGACGACGCTGGTGGCGCTGTTCTCCGGCTTTGATCTATTGAGCCTCACGCAGGCCGAACAGCACAGGCCAGGCTCATGGCACTGGCACATCGTCGCCGAGCGGCTGGGAGGGTAAGCTACAGATAAAAGCACGTTCGGGGGAACGATGCGGGGATTGTCGGGGGTTGCAGCGCTGCTGCTGCTGGCTTGGCTGATCAGCGAGAACAAGTGGGCCATTCCGCGGCGCGTTGTCGTTGCCGGGGTGGCGTTGCAGTTTGCCCTCGCCTATGTGCTGCTTCGCTTCCCGCCTGCCGCAAAGCTTTTTCTGCTGCTGAACGCCGCTGTCCGCGCGTTGCAGCGCGCGACCGAGGCCGGTACCAGCTTCGTGTTCGGTTATCTCGGCGGCGCGCCGCTGCCGTTCGCCGAGAGCCAGCCAGGCGCCGCGTTCATCTTCGCGTTTCAGGCCCTGCCGCTGGTGCTGGTGATCAGCGCGCTGGCGACGCTGTTGTTTTATTGGGGTGTGCTGCAGCGGATCGTACGAATTTTCGCCTGGGGGTTGCGGCGCACCGTGGGGATCGGCGGGCCGCTCGGGTTGGGCGCGGCGGTACATATTTTTGTCGGCCATATCGAGGCGCCGCTGCTGATCCGCCCGTATCTGATGCGTCTCAAACGCGGCGAGCTCTTCGCGCTGATGAGCTGCGGCATGGCCGGGATCGCCGGCACCGTGATGGTGCTCTACGCCTCGATCCTCGGGCCGGTGATTCCCGACGCGCTTGGTCATATCCTCGTCGCGGCGGTGATCAGCACCCCGGCGGCGCTCGCCGTGGCGGCGCTGATGGTGCCGTTCCACCCCGATCCGTCAGCCACGGCGGATCTCCAGATCGACGACCCGCCGGTCAGCACGATGGACGCGATCGCGAAAGGCACGCGCGACGGCATCGTCTTTCTGCTCAACATCATCGCGATGCTGGTCGTGCTGATCGCGATGGTGAGCCTCGTCAACGCGTTGCTGGGGTTGTTGCCGCAATGGGGCGGAGCGCCGCTGACGCTGCAGCGCATGTTCGCCTACGTGCTGCGCCCGGTGATGTGGCTGATCGGCATCCCCGGCGATCAGGCCGACGCCGCGGCGCAGCTCATGGCCACCAAGGTCGTACTCAACGAGTTCGTCGCCTATATCGACCTGGCGAAACTCCCCGCTGACCAGCTCGACGCCCATTCGCGCCTCATCATGACCTATGCGCTGTGCGGCTTCGCCAATTTTGGCAGCCTAGGCATCCTGATCGGCGGCATGGGCGCGATGGTGCCCGAGCGACGCGCCGAGATCGTGCAGCTCGGTCTGCGTTCGATCCTCGCCGGCACGATGGCCGGCTGCATGTCGGGCGCGGTGGTGGGGATGCTCGTCTAGCGGTCTTGTTACAAGACCATATCGGCTGATAGCATCAATCTCGAAAGATGCCCGAGGCGGTTCCGGCCGCCTCAATAGAGCACGGCAGACAGGGAGATGAGCAAATGGCCGCGTCCGCAATCCGCGCAGATTCGCTTTCCGATGCCGAGCACGCCGCGCAATTGCGCCGCGCCGTCGTTGCCTCGACCGTCGGGACGGTGATCGAGGCCTATGACTTCCTGCTTTACGTGCTGGTCGCGCCGCTGGTCTTCGCCAAGCTCTATTTCCCGTCAGTCGACCCGTTGACCGGCACGTTGCAAGCGTTCGGCATTTACGCGGTCGGGTTTATCGCGCGGCCGGTCGGCGCGGCGTTCTTTGGCCATTACGGCGACCGCATCGGCCGCAAGGTGACGCTGATCGCGACCCTGCTCTTGACCGGCCTTTCGACCTTTGCGGTCGGCTTTGTGCCGAGCTACGCCTCGATCGGCATCTGGGGCGCGGTCATCCTGACCCTGGTGCGCTTCATCCAGGGCATCGGGATCGGTGGCGAGTGGGGTGGCGCCACGCTGATCGCGATGGAATGGGCCAAGACCAATTCGCATCGCGGGTTTATCACCTCGTGGCCGCAATGGGGGGCGCCGGCGGGCCTGTTTATCGCCAATGTCATGGTGCTGGTCTTCAGCGCGATCTCCGGCGATCAGTTCCTCAACTGGGGCTGGCGCGTGCCGTTCTGGATCAGCATCGTCATGGTCGCGATCGGCATGTGGATCAGGCTCGGCATCCTCGAAACACCGGTGTTCCAGCGCATCCTCGACAAGCAGGACATGGCGCGGGCGCCGGTCCTGGAGGTGTTCCGCAAGCAGCCGAAGGAGATCGTGCTGACCGCGCTGTGCCGGATGGCGGAGCAGGGGCCATTTTATATCTTCGTCGCGTTCATCTTTACCTACGGGACGACGATCCTGCACAGCTCGCGCGACACGTTGCTGCTCGCGGTGCTGTGCGCGACCGCGGTGTCGACGATCACGCTACCGGTCGCCGGCGCCATCTCCGACCGCATCGGCCGCAAGAAGATGTACCTGATCGGCACGGTGACGATGGGCATCTGGGGCTTCGTCTATTTCACGCTGCTCAACACGATGGTGCCAGGGTGGATTTTCTTGGCGATCGTCGTATCGCTGATCCCGCACGACATGATGTACGGGCCGCAGGCCGCGCTGATCGCCGAATGCTTCAGCCCGCGGCTGCGCTATAGCGGCGCGTCGCTCGGCTATCACCTGGCGTCGATCATCGCCGGCGGCCCGGCGCCGCTGATCGCCACGGCGCTGCTCGCCAGCACCGGCTCGGGTTATCCGGTCGCGATCTATATCGCGGTCTGCGCTGTTGTCAGCATCGTCTCGACGCTGTTCCTGCCCGATTACACCAACCAGGACATCTCGAGCGAAGCGGTGTACGAGCGGCAGTCCGACGCCATGCCGGTGCGCGCCGAGGCTTAGCCGGTAGGCAGCACCAGCCGCTCGGCGCGTTCGCGCAGCTCCGGCGCGAGCGCGGCCGGGCGGCGCGCGTCGAGGTCGAGCGTCACGCCGAACTGGCCGAGACGCGCGACTTCCTGTCCCGTCTTCACATCGCGCATCACGTGCAGAAAGCGCAGCGATGAATTGCCGAGATGGGCGATCCCGGTGCGCGTCTCGTAGCGGTCGCCGAGTCCGAGCGCGCCGGAAATCCGCACGCGGAACTCGAATGTCGAAAAGCCGCGCCGGCCCGTCTTGATGTAGTCGGCGGTGAGCCCGATCGCCGCGCCGATCTGCACCGAGGAATCGGTGAATTTATGCACCGTGCCACAGATGCCGAGCCGGCCGAACTCGTCGAGGTCGCCGGGCTCGATGCGGCCGGTCGAGGTCGGAATCAGCTTTGTCAGGTCTTTCGGGTCGGGCCGCGCCTCGAATTCCGGACCGTCCCAGGCCGCGATCTTCTTGTCGAAGCCGCGCGGCGCCGCGACACCGTCCCAGTGCACGTCGAACCAGGTGATGCACTCGCCGGTCACCGAGTCGATAAACCGGTGGCCGAGCCGTATCCCATCGCCATCGGAACCGAGCGCCGCGCTCTCGATATGTAAGGCCGCGCCGGCACGCAGCTCGCGTGCGTAGCGCACATCGTAGCGGCGGACAAAGCTTCTGGCGCGCAGCGTGTCGGTAAGGCCGAGCTCGGCCGCCAGCGAAGCCTCGGCCATCGCGACACGGTCAAAATAGAACGCTACCGTGAAATGCTCGGTGACGTCGGTCTCCCACGGGCTGACCGCGCCGCGATAGGTCTCGATCCAGGGTTCCATGCAGCGTCCTATTTGAGTTGATCGGCGACTTTGTCGATGCCCGCCTGGACACAGGGCTCGTCGACCCCCGGCGTGCCCGAAAGCCCGGCGCCGCCGATCACGTCGTCGCCCACCTTGATCGGTAGCCCGCCGGCGATAGCGATGACATTGGGCAGGGTCACCTGCTCGCGCACGACCATGTCGCCGGTCGCATATTTCTCGGCGTAAGCGCTGGTCGCGGTGCGGAAGGTGCGCGCGGTGTAGGCCTTGCGCCGGGCGTTCTCCAGCGTATGCGGTCCGGCCTTGTCGCCCTTGAGCGCGACAAGCGTGTCGCCGGCGCGGTCGACGACGACAACCGACACGCCGTATCCCTCGGCGGTGCATTGGTCATAGGCGGTCTTGGCGATTTCGAGCGCGACGGCAAGCGACAGATCCTTGTGGGTCAGGAGCTGCGCCTGCGCCGAAAGGGTGAAGCTGGTCAGGGCGACGAGTCCGACCGCGGTGAGCCGTTTCATGGCGATGCCTGCATGGGTTGTTGCGTCCTTTGAGGCCTTCCGATCGACGCCGCGCGTCGCTCAGAAGGCACCTCAGGATGAGGGAGGTTCGCGAATGGCACAAATCACCTCATCCTGAGGTGCGAGCGAGGCGAGCCTCGAAGGATGCGATGGCCTGGCCTCAACTCCGTCATTCCTTCTCCGGACGGATGTAGCGGTCGATCACGCGCAGACGGAAGTACCAGCGGCCGTTCACCTTGACCATGTCGTCGTCATAGGCGCCGCCCGAGCCGATTTTTGGCCCGTCGGGCGCGTTCTGCACCGTCGTCCAGTTCGAGCGCACCTTGGCCGTGTCGCCGTCGAGCGCGATGACGATGTTGGTGACATGGTGGATCGCGCGCGGATTTTCGGTGCGGTGCGCGCGCAGGCCCGCGGCGAACTCGGCGATCGCCTTGTGCCCGGTCGCCTTGCCGAAAAACGTCTGCCAGGTGCCGTCCTCGGTGAAGCAGGCCGCCATATCGGCGAAGCGGCCGTCGTCGAGCGCGAAGCAGTATTGCGCCATCACCTCGCGGATCGCGTCTTTCTCTTCCAGCCCAAGGGACTTGTTATCGGCCATGCGTTTCCCTCCCCAAGCGTGCGGCGGGAAGTGTAGCATGGCGGAAAACCCGTCGCTGATGTGAGGAATCCGCCATGCAGATCGAGGCTGCGGTCTTCAGAAAACCGCATGAGCCGCTGACCATCGAGAAGGTCGAGCTCGACGAGCCGATGCCGCGCGAGGTGCTGGTACGCACCGTCGCGACCGGCGTCTGCCACAGCGACCTGCACGTCGTTGATGGTGTCGGGCGCTGGCCGCTCGACCGGCCGATCGTGCTCGGCCATGAGGGCGCGGGCATTGTCGAGGCGGTCGGCCGCGACGTCACCAGCGTCAGGCCCGGCGATCATGTCGTCGCCTGCCTTAGCGGGTTTTGCGGCACCTGCCCGCAATGCCTATCCGGCCACCCGAATGTCTGCAGCAACAGCAACGGCACTGTTCAGCGCAAGGACAGCGAGACGCCGCGCCTGTCGCTGAATGGTCAGCCGGTACGCCAGTTCATCAACATCTCGTCCTATGCCGAGAAGATGCTGCTGCACGAAAACTCGATCGTGAAGATTGACCCCGATATCCCGCTCGACAAGGCGGCGCTGGTCGGCTGCGGCGTGCTGACCGGCGTTGGCGCGGCGTTGCGCAGCGCCGGGCTCGAGGCCGGGCAGACCGTCGCGGTCTATGGCTGCGGCGGGGTCGGCTTGTCGATCGTCCAAGGTGCGCGGATCGGCGGCGCGCGACAGATCATCGCGATCGACCAGTTCGGCCAGAAGCGGCAGATGGCGATGCGCGTCGGCGCGACGCATTTCATCAATTCGAGCGAGACCGATCCCGTGAAGGCGGTCAAGGAGCTGACCGGCGGCCTCGGGGTCGATCATGCCTTCGAGGCGGTCGGCAATTCGAAGCTCTGCCGCCAGGCGGTCGAAAGCCTGGCGACCCGCGGCACGGCGACCATCGTTGGCGTGCTGCCGCCCGACGCGACGATCGAGTTTCCGTGGATGGCGTTGCGTCCTGAGTGCAAGGTGCAGACCTCGCGCATGGGCTCGAACCGCTTCCGGATCGACATCCCGCATTACCTCGATTTCTACAAGCAGGGCCGGCTCGACCTGGACGCGATGGTCACCAAGACCGGCCGCCTCTCGGACATCAATGAGGCGTTCCGGGCGATGAAGGCCGGCGAAGTCGCGCGCACCGTGCTGACCTTCGACTAGCGATGCTGAGCGACCGCTACGAGCTTCCGCTAACGACCGCGTCGTCGGCCGCGCGCGACGCCTATGTCGAGGGTTGCGCGGCAAAGCTGACCATGTATCCCGGCGCGATCGAGGGGTTCGACCGGGCGATCGCGGCGGACCCGGGTTTTGCGTTGGCCCATGCTGTCAAGGCGCACGCGTCGCTCGAGCGCGGGGATGCGGCGGGAGCGCGCGCGTCGATCGCGGCGGCGAAGTCTTTCGCCACCGGTGTCACGCTTCGTGAAGCCAGCCACATCGCCTTTTTCGACCTGCTCGTGGCCGGCGATTCCGAGGCGGCGCTCGTCGCATTGCCCGCGCATCTCAAAGAATGGCCGCGCGACGCGTTGGTGCTTAGCACCGCGGCCTTTACCAACGGCCTGATCGGCAGTTCGGGTCGCGCCGGCCAGAAGCGCATGCTGCGCGCGCTGCTCGATGGGCTGGAGTCGAGCTATGGCGACGACGACTGGTGGTTTACCGCGCATCACGGGATGGCGCTTTCAGAAAACGGCCAATACGATGCCGCCCGCGAGAAGATCGATCGTTCCTTTGCGCAGAACCCGCGAAACCCCTGGGTGGCGCATGCCCGCGCGCATCTCTGCTACGAGGAGGGCGATCCGAACACGGCGCGCGCCTTTCTCGCGCCCTGGCTTCCGGATTATCCCCGCGACGGCCTGCTGTTCAGCCATCTCAACTGGCATCTTGCGCTCGGCCATATCGAGGTTGGTGATACGGCGGCGGCGTTGCGGGTCTTCGAGGATGCGATTGGCCCCGCCGCGCATACCGGGCCGGCTCGTGGCAAGATAACGGACGCCGTTTCGTTCCTGTGGCGGTGGGAACTGGCCGGGCATCCCCGCGACGGTGCGGCGTGGCGCACCCTGTACGATTTCGCGAACACCATGTTTCGAGGCCCCGGCGTCGCCTTTACCGACATACACATCGCGTTGGCGCAGGTCGTGGCTGGCGATGATCCGTCGCTGGCGACGCGCGCCGAGCAGATCGACACGCTCGCGCGCGTCGGCCGTTATCCCTCGGGTTCGCTGGTGCAGACGGTGGCTGACGGTTTCGCCGCGTTCGAACGGCGAGATTTCGCCGCCGCGATCGATACGCTCGAACCGATCGCCGGCCAGCTCGAACGCATAGGCGGCAGCCTCGCGCAGGCCGATTTGGTGAGGTTCACCTTGCTGAAGGCCTATCTCGGCGCGGATCGGACGGAGGATGCGCGGCGAATGCTAAGCACGCGACCACGCGGCGGCGCGGACGTCCCAGTCGCCGGGTTGGCCGCGCTGCACTGATCGGGAAAGGACGTTCCATGCTCAAGACCACGCGTGACATGGTCATGCCGACCGCGATCACCGGTTCCTACCCGCGCCCGCTTTGGTACGACCAGAACCTCGACGGCCGCTCGTTCAAGGCGGCGATGGGCGACTCGATGTTTCGTGAGCAGTACATCGACGCGGTCGCCGCGGTTATCAACGCGCAGGAGGCGGCCGGGCTCGATATCGTCACCGATGGCGACAGCCGCTTCGACCTGAATGTCGGCGGCAAGTCGTGGTTTTTCTACCCGATCGAGCGCCTCAACGGCATCAAGGGTCATCGCTCGACCTCGCGCGGCTGGATGGGCCGCCACGGGCTCAAGCCCGGCCACATCCTCTGGGAGGTTCAGGAGGCCTATCAGCCGGCGATCGTCGCCGACAAGCTGACCCGTGGGCCGCTCGAATACAGTGCGATCTGGCAGGTCGCGCAGCGCCTCACCGACAAGCCGGTCAAGTTCGGCGCCATTTGCGCGCCCGGCATGGCCAGCATGCTGTGGGACGAGCATTACAAGGACGACAAGGCGCTGGTGCTCGATCTGTGCGACATCATGAACGCCGAGTTCCGCGAGCTGGCCGCCGCTGGCTGCCCGCTGATCCAGGTCGAGGAGCCGCGCCACCACGGCATGACGACCCGCCCCGACACGACCGACAAGGACCTCGAATTCCAGACCGAAGCGTTCAACCGCCAGCTGGTGGGGGTCGATGCCGAAATCTGGGTGCATACCTGCTGGGGCAACCCCAACCAGCAGCGTGTCTATTGGGAGGTGCCGAGCTACGAGCGTGCGCTGCCGCATTTGCTGCAGCTCAATTGCGACGTGCTGACCTTCGAGGCGTGCAGCAGCAACGGCAAGGAGCTGGCGCTGTTCGGCAAATACAAGACCGACAAGAAGATCGGCATCGGCGTCATCAACCACTGCAATACCGTGGTCGAACCGCCCGAGCATGTCGCCGATCTGATCCGCCGCGCGCTCGAATACATTCCGCCCGAGCGGCTGATCGTTACGACCGATTGCGGCTTTGGCCGTGAAGGCCTGTCGCGCCGCATCGCCTATTACAAATGCGTCAGCCTCGTCGAGGGCGCCAATATCGTCCGCCGCGAACTGGGCCTGCCCGAGGCGCGAGTGCGCGCCGCCGATCCGTCGCTCTATTTCGCCAGTGTCGACGAGGCTGCCGACGCCAAGCGCGGCGCGCCGCAGTAACTAAGCCGCGCCGCGATCTCGGCGCTCGGGGAACAGCCCCAGCAGCCCCTCGCGCGACGCGGGGCATACCCCGCGCTCGGTGATGAGGCCGGTGACAAGCCGTGCCGGCGTCACGTCAAAGGCCGGGTTCGCCGCCCGGCTGCCCTCCGGGGTGATACGCACCTCGACCCGCGCGCCGGCGTCCGTCCAGCCGGCGATATGCGTGACCTCGCGCTGGCTGCGCTCCTCGATCGGGATCGCATCGCCGTCATCGAGCGTCCAATCGATCGTCGGAGAGGGTAGCGCGACATAAAACGGCACGTTGTTGTCGTGCGCCGCCAGCGCCTTGAGATAGGTGCCGATCTTGTTCGCGACGTCGCCGTTTGCCGTCGTGCGATCGGTGCCGGTGATGCAAAGATCGACCATGCCGCGCCGCATCAGATGGCCGCCGGCATTGTCGGCGATCATCGTGTGCGGCACGCCGTGTTGCAGCAGCTCCCAGGCGGTGAGACTGGCGCCCTGGTTACGCGGGCGCGTCTCGTCGACCCAGACATGCACCGGGATGCCGGAATCATGCGCGCGGTAGATCGGCGCCAGCGCGGTGCCCCAATCAACCGTCGCCAGCCAGCCGGCATTGCAATGGGTGAGGATGTTGATCCGCTCGCTTTTCTTGTGGCGCTGCACCGCCTCGATGAGCGGCAGGCCATGCTCGCCGATCGCGCGGTTGATCGCGACATCCTCGTCGGCGATCTCGCCGGCGCGGCCGAGCGCCGCCGCGTGCCGGCGGCTCGCCGGTAGCGGCGACAGGGTCCGCCGCATGTCGTCGAGCGCCCAGCGCAGATTGACCGCGGTCGGCCTCGTCGCCGCCAGCACTTCGCTCGCGCGGGCGAGACCCGGCTCGGACGGGTCAGCCTCCGCCGCCAGTGCCATGCCATAGGCTGCGGTCGCGCCGATCAGCGGCGCGCCGCGTACCGCCATGTCCTTGATCGCCCGTGCCGCGTCGTCAAGTGACGCGAGCCGCGCGATCACCAGTTCGTGCGGCAACAGGCGCTGGTCGATGATCTCGACCGTACGCCCGTCTTTGGCGAGCCAGATCATCCGCGTCGGCCGGCCGTTGACGTTCATGCCCTAGCCCCTCAACACCCGGCCGGCGACCGCGTCGAGCTTGGCGACAAGCGCGGGGTCGCGTGCGGCGGGCGCGGTGATCAGCGCATGGTCGAGCGCATGGCGGCAGCCATGCGGGCAGGGGCCTTCGTGCCGGGCTAACAGCGGCACGACGCTCTTGACCAGCGCCTTGGCCTTTTCGGCATTGGCGAACAGCACCTTGAGGATCATGTCCACGGTCACCGCGTCGTGTCCGGGGTGCCAGCAATCGTAGTCGGTGACCATCGCTACGGTCGCGTAGCAAATCTCCGCCTCGCGGGCGAGCTTTGCCTCGGGCATGTTGGTCATGCCGATCACGTCGCAGCCCCAGGAGCGGTAGAGATTGCTCTCGGCGAGGGTCGAGAATTGCGGCCCCTCCATGACGAGATAGGTGCCGCCGCGCTTTAGCGCGATGCCCGCCGGTTCGCCGGCGGCGGCGAGCGCGTCACCGACCCGGCCGCACACCGGATGCGCCATCGACACGTGTGCGACGCAGCCCGGCCCGAAGAAGCTCTTTTCCCGCGCAAAGGTGCGATCGATGAACTGGTCGACCAGCACAAAATCGCCGGGCGCGAGATCTTCGCGCAGGCTGCCGACCGCGGACAGCGAAATGATGTCGGTGACGCCGCAGCGCTTCAGTGCGTCGATATTGGCGCGGAAATTGATGCCCGACGGCGGCAGAGGATGGCCGCGCCCATGCCGCGGCAGAAACACGACCGGTTGGCCGTCTAGCCGGCCAAAGCAGAATTCGTCGGAGGGATCGCCAAACGGGCTCGCGACCCGTCGCCACGTGACGTCGGTGAGCCCGTCGATCTCATAGAGCCCACTCCCGCCAATAATGCCGACGACAGTGTTTGTCATCGGACGATCCTAGCAGATCGCGAGGTGTCTAGTCGTCGTCGCCCGCTTGCGTCGCGGCTTGGCCGTGACCGCCGCCGCCATGGCCGTGCAGGCTCGCCCAGACCCGGCGCTTCGCCGCATAGAAGATGCCGGCGGCGATCACCAGGAACAGGATCACCTTGGCGCCCATGCGGTGCCGCTCGTTGAGGTTCGGTTCGGCCGCCCAGGAGAGGAACGTCGCCACGTCATGCGCCATCTGCGCCACCGTTGCCTTGGTGGTGTCGGCGTAAGTGAGCTGGCCGTCCGCTTGCAGCGGCGGCGGCATCGCGATCTGGTGGCCGGGAAAGTATTCGTTGTAGTTCATCCCCGGCTGCATCTTGAAGTCGGCCGGCGCCTGCTTGAACCCGGTCAGGATCCCGTAGACGTAGTCGGGGCCGCCCTCGCGCGCCTTGACGATCAGCGACAGATCGGGTGGCAGCGCCCCGTTATTGGCTGCGCGCGCGGCGTTGTCGTTGGCGAATGGGCCGGGGATCGGATCGGACGGCTTGGCCGGGCGCTGGTACATATCGCCCTGATCGTTGGGGCCGTCGGTGACCTGGTATTGGGCGGCAAGCCCCTTCACCTGGTCTTCGCTGTAACCGATCTCGGCCAGGTCGCGGAAGGCGAGATGCTTGACCTGGTGACAGGCCGAGCAGACCTCTTTGTAGACCTGGAAGCCGCGCTGCAGCGCCGCCTCGTCATAGGTACCGAAGACGCCCTCGAACGACCATTCCTGGTGCGGCAGCGTGGGCGTCTCGGCTTCCTGAGCCTGGGCGATGCCCGCGGCGCCCATGGCGAGCGCCACGGTGGCAGCCACGGCGAAAGCTAACTTCTGCATGTCAGTTTCCCCCGCCCACAGCCGCCGGCCCAAGCACCGCCGCGCCGATGCTGTTTGGCAGCGGCCGCGGCCGCTCGAGCTTGCCGAGCAGCGGGAACAGGATCAGGAAATGGAAGAAATAATAGGCTGTGGCGATCTGGCCGATGATGACGGTCGTGCCCGCCGGCGGATGCGCGCCGACATAGCCGAGAGTGAAAACGTCGATCACCAGGAGCCAGAAGATCTTTTTGTAGATCGGCCGGAACCGCGCGCTGCGCACCCGCGACGTGTCGAGCCATGGCAGCAGAAAAAGCACGATGATCGACGAGAACATCAGCGTGACGCCGATCAGCTTGCTGGGGATGCCCAGTACGTCAAATGTCATCGACCGCAGGATCGCGTAGAACGGCAGGAAGTACCATTCGGGCACGATATCGGGCGGCGTCTGCAGCGGGTTCGCCGGGATGTAGTTTTGCGGGTCGCCAAGCGCGTTCGGCAGATAGAAGATGAAGATCGAGAAGAAGATCAGAAACACCATCAGGCCGAACATGTCCTTGACGGTGTAGTACGGGTGGAACGGGATCGAATCCTGCGGCCCCTTGCTGTCGATGCCGAGCGGGTTGTTCGAGCCATGCGTGTGCAGCGCGACGAGGTGCAGCCCGACCACCGCGACGATGATGAACGGCAGCAGATAGTGCAGCGAGAAGAAGCGGTTGAGGGTTGGGTTGCCGACGGTGAACCCGCCCCACAGCAAGGTCACGATCTTTGAGCCGAACACCGGGATCGCCGAGAACAGATTGGTGATCACGGTCGCGCCCCAGAAGCTCATCTGGCCCCAGGGCAGCACATAGCCCATGAACGCCGTCGCCATCATCAAGAGCAGGATGATGACCCCGAGCATCCACAACAGCTCGCGCGGGTACTTGTACGAGCCGTAATAGAGCCCGCGGAAAATGTGGATATAGACGATCATGAAGAACATCGACGCGCCGTTCATATGGATATAGCGGAGGAGCCACCCATAATTGACGTCGCGCATGATGCGCTCGACCGAGTCAAACGCCATCGTCGCGTTTGGCGTGTAATACATCGCCAGCACGATTCCGGTGACGATCATGATCACCAGGATGATCCCGGCGAGCGAGCCGAAATTCCACCAGTAGTTCAAGTTGCGCGGCGTCGGATACTCGTTGAGCTCGTGCTCAAGCATCGCGACGAATGGCAGACGGTAGTCGATCCAGCGAATGAGCCGGCTGATCCGGCCGGTTCCGGTTACGGGCATGGCGTTCCTAACCGATGGTGATCTTGGTGTCGGAGGTGAATTTATAGGGTGGCACGAAAAGGTTGAGCGGTGCCGGGCCCTGGCGGATGCGGGCCGAGGTATCGTAGACCGAACCGTGGCACGGACAGAACCAGCCGCCATACGGGCCGCGGTTGTCGCCCTGCTTTTGCCCCAGCGGAATGCAG
>DATMLO010000053.1:0-2671 GCA_035570495.1 Allostellaceae bacterium | reverse complement strand
GGAATTACAGAAGAACCCGGAGATCGGCCGCGCCGAGGCGCTGCACCGCGCCGAGCTGGCGATGCTCGATCCTAACAACCCGCCCGAGTTCGCCCATCCCCTCGTCTGGGCGCCCTTTATCCTCGCCGGCGAAGGCGGCGCTAACCGATGAACCCGAATGGGTCCGCTTCGGGGCATAACCGGTCGAACGCCGGGCGCTCGGTCGGCTAAGCTCCGATTTTCGGGACTGAAATGACATCTGTCCCGCGCCGAAATTCCCTTCACATACGACGCTAGCGGAGCCGCCGGAGCCACGCGTCCAATGTGGCGCGCCAGCGCGACCGACCGTCGACTAGCCTTCGGCGCCTCGGGACCACGGACCGATCGACCGGCGGGACGATGCCGACAACAAACCCGGTCAGCGGGTCGACGATGAACTCCGGCTCGTCCCGGCGCTCGTCCTCGTAAGGATGGTAGAACGGGCTCAGCGAGGGAAACGGATCGTGCATGGTCAGCTCCTCAACCCGTGCGCGACGTGCGACGTTTGCCGCGGTGCCGAGATGAGGCCGGCATTCGTGGAGCTGCGGTGAGGCGCCGGACGTCGGCTCGAATGTCTTCCAGTTGGTTGTAGTCGCGGCCCTCGAGGCCGGCGAAGGCATGGTCCGAGGCGTAGAAGCGGAACCCGGCTTCGGCGCGCACGGCAAGACCCACGGTGCGGGTCGGCGTCTCAACAGCAAAAATATCGGTCATGGTCCTCTCCGATGACGGGCCGTCGCGCGACCCGCCGTGTTGGCGTGCGTGTGTTTAAAACGCGCCGCGACAACACGACCGCCAGATGGGGTCGGGAGAGGAGAGCCAGGAAAGATCATCGCACATCGGGTCGCCTCGCTGCATGGAGTGGGCCCACGGATCGTGCCGTGGCGCTTTAGCTTTTGGTGACGCGGCGCAAGCTGCCCTTCAAATCCCGCAGGTTCGTCATCGAACCGGTGATCAGGTTATATGCCGATCTATAAGTGTCAATAAATTTATTTTACACATATAGTTTGATAATAAGGCTTCCTTCTAAATAGCTGAAACAGCGCATATTTCGCCGAAGCATATTCCACAAAAAAAATATGATATTGACTCATATATTCCATCGTGTCCGCGTAGTATCCGTTAAGTGAGCCGATCGAGCATCGGTAGCTGCAGAGCGACGGCCAGCGCCTTGCCGCCCCATTGTCGAGAGGAAGAGAAGGTATGAGCGCGAGCATTCCGGCAACCGAAGGCGCCTCGCCCAGCGACCAGTCGCGCCAGCAACCGGGCTGGCAGGAGCTTTGGCAGAAGGAGGATTGGTGGGCCGTCTGGCTCGGGCTTGGCGTCGTGATCGTCGCCTATGGGCTGTTCGCGCAGAGCAGCAGTATCGGTTGGATCGCGGTCGCACCGGCACGCTGGTCGAGCCTCGATCAGCTCGGGGCGCATTTCGCGGCCAATGCCGGCCGCTACATGGCGCAATTCGCGCTTTGGCGGCTCGTTTTTGCCGGCGCCGCGTGGGCGATGGGCCAGCGAGTTGCCGCGTTCGTCCCGGCCTTCCTGCTGATCTACGTGCTGTCCGTCGTCATCTTTGCGGCCGGCGCCTGGGACCAGGCAGTGCGCTACAATCTCGAGCCGCCGCTGGTCGCCCTCGTGCTCGGCCTGGTGATCTCGAACCTGATCGGATTGCCGGGCTGGCTCGACGCCGGTTTCCGCGTCGAGTTCTACATCAAAACGGGGATCGTGCTGCTCGGCGCGACGCTGCCGTTCACCTTGATCGTATGGGCCGGACCGGTCGCGATCCTGCAGGCCTCGATCGTCTCCATTGCCACCTTTCTCGTCATTTTCGGCGTGGCGCGCTGGCTTGGCCTCGATCGCCGGCTCGCCGCGGTGCTGGGCGCCGGCGGCGCCGTATGCGGGGTTTCGGCCTCGATCGCGATCGCCGGGGCGGTGCGCGCGAAACGGGAGCATCCGCCGATCGCGATCACTCTCGTCGTTCTCTGGGCGATCGTGATGATCTTCGTGCTGCCGGTGGTCGCCCGCGCACTGCATCTACCCACTGGAGTCGGCGGTGCCTGGATCGGCACATCGGAGTTCGCCGACGCCGCCGGGCTTGCCGCGGCTCAGACCTATGGCGGCATTGCCGGACCCGGAACCGGCGTAGCCGGCACGGCCGACCAAGCGATCTGGTCGTACACGCTGATCAAGGTTGTCGGACGCGATGTCTGGATCGGCATTTGGGCGTTCATCCTTTCAGCGATCGCGGTGACCAGATGGGAAGCCGCAGAGCTCGGCGGCCGCGCGCAAGCCGGGCAGATCTGGTGGCGGTTCCCCAAATTCGTGATCGGCTTCCTCGTCGCGTCGCTGATCGTGACGCTGGCGGTGCGAGGTGTCAGCTACGGCGATTACGACGAGGCCGGCGCTGATTAACCCGATTACCGCGCTGCGCACCTGGGCCTTCACCTTCAGCTTTCTGTCGATCGGCCTGACCACGCGGTTTCGCGAGCTCGCCCCGGCCGGCCGTAAGCCATTCCTCGCCTTCACTGCCGGCGTCGTCGTCAACATCGCCCTCGGCTACGTACTCTCGGCGGTCGTCTTCGGCGACCATTGGGCGAGCATCGCGCGATGACGGCACCGGCCTGCCGCGATTGCGGACATTTCACCGACGACCCGGCCGCAA
>DATMLO010000052.1:0-2902 GCA_035570495.1 Allostellaceae bacterium | reverse complement strand
CCGTCTCGCCGGCAAGGCGTATGCCGCGACTGCGGCCTATGATGCGGCGATCGCCCGATGGCTGACGTGCGATGACGAGGAGACCTTCCCCGAGACCTTGATCGTCGCCGGGCGGCTAGGCCAGATCCTGCGCTATGGCGAGAACCCGCATCAGATGGGCGCCTTCTACCGCACCGGCGAGCCCCGTCCGGGTGTCGCCAGCGCCCGGCAGCTGCATGGCAAGGAGCTGTCGTACAACAACTACGCCGACGCCGACGCCGCGTTCGAGCTGGTTGCCGAGTTGGCACCTCCGGCGGTGGCGATCGTCAAGCATGCCAATCCGTGTGGTGTGGCCGTCGCAGCGAGCCTGCGCGAGGCCTGGGACCGAGCGCTCGCCTGCGACCCGCAAAGCGCCTATGGCGGGGTCGTGGCGCTCAACCGCCCGCTCGATCCGGTCACGGCCGAGGCGATCGGCCGAATATTTGTCGAGATCGTGATCGCCCCCGAGGCCCCGCCGGAAGCGGCGGCGATCCTCGCCCGCAGGAGCGGGCTGCGGCTGCTGGTCACCGGGGCGATGCCCGACCCGGCGGCGGCTGGTCTCGCCTTTCGTTCGGTGTCGGGCGGCATTCTGGTCCAGGAGCGCGACCGGGTCGCGGTCGCCGGCGATGGCCTGCGCACCGTCACCCGCCGAGCGCCGAGCGAAGCCGAGATCGCCGATCTGCTGTTCGCCGACACGGTCGCGAAGCACGTCAAGTCGAACGCGATCGTGTTCGCCCGCGACGGCGCCACAATCGGCATCGGCGCCGGCCAGCCGAGCCGCGTCGACAGCGTGCAGATCGCGGCCCGAAAGGCAGCGGAAATGGGCCGGGCGGCAGGGCTGCCGCTGCCCCCGACGCTTGGCGCGGTGCTGGCCTCCGACGCCTTCTTTCCGTTCGCCGACGGGCTCGAAGCGGCGATCGCGGCCGGGATCACCGCGGCGATCCAGCCCGGCGGCTCGGTGCGCGACCCGGAGGTCATCGCCGCCGCCGACCGCGCCGGCATCGCCATGCTGTTCAGCGGCCTGCGCCACTTTCGGCACTGAAGCGGCCCAGGCGCCGCCTGCTTCCGCCGCCCAGCGCCTTCTGCCGACTGATGTCGACTGCGATCCATCATAGGCCCGCTGATAGGAGGCCGGATCAGTGGCATCACAGACAGAAAACCCAGCTCCGGGGTTCCGAGATCGGGCTTTCTCAGAACCCGACTGCGGCTCGGTGCCGAGGATCACGGGCGTTTATTCTCGGGTAGGTCATGGGAAGGAAGGAAGGAAGTGTATGTATCTGCTAAATTTCAAATTTTTATTACGAAGTCACGTTATATATTTCCTATATGAGGGATAGGTTGCACAACCCTGTGAGATATTACTTTAGATAAAGCAAATATATAGGATTTATACCTCGGACATCGCCAACTTTACTCGGGAAGAATATTTAAGGCGGATTAGATGCGCACGAGACGAGCCAAAGCGATTGCTCGGAATTCTCGGGATCAATCGCTTTGAATGGCACGGGGGCTGGTTTGTATTTGTCGGACGGAGGCGGCCCTAACAAAACTGTTTCCGTTCGTATTCCCGCACTAATGTTTTTTACCCGCTGCACGTCAGCGACCTAATCCAGCTTGGCATCGGGCATTCGCCGGATCAGCATACACGTAAGCTGGTGCGGTTCGGTTGCGGAGGTCATCTCTGGGCGCGCAAGCCGATCGCCTTGGCGCCACACATCGCCAGCCCAGAAGCGCCAATATTCTTGCGCGACGATCCGCGCTGCCGGTGTTGACGCCAGCCACTGATCGATCGCGGCGCGGTTGTAGCTCGCGCAGCGATAGGGCTGCGGTTGGTCCAGATCACCACCAGTCAACTGGTAGACATCCTCAACATAGCGCATTTCGTTGTAGGGGCAAGTCAAGACCAGATGACCAGTTGGCGTCAGAAGATCGATCATCGACCGGAACGCCGCCGTTGCATCATCGATGTGCTCGATCACGCTGATGCAGCTGATCAGGTCAAACCCAGGCCGCAAAGTTGCAGGTCTGCGGATATCATCGTTAACCACATGCCAGTGGCGGTTGACCAGGCGGCGTTTGCCCGGGCGCCAGAGTCCGACAGGTTGTCCACCGCGGTCACTTGGCAGCCGCAGTTGCGCAACACAGCCGGCAACGGGCTCTCCCCGGGTCCGACATCGAGCACGCACGCCGGTTGCAGATCGTCCACGCATTTGAATAGAAAACGAAGCTCGACAGGGCGTTCGTTGATCGGGCGGGGCCGCTGCGCCTCGGCTTGCGAGCGAAGGACCAGCCGAATATATTGCTCGCCAAGCCAATGAACCGCGCCTTTCATTACGCTTCCTCATCACATAGAACCGCGGCCCTTATTTGAAGCCGCTGGAGCGCGCCAGCCGATCGCATTGCCGTAAAGCCATTATGATACTCCGCCGAGCGATAGCGAGAAGCTTGTGCTCGCGTTTCCCGCGGAGATGTCGCGGCAGGTCGTCTAGCAGGCTGCTGAAAAAAGCGGCTTCCGACGGCTGCCATCCTTCGAGACGCTTCGCTCCTCAGGATGAGGTCATTTGATTTCAAAGGCTTGCCTCACCCTGAGGAGGCCCAAAGGGCCGTCTCGAAGGGCACCCGGAGCGGAAAATGGAGTTTTTCAGCAGCCTGCTAGCCCCGCAACAAGGCGCTCGGCGGCCGCTCCGGCCGGCCGTTTGCCTCTCCTTGAATAGGGCGTCAGACGACGCGGATGTTTTTGAATTGCCAGGGGTCGTCGCGGTCGAGGTCTTCGGCAAACAGGGTTTCGCGGCCGTCGAGCGGGGTCCAATCGCCATGGACGCCGACGATCTCGCCGAGATACGGGCGGGCGATGTCGAGAACCCGCGCGAAATCGAGATCCTCG
>DATMLO010000051.1:0-2364 GCA_035570495.1 Allostellaceae bacterium | reverse complement strand
ATACCCTGTTCGGCGGCAGCGCCCACCACTATCGCCGCCACGCCATGCTGGGCGGGCGGCCGGTTCAAATCTGAGCGGAGCGCAACATGGACCTTTCCTTCAGCGCCGAAGAGCGCGCCTTCGAGCAGGAAGTCCGCGACTTCATCGCCGCCAACCTGTCGGCAGAGATGAAGCACGCGCAGTCGTTGACGCCGTCGGTTTTCTCCGACCCGGATATCGGCATCGCCTGGCAGAAATCGCTGCATAAGAAGGGCTGGGGCGCGCCGGGATGGCCGGTGGAACATGGCGGCCCGGACTGGACCCCGGCGCAGCGCTGGATTTTCGAGGCCGAATGCGCCCGCGCCGGCGTACCGAGCGTCAACGTCATGGGGGTCAAGATGGTCGGCCCCGTCATCATCGGCTTTGGCTCGCCGGAGCAGAAGAATTTCTATCTGCCGCGGATTCTTTCCGGCGACGATTATTGGTGCCAGGGCTATTCCGAGCCCGGTTCGGGCTCCGACCTCGCCTCGCTGAAGACCCGCGCGGTGCGCGACGGCGACGACTACATCATCAACGGCACCAAGATCTGGACCACGCATGCCCATCACGCCAACCGCATGTTCGCGCTGGTGCGCACCAACGACACCGAGCGCCAACAGGACGGCATCAGCTTCATGCTGATCGACATGAAGAGCCCGGGCATCACGACAAGGCCGATCCTGACCATCGGCGGCGACCACGAAGTCAACCAGGTGTTCTTCGACGACGTGCGCGTGCCGGCCGCCAACCGCGTCGGCGAGGAAGGCAAGGGCTGGACCTACGGCAAATATCTGCTCGAGTTCGAGCGCGGCTCCGGCATCGCCTCGGCCAAATTGCGCGAGGCGCTCCAGACCGTTTCGGATCTCGCCGAATCGGACGCCACCGGCCGCGCCATCGACGATCCCGATATATCCTTGCGGATGTCCGAGATCGAGGTCGACATCGACACCCTGGAGATGACCGAATTGAGGGTATTGTCGGCACTGCAGACCGGACAGAATCCCGGCGCGGTGTCATCGCTGCTGAAGCTGCGCGTCAGCGAAATCCGCCAGGCCGTGACCCGGCTCGGCGTCGAGGTGATCGGCAATGACGGCCTGTATGTCGAGCCGATGCGGCCGTTCTACAAGCTCAACGAGGCGCCGGGCATACCGGAACAGATGTTGCCGGTGGTGCCGGAATTTCTCAACAGCCGGGCCTATACCATCTTCGGCGGCTCGTCGGAGATCCAGCGCGACATCGTCGCCAAGATGGTGCTGGGGCTGTAGAGAAGCGCCAATTACACCCGCGCGGCTTTCGCTTCACGGATCGCCTGCCAGACCTTCAGCGGCGACAGCGGGGTGTTGAGCGTCTTGATGCCGAGTTCGCTCAAGGCATCCATCACCCCGTTGGCGATACAGGGCGGACCGCCGATGGCGCCGGATTCGCCGCAGCCCTTGGCGCCCAGCGGATTGGTGCGGCAGGGCGCGGAATCATCCAGCGTGACCTCGATCGGCGGAATATCGTCGGCGCGCGGCACGCAGTAATCCTGATAGCTCGCGGTCAGCAATTGCCCTTCGGCGTCATAGGACACGCCCTCATACAGCGCCTGACCGATGCCCTGCGCGACGCCGCCGTGAACCTGCCCCGTCACCAGCATCGGATTGACCGCGACGCCGACGTCGTCGACGGTGGTATAGCGCACCACCTTGCTGACGCCGGTCTCCGGATCAATCTCGATTTCGCAGATATGGGTGCCGTTAGGCCAACTCGGCCCGTCGACCTCGCCCTGGCTGTCCACGCTCAGCCGCGCGCCGGTTTCTTTCCTCGCGACCTCGAACAGGCCGATCCGCTTGTCGGTGCCGACCACGGTGAGCCAGCCGTCGCGATATTCGATATCCTCGACCGCGGCTTCGAGCAGGTTCGACGCCTTCTCGCGCGCTTTCGCGATCAGGTCGTTGGCGGAGACCGCGACCGCCGTGCCGCCGACGAACAGCGAGCGCGAACCGACGCTGCCGAAACCGGTGGCCAGATCCGTGTCGCCCTGCACCACATCGATTTTATCGATGGAGATGCCGAGCGACGCCGCCACCATCTGCGAATAGGTGGTTTGCAGCCCCTGCCCCATCGCCTGGGTACCGGAATGCAGGATGACGCGCCCTTCGGCGGTGGCGTGCAGGCTGACCTTTTCGGTGTGCGCGCGGCCGCCGGTCCATTCGATATAGCTGGTCAGGCCGCGGCCGTAGAGCAGGCCCTTTTTTTTGGCCGCCTTCTTGCGCGCGGCAAAGCCGTCCCAATCGGCGAGCTTTGCAGCGCGCTCGAGCATATGCGCGAACGCGCCGGAGTCGTAGACTTGGCCGACCGCGTTGG